>JAZUDO010000033.1:0-41160 GCA_045639685.1 Lachnospiraceae bacterium
TTGAGAGCGTGCCGGGCGCTTGTGGTTACAGAAAAGCAGGAAAAAGAGAAAAATATGTAACCCTTGAGAGCGTGCCGGGCGCTTGTGGTTACAGAAAAGCAGGAAAAAGAGAAAAATATGTAACCCTTGAGAGCGTTGCGGGCGCCTGGGGTACAGAAAAGCAGGAAAAAGAGTGAAATATGTAACCGCCTACGAGGGAAGAAGGGGAATACGAAGGATATAGGATATAGGATATAGGATATAGGATTATAGGATTGCCTACCGTTTCATAAAAAAGAATGAAATTTTTGCGTAATTAGCAAATATTTAATAAAAGAAATATATTTTCGACACAAAATGAACACAATTTCTGTTTATCTTAAAGTCAGTAGTTGTGACAGGTTTATATGGAAAAGCTTGTCATGTGACGTTGGAACTTTCACGAAAGCTACTGATGTTAAAGGTAGAGGAGGACAATGTTATGGACATTGATGAAAAAATTACAACTAACAATAATGAAGAGAATGAGATAAAAGATCAGACAACGTACACAGCGCCCATGCAGCCAACGGAGCCGACGTATACAGCTACGCCACAGCAGCCCATGCAGCCAACAGAGCCGACGTATACAGCTACGCCACAGCAGGTTGTTGCACAGGTGGAAGAACCCAAGAAAGCTGCTAAGAAGGAGAAAAAACCCAAGAAGGAGAGAAAAGCCGGAAGGGTAATCGGAAGGATTGCTCTTGCCATTGGAACAGGTCTTCTCTTTGGTGTATGTGCCGCTTTTGCAATGAGGGCGATAGATAAATATTATCCTGCAGAGGAAGAGGAGATACTTGCGGAAGATGATTCCTTTGATGAGGAGCATTTCAAGAAGCAGCTTGAAAAGGATATCCTTGAAAAGGTAGATTCTAAATACGGCGAAAATGATTCGCTGGTAAAAACATTTACTACAGAAAATGATGCAACAATGCAGATAACGGATGTATCGGATGTTGCAGAAAAAGTAATGCCCAGTATTGTTACCATTGATAATAGATACATATATGAAACAAACTTCTGGGGAAGAATCTACGAGGAAGAGTCTGAGGCAAGCGGTTCCGGAATTATTATAGGTGAGAATGATGAAGAACTTCTCATAGCTACCAATAACCACGTTATTGAGGCTGCGGAAGAGTTGAAGGTTAAATTTATTGACGGTTCAGAGGCTACAGCCAATGTTAAGGGCGCTGATGCCGACAATGATATTGCTGTTATAGCTGTAAAGCTTGAGGATCTTGAAAAGGATACAAGGAATGCAATAGTAATTGCTTCCATCGGTGATTCGGATGCTTTGAAGGTTGGTGAGCCTGCTATAGCAATCGGAAATGCACTTGGCTACGGTCAGTCGGTTACGACAGGAGTTATTTCTGCACTTGACAGAGAACTTGAGATGGAGGACGGCCATTATTCAGAAGGCTTAATTCAGACAGATGCTGCAATTAATCCGGGGAATTCAGGCGGAGCACTTCTCAATGTTAAGGGTGAAGTAGTAGGAATTAATTCAAGTAAAATCGGTGGTTCTGCCGTAGAAGGAATGGGATACGCAATTCCTGTTTCAAGAGCTTTGCCAATTATTGATGATTTGAAGACAAAGAAGACAAAGAGCGAGGTTGCCGGTGAAGATAAGGGATATCTTGGTATATCCGGACAGACAGTTTCGGATGAAATGGTTCAGGTTTACGGATTCCCCCAGGGCGTGTTTGTATATGAAATATACGAAGGAACAGGAGCCGATAAAGGCGGAATGCGAAAAGGTGATATAGTTACAAAATTAGAAGGCACTACCGTTAAAACAATGCAGGCTCTTCAGGATAATCTTGATTATTATGAAGCAGGCGAAGAGGTTGAAGTAACGGTTGCCAGAGTGAATGAAGACGGTGTATATGATGAAACGACGCTTAAGATAACGTTGGTTCCAAAGGATATGCTGCCGGAAGAGTAGAGGTTTAATGAGCGAAAACGATAACAACAATTATGAAGAAGTGTGCTGCCTGTGTCACAGGAGCGAAACAAAAGCCGGACAGATGATACAACTGCCCGGCAGTTTGTGTGTCTGCAAGGATTGCATGGACAAGACTATGGGCATGATAAAAAACATGGGGTTTGATAATATTTTTAACGGTATGCCTTCCATGACGCCCCCTCCCTATGGAAAAAAGAAACCTGAAGAGACTAAAACCTTTGAAGGTAGTGAGCAGGGAACCGGCACAGAACAGGATTCTGAGAAGTGTGAGAATGAGCATAAGAACGTGGGAAATGACATGGACAATCCCGACAAGAAGGAGGATGGAACAGAGACTCCCGATGGAGATAACGTAAATGATGCAAAAATCAGGCTTGAGCAGTATTTTAAAGGGTTTCCGGGCATAAGCTTCCTTAATTTATCTGATCTTGAGGGGGGAATCCCGGGAAGGACGCGGGTAAAGAAAAAGAAACCCGGCGAGAAGAAACCGATAATAGACATTAAGAATGTCCCTGCGCCACATAAGATAAAGGCACAGCTGGATGAGTATATTATAGGGCAGGAATATGCCAAGAAGGTTATCTCTGTAGCAGTATATAACCATTATAAGCGTGTTGCTACGGATACAATGAATTCCATAGAAATCGAAAAGTCAAACATGCTTATGATAGGCCCAACAGGATGCGGAAAAACATACCTTGTAAAGACATTGGCAAGACTGTTGGATGTTCCGCTTGCCATAGCAGATGCAACTTCTCTTACAGAAGCCGGATATATAGGCGATGATATTGAGAGTGTTATTTCCAAACTCCTGGCTGCAGCTGATAATGATGTTGACAGAGCAGAGATGGGAATTGTCTTTATCGATGAGATTGATAAGATAGCAAAGAAACACAACAATAATTCCCGTGATGTAAGCGGAGAATCTGTTCAGCAGGGCCTTTTAAGACTTCTGGAAGGAGCGGATGTAGAGGTACCGGTTGGGGCTATGAGCAAGAATGCAATGGTTCCTTTGACAACGGTTAATACCAGAAATATCCTCTTTATCTGTGGAGGCGCATTTCCGGATCTTGAAGAGATAATTAAGCAGAGACTTCATAAAACCACAGCAATCGGATATGGAGCCGAATTGAAGGACAAGTATGATAAGGATAAGGATATCCTTTCCAAGGTTACTGTAGAGGACCTGAAGAAATTCGGTATGATACCTGAATTTATAGGACGTCTTCCGGTAATATATACACTACAGGGCTTGAGCAAGGATATGCTTATAAAGATTCTTAAGGAGCCTAAGAATGCAATTCTTAAGCAATATGAGAAGTTGCTTGAACTGGATGAGGTTAAACTTGAGTTTGACGACGGTGCACTTGAAGCAATTGCGGATAAGGCTCTTGAGAGGGATACCGGAGCCAGAGCCCTGAGGTCTATAATTGAAGAGTTTATGCTTGATATTATGTATGAGATACCTAAGGATGACAATATCGGCAGGGTAGTGATAACAAAAGAGTATATTGAGGGTACCGGAGGCCCAATAATTGATATCAGAAATGCTAAATCGTGATTTAGCAAAATAAATAAACAAAAATAGCAGTCATGAAATGATTTTTCATGGCTGCTATTTTTGTGGAAAATGATATATATGACAACAATATATTGGTGTCATGTAAGAACCTGAAACACAAGTTGCAAGTCAAAAACAGCTGTTTGCTAAAAAATGATTTAGCACAAATCCGAAAGTACTGGAAACAGAACTCAAAACACAAACAATATGTGGTAGATGCCAAAAAGCAGAGAACAACATATTCGAAATTTGCCTTTGGAGGACAAAAAATAACACTTTTGGTTTTATCCTGCAAGATTGAAGCATTATGTAAACCAACAAAAATGAATTTTGCAAGAAATCTTGCAAGAGAAAAATGGGCTTCGATGACGTACCATATGATGTGCTCAGATGTAAGAACGGATACATATTATTGTATGTTCTGAAATGATACAAATAAATTACACTTGAAATTTTACTTCAAAAAACGCTATTTTGCAAGCATAAAAACGCTAAAACACGATTATATTTTTGTTTATATTGTTATGCTTCTAAATAAATGATAGAATCATACATGTTGCTGTGTTTTATAATCGATTTTAGATTCTAATAAGTATAATCGATGCATATGTAACAGAATTTATCAGGAAAGTTTTATCAGCTTACAGGAAAGTAATATATGAGAAAAGTAGTAATGTGTATTACTCTGGTTTCGCTTTTGCTTCTTTTTGGATGCGGAACAGAGGAGAAAGATACAACCGTTAAAGTGGAAATAGAATCTATTCCGGGGGTTACAAACGCTGTTGAAGAAGTATCAGCAACTGCGGAAAATGCAAACTCACAGGAAACAGAAAGTACAGCGGTAGCGGTAATTCCTTCGGGAGCAACTGAGGCAGTAAACTCTGTTGAGGAGGAACCGGAGGCTGTTACCGATACAGATTCTTCAGATGCTTCACTTCCAAATATAAGTGTTGCATATTACGGCGCGACGGCAAAAGGAATTCTTGAAACGGCAAAAGCTGAGCTTAAGCTTCAGGGATACAATCTTTCGATGGTGGAATGCAGTGATTTTACGAAACCGAATGAAATGGTGCAAAACGGAGAGGCGGATGCAAGCTTATGTGAGAATCAGGCATTTCTGGATTCTTACAATATGATTAACGGTACAGACCTTTCCATTGTTGAAAGAGTTTATCTTGAACCCCTTGCCATTTTCCCGGGAAAGGCTAAGGATTTGAACCACCTTGAGAAGGGGATTACGGTTGTTGTTCCTGCCGGGGAGATAGGAATGGCCAGAGCGTTACAACTGTTGGAACAGAAGGGAATTATAGAATTGAGACCTGGCAGTGGCTATCAGGCTTGTCCGGATGATGTTGAAAAAAGCCCATTCGATATAAGACTTGATCCGGTGGATTTTGAAAATGCTTTCCCGGACAGAACAGAATGTGATTTGTTTATATGTGATTATAATCGTGCTCTTTTGGAGGGAATCAATCCTGATGAGGCTTTGGGCTATGAGAACAGAAACTCAAAACTGACGGATTTGTTTGCCATCTGTCTTGTTTCTTCCTATGAAAAAAAGGACAGCGAGAAGATTTCAAATTTGAGCAAGGCCTTAAACAGTGAAAATGTGGAAGAATATATTAATGAGAACTTTTACCATTCTGTAATTGACTACAGGTAGAAAATATTAAGGAGAAGTCAGATGACTTCTCCTTTTTTGTAACTATATTTTGACGGACAGATATATTCTGCGGGAGACAGAAACGGTATAAGACTGTTTGTCGGGAAGATAGATTACCATGTCTCTTCCTTCGTGGGATATTGCGAAAAGGGGAGGCAGTTTTATGAGCAGCTTGCCTGTATCACATTTCTCAAAAAGCTTCTGATTTATATTTATTTCGTAAATGCCGTCCTTTCCGGTGATATTCGTTAAGCCCTTGAAAACATATTTATCACGTTCCTTCATATTGCAGATAATTGAAATCCTGTTGAGGAAAAGGGCAATGAGCACAAGTAATCCACAAAGGCAAATGACGCCTATTCCCCAAAGCAGGGCTGTTACTATGTCGGAGTTTTCTTTGTTTTTTTGAACCGGTTGTTGCAGATCCGCAGATGATCTTTGAACCGAGGGAACAGTTGTCTGTTCCTTTTTTAATTCCTTCTTTTGGGCAGGTTTGGGAGCAGTTTTTAGCACCGGGGAGATAACCTGAACCTTAATGGGCTCTTTGTTTGCGCCCTCTGTTGAAACGGAAGGTTTCTTTTTGACTGTCGGGGTGGGAGTTACAACAGGCGTGACAGGTAAAACCTTTGCTGTTGTGTCATCAGTGTCGTCGGCCACGGAATTGCCACTGCCATCTTCACCGTTGCCATTGGTATTATCTCCGCTATTATCACTGATGGAATTACCGTCGCCATTGGTATTGTTTCCGGAAGTATTGTTGCCATTATTGTTGCCGTTATTATTGTCTCCCGGGTTGTTGCCGGAAGGATTTTCGTTTTCCGGCTTTGGAGGCTCCGGCTTTTTAATATTACTTATCTCTATTGTTTCGGTTGCTTCATTACCGGCCTTATCTCTTACCACTATATCCAGCGTTCCGTTTTCTGTAACATTACAGACCGGATTATCGGTCCAGGTGTTTCCGCCGTCAAAGGAGTATGGCGCCGAATCAAGACCGCTTCCGCCATCTCCATCAGCTGCAGTTATTGTTACATCTACGCTTGGCAGGTTCGGTGTGGGGTCATAATCAACGGAAAATGTTGGTGCGGTTTTATCAATATTGGAAATGACAACTTCTATTGATTTTGCGGATGTATTTGAAGAGGTGACGAGACTGACGGTATAGGTTCCGTTTTCGGGAACGATATAACTGTGACCTTCAATTGCATTGCCGTTTATTTTGTATTTGGCCTTTTCCTCTGAAAGAACCGAGGAAGAAAGACTCATGGCAAGCGTGACTTCATTTGCCCAATCCGAAGTGTTTTGTATTACGGAATATGTACCGATCTGTTGGTTGTCCGAATAGCCGCAACTCAGCCGGTAAAAGGCTTCCTTTACTTCAGTGGGATATGTGGTCCAGCATTCACGGAAGCTTTGGTCACCATCGTAGCTTGCGCCACAGATGTCACACTGGGTTTTGTTCCATTCCGGATAGTAGACCATGTGACCTCTGCAGGGCTCTTCAACGGTTGTTGTTCGAACTTCAACATTTCCGTAACACCCGCCGCCACTTTGGGAAGTGCCGGTGTGCCTATGAACAATTTTCTGGGTATAGGTGATATTATCCTCGGCAAATGACCTGTTTGCATTGCCAAATATCTGAAATAAAAAGACTGTGGTAAGTAAAAGTGAAAAAGTAAAAATAAATCTGTTTATAAAGAAAAAAATAAGTTTGCTTAAAAAGATATGAAACCCACTTGGTTTACATAACGTAGAATTATTGTACATACGTACCTCCTGAGATTATTTTTCACGTTTTCCCCGAAGGTAGTAAACAAATTCTATTATCGGAAGGTGTCATTGTCTATAGTTTGGTGCAAAGTTTATAGTTTTTTAATATTTTTTTAATAAGAGTAGTGGGGTTGGTCTGTTGTAATGGTATCTGATTAAAGTTATAATAATCCCTGGTAAAGGATTTAGTTTGCGGGAAGAAGACAAATTATCCCGTGTGGGAGGCCAAAATGAGCTGGGAAGATAACATCAGAAAAGTAGTTCCATATGTTCCGGGTGAACAACCCAAAGACAAGAATATTATTAAATTGAATACCAATGAAAGTCCTTATCCGCCGTCACCTCTTGTGGCTGAAGCCATCAAGAACTTTAATGCGGATGATTTGAGAAAGTATTCCGATACACAGGCAACCGAGCTTGTGGAAGAGATAATGAGAACATATCATCTTCCTGCTGACAGAATATTTGTGGGCATAGGTTCCGATGACGTACTGGCCCTTTGCTTTTTGACATTTTTTAATTCCGGAAAACCTGTCATTTTCCCGGATATTACATACAGCTTTTATGATGTATGGGCTGATTTGTACAGAATGCCCTACGAGACAAAGGCACTTGACGAGAACTTCAATATTATAAAGGAAGATTACCTGTGCGATAACGGCGGAGTTGTAATTGCCAACCCCAATGCACCCACAGGGGCTCAGATGCCACTTTCACAGATTGAAGAAATAGTAAAATTCAACAGTGACCGTGTGGTTATTGTTGATGAAGCGTATGTTGATTTCGGAGCAGAGAGTGCTCTGCCTCTTATTGATAAATATGACAATCTGGTTGTTGTACAGACCTTTTCAAAATCACGTGCTCTTGCAGGGCTTCGTATCGGAATGGCTTTCGGACAGGAAAAGATTATCAAATATCTGAAGGATGTTAAGTTCTCCTTCAACTCATATACATTGAACAATATTACCATTGCTGCAGGAGCGGCTGCACTTCGTGATGAGAAGTATTTTAACGAGATTACCGCAAAGACAGTTGCAACCCGTGAAAGGATGAAGGGTGAGCTTAAAGCTCTGGGATTCTCATTTGCCGATTCAAAAACGAACTTTATATTTGCAAAGCATGAGACCAAAAAGGCTGAGGAGATATTTGAAGCCCTGAGAGCGGAAGGCATATTTGTAAGATATTTCAAAAAGCCGAGAATCGACAATTACCTTCGTATTTCTATGGGAACCGATGAACAGATGGATAAACTGGTGGATTTCTTGAAGGGATTTCTGAATGAATAGTTATAGTGAGTTGGCCGGCTGTTACGATATCTTTATGGAAGATACGCCTTATGAGCGGTGGCTTGACTTTGTTTTGAACAGATTTGAAAAATACGGAGTGCCCAAGGAACTGGTGCTGGACCTGGGATGCGGAACCGGGACATTTACCCAGATGCTTTCGGATAAGGGCTACGATATGATCGGCGTGGATGTCAGTGATGAGATGCTTGGCAAGGCGCTGGAGAAGCGTGTTGAATCCGGCAGTGATATTTTATATCTTCTGCAGGACATGCGCGAATTTGAACTTTACGGAACTGTAAGAGCTGTTGTCAGTGTCTGTGACAGTATCAATTATCTTCTTACGGACGAGGATGTTATTCAGACCTTTAAACTGGTGAATAATTATCTGGATCCCGACGGAATCTTTATTTTTGATTTCAATACACTCTACAAATATCGCGATGTAATCGGTGATACCACAATTGCCGAGAATAGGGAAGATTACAGCTTTATCTGGGATAATTATTTTCATGAAGAAGAGCATATCAACGAATATGAAGTGACGATATTTTCCCGCGAAGGGGAGTTGTTCAGAAAAAGCGAAGAAACCCATTTTCAAAGGGGATATACAATAGAAGAGATGAAGCATTTTGTGGAAGAAGCGGGAATGGTTCTTCTTGAAGTAACCGATGCGGATACGGAGGGAGAAGTTACAGAAATTTCACAAAGAATTCATATGATAGTAAAGGAACAGGGAAAATAATGGACAGAATAATAAGGGCGACTGCTGCAAATGCACAAATCAGAGCATTTGCATGTGTTAGCATAGATACGGTTGAAGAGGCAAGAAAAAGGCATAATCTCAGTCCTGTTGCCTGCGCGGCAGTGGGAAGACTTTTGAGCGCCGGCGCCATGATGGGGGCAATGTTAAAGGATGAAGGCGACGTAATGACACTGGCTCTTTTGGGTGACGGCCCCATAGGAAAGGTGGTTGTAACCTCGGACAGCAAAGGAAATGTTAAGGGTTACGCTGACAATCCCCAGGTAATGCTTCCTCCCAACAGCATTGGCAAACTTGATGTTGGTGGAGCAGTCGGAAACGGATATCTTCAGGTAATCAAGGATATGGGACTTAAGGAGCCCTATGCAGGACAGGTTGAACTTCAGACCGGAGAGATTGCCGAGGACCTGACCTACTATTTTGTTACTTCAGAGCAGATACCTTCAAGCGTAGGTCTCGGGGTACTGATGAATAAGGAGGACGCAACCGTTAAACAGGCGGGTGGTTTTATTCTTCAGCTTATGCCCTTTGCAGAGGACGAAGTACTGGAAAAACTGGAGGAGAATCTTAAGAAGATTGATTCCGTTACCAAGATGCTGGATGACGGCAATACTCCGGAACAGATGCTTGAGTTGATTCTTGAAGGCTTTGATATTGAATTCAACGACGAACTGCCACTGCATTTTTCATGCAACTGCAGCAAGGAGCATGTTGAAAAGGCACTTATTAGTGTGGGCAAGGATGAACTTAAGTCAATGATAAATGACGGCAAGCTCATAACGGTAAACTGTCATTTCTGTAACAGCAATTACGAGTTCACGATAGAAGAACTTAAGGAACTGCTGCGAAAGGCCCATTAGGAATAGGATTAAGGCTGTTCCTCGATTAAAGTTTTAAGGAGAGAAGTGGAAATATGGCTTCGGATACAAATTCAGTCAGTGATGAAATTAAAAATGAGATAAAGAAGGTTTGGAAAAACAAGACCGGATTGGAAAGAGTCAAATATTTTGTTTATTACTATAAGGTTCAGTTTATAGTGGCTGTTCTTGCGGTTGTATTTATAGTGAGTATGGCAATAGATATAGCAAACAGAAAAGAATGTGTTTTCCAGGCCATGATAATAAACGGAGAGTTTGAAGACAGATACGATTACGATACCTTTTGGACGGGCTTTGAAGATAGACTGGAATATGATAAGGAAAAAGAAGAAATAAAGATGGATTCCTCGATACATGTCAATCTTGAGGAGCAGGATCAGACCAGTCAGATGCTGGTGCAGAAGGTTTTCCTGAATGTATCGACTCAGGACCTGGATGTGATTGTGTGTGATGAAAGTTTTATGAGGCTTACCCGTGCTCAGCACTGCCTGTATGATTTCAGGGATCTTTTATCTGAAGAGCAGATGGCAAAATACGAGGATAAGCTTGTTTGGTACGATAACCCGGTTGAAGAAGTCGGGGAGGATGCAAGCTATGTCGGAGAAGTTGAAGCATTATGTATCGATGTATCTGACAGCAAGAAGATCAAGGAAGGAAATATGTTCCCTTATACCGATGGGAAAGCATATCTTATGATATTCGGCAATTCGACTCATGCCGATAAGGCGCTGGATTTTCTGGAGTACCTTGACGAGTAACAGGCGGTAGGTGTTGCATGCTCGGAAACCAAACGTGTTACAGGGGAGAAAAGAAATGAAATTTGTAAAAATGCATGGCTGCGGCAATGATTATGTATATGTCAACGGCTTTGAAGAAAAAATACCGGATGACAAGAAAAGCGAACTGGCAGTTAAACTCAGCAACCGTAATTTCGGAATAGGAAGTGACGGATTAATATTTATTAATCCCGGAAAAGTTGCGGAGTTTGAAATGGAAATGTATAACGCCGACGGTTCCAGATCGGAGATGTGCGGCAACGGAATGCGATGTGTGGGAAAATATATATATGACTACGGTCTTTCGGATAAGACTCAGATAACCGTTGAAAGTGCCGGTGCGGTAAAATACCTTACTCTGACACCGGGAGAAGACGGCAAAATCGAGAGCATTCGTGTTAATATGGGAGCTCCGATACTTAAGGCAGCAGATGTGCCTGTAGCAAGCGACAATGATGAAGTTGTTGATGAGCCTATTGAGGTTAACGGTGAAGTCTACAGGATGACATGTGTGTCAATGGGTAATCCCCATGCGGTTGTATTTATGAAGGGAGTCCGTGAACTGGACATTGAGGCAGTCGGACCGTACTTTGAAAACCACGAGCGTTTTCCAAGAAGAACAAATACCGAATTTGTGGAAATAATAGACAAATCCCACGTACTTATGCGTGTGTGGGAGAGGGGAACAGGAGAAACACTTGCCTGTGGAACAGGCTGCTGTGCTACGGTTGTTGCCTGCATCCTGAACGGACTTACAGATGAAAAGGTGGATGTGGAGGTCCTGGGAGGTCACGTGCAGATTGAATGGGACAGAAAAGAGAACCTTGTATATATGACAGGACCTGCAAAGGTAAGCTTTGAAGGAAACATCGTAATATAGGAAGTAATGTTGTTATATAAGCAGCAATGCAAACTTGCAATGAGAAGCCTGTTAGGATATTATTAATATACCCTGTTGCGGAAGACTTCGCTTACGGGTTGTAAAGTGTATTTGGAGAAAGTTGAACAGACTATGAGAGAAGAATTTGTAGAAGTACTTGTGAAAGTTAAAAGAAATATGTTGTATTCCTTCGGAATGATTTTTCTGTACATCCTTTGCGGACTGGTATTTTTATTCGGACTGCTGGGAGGTGGTTTCATTCCGATGCTTATCGGAGTTGTAATCGGATTTTTGGGATATCTCTTGGGCTCAAAGAGTTCGATTGAGTATGAATATACATACTGTGGTAAGGAAATAGACGTTGATGTAATCTACAATGCCACAAAGAGAAAGAAACTGATTACCATTGATCTTAACAAGCTTGAGGCAATGGTGCGCGTACAGGGCAGCAAAATGGGCGAGTACAAGAACAGACAGGTGGTTGTGAAGGATTTCTCTTCAAAGAAACCGGAGCAGGAAGGCGACGTATACGCATTGTTTATGGAGGGCAATATTGAATATCTCATGGAGCCCGGGGACAGATTGCTTAATGCATTAAGCTATGTATGCCCACGCAAAATTTTCAAAGATTAAAAATTTATTGCATTTAATAATTAATTGTGATAAATTAGTCTGCAAATCATTTGAAAATTCAAATAGCGAAAGGAGAGAAAAAATGGGTGAGATTATACGCGAGGGTATTACATTTGATGATGTGCTTTTAGTTCCTGCATATGCAAGTGTGGTACCGAATGAAATTGACATTTCGACATATCTTACTAAGACAATCAAGCTTAACATTCCCCTTATGAGTGCAGGTATGGATACCGTAACCGAGCACCGTATGGCGATTGCGATGGCAAGACAGGGTGGAATCGGAATTATCCACAAAAATATGTCTATTGAACAGCAGGCAGAAGAGGTTGACAAGGTTAAGCGTTCGGAGAACGGCGTTATAACAGATCCTTTTTCTCTCAGTCCTGATCATACACTTAAGGATGCCGACGAACTGATGGGCAAGTTCAGAATATCAGGTGTTCCCATTACAGAGGGAAAGAAACTCGTTGGTATTATCACAAATCGTGACCTCAAATTTGAAACTGATTTCAGTAAGAAAATCAGAGAATCTATGACAAGTGAGAATCTTATTACAGCCAAGGAGGGTATTACTCTTGAAGAGGCCAAGGAGATTCTTGCAAAAGCTCGTAAAGAAAAGTTACCTATCGTAGACGATGACTACAATCTTAAGGGACTTATCACCATAAAAGATATTGAAAAAACAATTAAGTATCCTCTTGCAGCAAAGGATTCACAGGGAAGACTTCTCTGCGGTGCCGGTGTAGGAATTACAGCAAATGTTCTTGAAAGAGTAGAAGCTCTTGTTAATGCCAAGGTTGACGTTGTTGTTCTTGATTCAGCTCACGGACATTCTGCAAATGTTATCAGATGCCTCAAGATGATTAAGGAGAAATTCCCTAATCTTCCGGTTATTGCAGGAAATGTTGCAACAGGTGAAGGCACAAGAGCACTTATTGAAGCCGGTGCAGATGCCGTTAAGGTAGGTATGGGTCCCGGAAGTATCTGTACAACACGTATCGTTGCAGGTATCGGTGTTCCTCAGATTTCAGCAGTTATGGATTCATATGCTGTTGCCAAGGAATATGGTATTCCGATTATCGCAGACGGCGGTATCAAGTACTCAGGTGATATTACAAAGGCTATCGCAGCAGGCGGAAGCGTATGTATGATGGGTAGTATGTTTGCAGGCTGTGAGGAGAGTCCCGGAGAATTCGAACTCTTCCAGGGAAGAAAATACAAGGTATATCGTGGTATGGGTTCCATCGCAGGTATGGAGAATGGTTCAAAGGATCGTTATTTCCAGACAAATGCAAAGAAGCTTGTTCCGGAAGGCGTTGAAGGCCGTGTAGCATATAAGGGACTTGTTGAAGATACAGTATTCCAGCTTCTTGGTGGACTTCGTTCAGGTATGGGTTACTGCGGTGTTAAGAATATTGAGGAGCTTAAGGAGAACGGTAAGTTCGTGAAGATTTCTGCTGCATCACTTAAGGAAAGCCATCCTCATGATATTCATATCACAAAGGAAGCTCCGAACTACAGCGTTGATGCTTAAGGTTTATTCGTAAGGATAAGCAAGATAAATGATAAAAGTAAAAGGACCGGTTGTTATACCGGTCCTTTTTGTAGTTTGGAACTTTTGCCTTACATTATTAGGCTTACAATACAAGGTAATATTTTAACATCATCCATACAGAGAACATTGCATTAAGGAAAAAGAATGCATAGAAAATGTGATAAAGCATGGCAGAAAGCTTTGGGGAAAGCTTGGAAAGCTTCCCGGCAATCGGATTAAGTATTTTATTCAGTCCCTTTACAAGGATAAATGCCAGAATAAGCAAAATCGGCAGGTAATAGCGCCCCTGTGGCTGGAAATCCCAGCTGTAGGAATATATTAGCGCCAGAATAACCGGTGTAACAAGGCATATTGCAAATGCGCCGCAGAGGATGACAACCGAACTTTTCTTCTGCTCCGGAAGTGTGGATTCATCTGCATTGACGGTATCGCTTCTTTTGATGAGCTTAACAATGCCGCCGATAACAAGTCCCAAAAGACAGATTATGGTCAGATATTTGTATATCATGTACTGATAATGGCTGATGGGGATGGCCATGGGTCCGAACATTCCGATAAAGCTTTTCCACACCAGAGTATAGTAGTCGGTTCCGAATACCATTTCACGAAGGGAATAACCCATTGCCTGATAGGTTTCTGCCATTGTTTCGAGAAATGCGGCGTTTCCTGTTTCGGCAGCACAAATCTTCCTTGCGGTCAGTGCAAATATATCGCCGTTATAGAGAATCATATTTCTTATAAACCACCATCCGGCACCGATGGCAACAAGAAGGGCAATAACACCGCCCTTTTTAAACATTTCTTTCTTTGGAATTTCCTTATTGACAATGTAGTACAGGATAAATGCAAGAAAAGCGGCAAGCACATGGCCGTAGCAGTTGTAGTAGGACATGAGACACAAAATAATGCCTATGCCCAGAGTTATAACCGATTCTTTGTCAAAACCGGTTTTAAACCCTTTAACAAGAGCGAAAAGAATCATGGTGCAGGAAAGGAGTCCACAGCCGTCGGTATTGACATATGTGAATATAAAAATGTTCTGAGGCAGCAGTACAACTGCGAGAGTAAAGAGGAAAGCCGCGTCATTTTTCTTAAAAAGAAGAAGGGAAAGCTTGTAGGTATAAACTGCCGCAATCAATCCGATAATGACGTTGACAAATCGTGCCACCACAAGGGCGACAGAGGTGGAAAGACTAAGTGGCTTTAAAAGAAAAAGAAGATAGCCTTCCACTATATATGTAAGCATGGGCTGGAAGGCGTAGGATGCGCCGTAGCCGTCAATGATTATTTCGGGGTCGTCTCCCACGGGGATTGTTCCGTGGTTTGCAATATATTCCACTACCTTATAACGATTGATTTCATCGGGACCGTCTCCGAAGGGTTGTGTAAACACAAAAAAACTCATGGCTGCAAGCAGAAAAAGCAGGATGACCGTGAGCCTTATAAGGTTGGAGTTTTTGGATAAAAAATTAAATGTTTTATTTTGCATCAAAGGTTGTTGTCCTTTACACTAATTTACTTTCCCGAAACGGGAAAAAATGGTATATTTGTATTATATGTTATTAGTATAAATTAAGCAAAAATTTTCGGGGGGAAAATGAATAATACAACTGAGTTTACACCTGATGACATAAGGAAAATAGAAAAATTCATACGAAAGCTTTCTTTCGCATCCGGAATTTATATTGCATGCTTCGGAACCGACTGCAGGCGCCTTGTGGATTACAGCACCGATGAAGAGGTTAACAAAACCATCAGAAAGTACGTTACAGAAGACATAGTGGGGGATCTGTATGCCCGCGTTGCTGTGAGCAAGCTTGAAGATCAGGTCGTGGAGAATACAGATATTGATGAGGTAAAGGTTGCGGCATGCTCTGTTAAGGCAGGAGGCGTGTTCAGGATGTTCTATGTCCTTTGCCTTATAGAGCAGGGATATGAAACGGATAACGAAGATTTTAAGATATTGAATTACCGTTCCGAATACCGTCGTTTTCTTGATGTGCTTGATATTGTACGGGTGGTATCTGTTGATATTGTTACAGCAAAAATGGATATGTATAAATCCGAGGAGCAATCCAGAAAGTCGGAGAGTTCATACAAAAGCATGGAAAATGCGCTTGTTAGAGAGCGTACGTTGTCTGAAGTTTTGAAGCTTCTTGACTACTATGATAAGAAGACTGAGATGCTTATGGCGGAGTTTTTGGATATAACATCAAGATATCTTGGAATAAGTCATGCGGTAATGGTTAAGGTGATAGATGAGCAGCAGAAGATTATGGACGTACCTGCTCAATGGAATGCCCCCGACTGTGAAGAGATTTTTTCACGAACCCATAATCAGAAGTTACCTTCCTTTATTGAAGGAGTGCGGCCACTTGTATTCTCGAGTAATTCACGGTTTCTGCCGGAAAGAATACCCGAGTGGGGGTGCATGAGTGTTGATGCCGTAGCTGCAATACCGATTCCTCTTGTAGATAAGACGAATATGTATGCGGTATATATTGAAACCAGAAAGAATAAAATCTGGGAAATTGAAGAACTTCAGTTACTGGCGGACAGTGCCAGGGTATTGATGGATATTCTTGAGAAAAGGATAGATAAGAATTCAATTATCAGTTCCTATTCTTCTCTTGAAGAGATACTGGAGCATGTCGGATGTGCCATAGTGGTGCTGGACAACAGACAGCATGAGATTCTTTTCAGAAATCAGATGATGAAGGAACTGTTTTCAAGGGATAAGATTCATCCGGATCTTGAACGTTTGCTGACAGGAGATTATGAGACGGATCGTAATCTTGAGTTCTTCGACAGTAAGACAGAAAAGTATTACGACATACATCATAATAATATTACATGGCTGGATGGCAGAAAGGTTGCTTTGCATGCAATATATGATGTAACGGATAAGAAAAATTATCAGAGAAAAATAGAGATGCAGGCCTATACGGATTTCCTTACGGGGCTCAATAACAGAATGTGTTGTGAACGGGATTTGGCCCGGCTTATTGACGATGCAAAGGCAAATGGCAATCGTGGCGCTCTGTTGTATCTTGATCTTGATGATTTTAAGCATATCAATGACAATTTCGGTCACAAGTGGGGTGATGTGTTGCTTAAGTCCATAAGCGATGGTATGAAATCTGTCAAAGGACTTGAAGAGAACTGTTACCGAATGGGCGGAGATGAATTTGTTATTATTGTGCGCCCTGAGGTCTATGGTGAGTTTGACAGGATTCTTGATGAGGTTAAGCAGGTATTTGCCACACCTTATGTACTAAAGGACAGTGAATATTACTGTACAATGAGCATGGGTATGATTGTATTTCCGGATGAAGGGGAAAGCGTTGAAGAACTTATTCAGAAGGCTGACGGTGCTATGTATATATCAAAGAATTCGGGAAAGAACAGGGTGACAAAATATGTTCCGCAACTGAATTAACAAGAAACTTGTATTTGGAACATATAAAGGATATACTGTTTTGGTACTAATGCAAGTATTTACGAGGAGAAAATGAAATGAGTACAGAAAGCAAACATTTTATTGAACAGATTATTGATAAGGATTTGGAAGAAGGCGTATACGAAGCGGTTCACACCAGATTTCCGCCCGAACCGAACGGTTATCTTCATATAGGTCATGCCAAGAGCATACTGTTAAATTACGGTCTTGCACAGGAGTACGGCGGTAAATTTAACATGCGTTTTGACGACACCAATCCGACTAAGGAGAAGACTGAATTCGTAGAGTCAATTAAGAAGGATATAGAATGGCTGGGAGCAGACTGGGAAGACAGACTATTCTTTGCTTCCGACTATTTTGAGCAGATGTATGAGGCAGCAGTAAAGCTTATCAAAAAGGGCAAGGCATATGTTTCGGACCTTTCTGCAGATGAGATAAAGGAATACAGAGGTGATTTTGATCATCCCGGCAAGAAGGACCCTTCATCAGACAGAAGCATTGAAGAAAACCTTGCACTGTTTGAAGATATGAAGAACGGCAAGTTCGAGGACGGAGAAAAGGTTCTTCGTGCAAGAATAGATATTAACAGCCCTAACATGAATATGCGTGATCCTGTTATTTACCGTGTTGCCCATATGACACACCATAATACAGGCGACAAGTGGTGCATTTACCCGATGTATGATTTTGCTCATCCCATTGAGGATGCCATAGAGGGAATTACCCACAGTATCTGTACATTGGAATTTGAAGATCACAGACCGCTTTATGACTGGGTTGTTACGGAGCTTGAATATCCTCATCCTCCGAAGCAGATTGAGTTTGCAAAGCTCTATCTTAAAAATGTTGTAACAGGTAAGAGGTATATCAAGAAGCTTGTTGAGGACGGAACTGTAGACGGCTGGGACGATCCCAGACTTGTTTCCATCGCAGCTTTAAGAAGAAGAGGTTTTACTCCGGAATCAATCAAGATGTTTGTTGATTTGTGCGGTGTAAGCAAGGCTCATTCAATAGCAGATTATGCTATGCTTGAGTACTGCATCAGAGAAGACCTTAAGGTTAAGAAGCCCCGTGTAATGGCAGCACTTGACCCGATTAAGCTTGTTATAGATAATTATCCGGAAGGACAGGTTGAGATGCTTGATGCACCCAATAACCTTGAAAATGAGGAACTGGGCAGCCGTCAGATTCCTTTCTGTCGTGAACTTTGGATTGACAGAGATGACTTTATGGAGGAGCCTGTAAAGAAATATTTCAGACTTTTCCCGGGCAATGAAGTAAGGCTTATGTTTGCTTATTTTGTTACCTGCACAGGCTGTGAGAAGGATGAGAACGGCAATGTAACCGTTGTTCACTGTACATACGACCCGGAGACAAAGTCCGGAAGCGGATTCAATGCAAGAAAGGTAAAGGGAACCATTCACTGGGTACCTGCCTGTGATGCAGTAAAGGTTGAATGCAGACTGTATGAGAACCTTATTGATGAAGAGAAGGGTGTATATAACGAGGAAGACGGAAGTATGAATATTAATCCCAATTCCCTCGAAATCAGGAAGAACTGCTACGTTGAGCCATTTGTAAAGGGAGCAAAGGCATTTGACAGCTTCCAGTTTGTAAGAAACGGATTTTTCTGCGTAGATTGTAAGGATTCGACAGAGGATGCTCTTGTATTTAACAGAATCGTTTCTCTGAAGAGTTCATTTGTGTTACCGAAGAAGGAAGACTAAAGCGGTAATATGTAAAAGGGGTTATGGCATGGATTTTTTGGATGATTTGGGCAGACTCGGACTTGAGCATCTTGAGGGCGCTTCGTTATACGGCGATCCCAACGAGAAAAAGGAAGAGAAGGCTGCACCTTTAGTTGCAAAAGAACAAAAAATGGATGAGGCCGATATGCTTTTCAAAAAGAGCTGTACCTGTGTTATCTGTGACAGACAGTTTAAAACAGTGACAGTCAGAAGCGGAAAGGCAAGACTTGTGGAGACTGACAGGGATCTTCGCCCCAAGTATGAGGATATAGAACCCTTGAAGTATGAGGTCATTTCCTGTCCTTACTGCGGCTTTTCGGCTGTATCACGTTTCTTTGTTCCTATGGCTCCAAGCCAGAAGAAAAATGTTATTGAGAAGATTTGCTCGAGGGTAAAGCCTCTTGATGCAAATAAGGATACATATACCTACGAAGAGGCTATGGACAGGTATAAGCTTGCCCTGGTGAATTCTGTTGTGAAGATTTCCAAAGCCAGTGAAAAGGCATATACATGTCTGAAGACGGGATGGCTTGTCAGAAGCTATATAGAGTCATTGGAAAATGAGGAGAAGCCTGACCGGGAAAAGATTGAAAAACTCCTTGAGGAGGAAGATAAGAACCTCAGAAATGCCTATGACGGATTTCTGCATGCCATAGCGGAAGAGAACTTCCCAATATGTGGAATGGATGAACAGACGGTTAATTATCTCATGGCAGTACTTGCATTTCGCTTTAAGGATTATACGGTGAGCAGGAAACTGACCGCGGCCATACTGACCAGTAAGAATGCTTCCACAAGGTTAAAGGACAAGGCATTGGAGTTAAAACAGGAATTGCTGAGTGTCTGATGTCGGTATGTTGTATGGATTTATTGATTAAGGAAAACAGATGTTGCATGGCTTGCAGGCAATATAAAAAGGACCGTCAGGTCCTTTTTATATTGAAAATTTCTGTTAATTCTTTGGCAACTAAACGTCAGATAATTAATCTTCGGGCAACACGAGCTTGGTATAGTGGCGTTTAACTTTGGTTGGTGTCGGAGCGGAAGCTTTGCCGTTCTTTTTCTGAGGCTGTTTGCAACAACCACGGAGACATTCACAATCAGAGATAACCGGAACATCATATCCCAACATATACAAAACACTTAACACTATTGCCACAAAACCGATTGAAGCTGCCAGAGCAACAAGAATGTCTTTTAATAGTTTACTCATGCGTCTCTCCTTTTTCTTATATTTATATTATAAACATAATCCTGCATAAAACAAGAGTTGCTTGAAAAAATACTATATATTGTATCGGAAAAAAAGTTTGCTACTAGTTTACAAACAGCCATTGTTTGCGCATAAAAACTGTGTTAGGATTGTCTATGTCGGTCAATTAGGGGAGAGTAAGTACGTGAAGGGGACTGCCGAATGAATGATAAATTTTTTGATTTGAAAAGTGAAAAGCAGGACAGAATGATTAACGCTGCTTTGAAAATATTCGCTGTAAACGGTTACAAGCATGCCAGTACTGATGAGATAGTGGCAGAGGCAGGAATCAGTAAAGGACTCCTGTTCCATTATTTTGTAAGTAAGATGGGGTTGTATTCCTTTTTGCTTGATTACAGCGTAAAGTATATGAGTTTCGAGTTTTCCCGTACAATAGGTGACGAGAGTGACTATTTTGCGTTTCTGGAGAAGTTTGAGACGGCAAAGCTCAATGTCCTTCGCAATTATCCATATATGAATAAGTTTATAGAAGGATGTGTGGCAGAAAACAGAAGCGATCTTGAAGAGGTTGGAAAGGATGCACTTAAGAATTATTCCGATACTCTCAGCAAGTACAGAAGCAAGCTTTCGGAGCCGGCTTTAAAGGACGGAATTGACAAGGCGCAGTTTGAAAATATCATTGCCTATACCATAAAGGGTCTTTCTGCTGATTCAATGGATGGCGGAGAGTTCAAGCCGGAGCAGTTAAACAAACAGATAATAGAATATATACAGGTTTTCAAAAAGATTGCCTGCAAATAAAAAAACGCCGTGAGGCGTTTTTTTATTTCACTATTTTACAGGTGGTGCACTGGGTTTCTTCTGCTGCTTGTAGACCGGATCGGCAGGGTAGCCGCCCTTTAACTTCTGCATACAGTTCTGAAGAGCTTCACGGGAATTGCCCCAGTCTGCGTCCTTGTATCTGTAATCAAACTTGTCAATCAGCCATGAAACATCGCCGTACAGACGCTTCATGCTTGCTTCCATAAGTGGGAAGAAGGTATCCGCAAATTCCTGCTGCTGTTTCTGAGACAGATGGTTGCTGGCAAAATTGAGCATATCTCCGAAATGAGGGAGACAGAACCCTTTATGGGATTTAACCTTCTCTCTGAATTCACTGTCTGTAAAATACATTTCAAAAAATGTCTTCATATATCGGTCATAGTTCTCTTCAAAGGCATTGCAGATGTAGCATTTTTCGTTACGCTTGTTAACCCATGCACTGAAGGCATTGGCAGCCGGTGCGCTTGAAGGCTTAAGCATGGCAAGAGGGCTGTTCTTGGTGGCCTTGTACATAACCTTGGCCTGCCACATCTCGTCCATCATTTTCTTCATGTGCGTCTTCATAATCCAGGCGTTGCCCAATGTGTTGCCGTAATCGTACATCTTCTTAAAATGGGCTCTGCAGAAGCCGGCATTGTCGGTTTTTTCGCGAACATCGCTTTCCATATATGTGGATCCGCTTCCCAGGACGAAATCCATCAGGTCCTGCTCGATGGAGCGCTCTATAAAGCACATGGGACATTCGTCGTCTGCATTGACAGCATCATTTATCGGTATGGTGTAAAGTTTTTCTTTCATGGTATTTTCTCCTAAAAAATCACTGCAATAATTATAACATATTTCACGTCCTTTTTCCTTTACAATTATTGTGCCCTATGATACCTTTAATAAAGGTAAAATCTACTATGTATAGGGAGGTAAGTATGAAACTAATTTATCAGGTTGAAGACAAACCTAAATTTGGTGAGCTGGTAGTATTTGCTATCCAGCAGTTGCTTGCAATTATGGCAGCAACACTCGTTGTTCCGGTTATCACAAATGCCTACATCGAAGATCCTGCAATGGCTATGCAGCCTGCAGCAGCTCTTTTCGGAGCAGGTGTCGGAACACTCGTTTATGTACTCTTTACTAAGAAAAAGAGTCCTGTTTTCCTGGGATCCTCATTTGCATTCCTGGGATCAATGGCAGCTGCATTTACAGGTGCAACAACCGTTGCGGTTGGTTATATGGGACTCATTATCGGTGCAATTTTTGCAGGTCTTGTTTATGTAGTAATTGCACTTGTTGTTAAACTTGTAGGCGTTGATTGGATTAACAAGCTTATGCCTGCAGCAGTTATCGGACCTACAGTTGCCATCATCGGTCTTTCACTTGCAGGCAATGCAGTGGGTGACATCGTAACAGGCGGTGTTAAGGTTGACGGAGCTGCAGTTGCAGATCCACGTATTGCTCTTGTTTGTGGTCTTGTTACATTGGCAGTTACCATGGTTTGCTCAGTATACGGCAAGAAGTTCGGAAAACTTATTCCTTTCATTTTCGGTATTCTGGCAGGTTATGTAGTAGCATTAATCTTTACACTTATAGGCAATGCAGCAGGCTGTGATGCTATTAAGGTTTTGAGCTTTGAGTCCTTTACAGCACTTGCTGACGGCGGTGTGGGAGTAAAGACCTTCTTTACAGTTCCTACATTTACATTCCTTAACGCTTACGGCGCATTTGCAGACGGCATCAGCGGCGGATATATATTATCAATATTTGTTGCATATGTTCCTGTAGCATTTGTCGTATTCGCAGAACATCTTGCAGACCACAAGAACATTTCCTCAATTATTGAGAGAGATCTTCTTAAGGATCCCGGTCTTCACAGAACACTTCTCGGTGACGGTGTCGGATCTATGGTTGGTGCTATTTTCGGTGGATGTCCAAACACAACATACGGCGAGTCAATCGGCTGTGTTGCAATTACAAAGAATGCAAGTGTTTACTCAATCATCTATGCTGCATTTGGAGCAATTCTGATTTCCTTCCTGGCTCCGTTCGTTGCATTTGTTAATTCCATTCCTTCATGTGTAATGGGTGGTGTATGTATGGCATTGTACGGATTCATCGCTGTTTCCGGCCTTAAGATGGTTCAGGACATTGACCTTAACAAGAACAAGAATCTGTTTGTTGTATCTGTAATCCTTATTGCAGGTATCGGTGGACTTACAGTTAATTTCGGTCAGGTTACAATCACATCAATCGCATGTGCACTTATCCTTGGTATTCTTGCAAATGTAATGTTGAAGAACGGTCCTGACGAGGAATAAAAATTACTAAAAAAATAACGGTTTTTTTGGGAAATGAGATACCCTCATTTCCCTTTTTTTTACCCATACGGATATGCTATAATTACTCATATGAAGGTTTGAAGGGTATGAAGAATTTATTTGCAATTCCGGAACTCGTCCTTTCCATATTTCGTTATGATTCCGAGAAGGAACTGGATTATGGAACATTGGGGACGGTTTCGCTTTTCTTAGGGTTTATTCTATATGCGGTCAACTTCAATAATGTTGACAATCTGACGGTTGTTTTGGGCACTTATTGTGTGGGAACAGCTCTTATTCTTGTACCGTTTATTCTTAAAAGGATTCACAACAAAAGAGGTTTTTGCATACGTTTTGTAATCATTTTGGAGCTTGTACTGACTGTATATGCTCTTTTTGGTATTAATGAAGGTCTGGGAAATTACTGGGCTGTTCTGGCCATGTTTATTGTTATGATTTTGTTTGGAATGCCTACGGGAATTTTGTGCGGAACCTACTTCTTTGTGCTGTGTGTTGTATTTTTCTGGACACCGATTCGTAAATCCATGCCATATCATTATTCGGATCAGTACGCTGTGGCATTTCCCATAATATTCCTTTTCTCGTTCATGGGTTCCTTTATTGTTAATTTGTTTTACAAAAAGGGAGTAATTGAGAGAGAAAAAAGCGACGAACGGTTGCAGGAGGAATTGTCGGAAGCACTGGAGGGAATTGATGAGGCCATGATTGAGTCGGTAACCATCATTTCCACGCTCATTGATGAAAAGGACCAGTACACAAAGGAGCATTCAGTGAGAGTTGCAAGGTATGCAAAGCTTATTGCAGACAGATACGGCTTTGGCAATGATGTTAAGCGTATGAGAAGCATATATAATGCGGCAATGCTGCATGATATCGGCAAGATAGCGATTCCGGATGAGATTCTGAAGCTTGGGGATTCGCTGGGAGACGATGAATATGAGATTATGAAGCGCCATACTCTGTATGGTGAGGAAATATTGAAGGAATTGACATTCCTTCCGAATGTATATTACGGAGCAAAATACCATCATGAAAGGTGTGACGGAAAGGGTTATCCCAACGGACTTATCGGAAAGGAAATTCCGATAGAGGGAAAGATTATTTCAGTAGCCGATACCATTGATGCAATGAACTCCAAGAGAGTCTACAGAGACCCGTGTTCGCGAGAGTATATATTGAGAACCCTTAAGAACGGAGAAGGGGAACAGTTTGATTTTAAGGTGGCTGAGATAGCCTGTGAGTTGATTAACGAAGGAAAGATAAAGATTCTGGCAGATGAGAACAAAGATCAGTGATTCTTTCAATCAAATAGCGAAATGTATGTCGGTCAAGCCGGAGGACAGGGTTATGTCCATGTGGCTGAAGCGAATAATGGCATTGTCATGCTTCCTGGGCATGTTTTACGCCTATTATATAGGTGCTTATTCTTCCATGGCCATTTTATGCGGAGAACTTTCAATCTGGGTATTTGAAGGGGAAGTCACAAGACGTAAGCTGTTTTTCTATGCGGATTTGACGGCAGTAACATTATCTACCTGTATGGTAGATACAATATTCCTTTCCGGTGAAATGGGACAGGTCGGGGCCTTTCTGGGACTGTTGCTGGCAATGGTATCCGTTCTGATGCTTGGTTTATTCTGGGGTAATATACTGGGGCTGTTTAACTGTGCCTTCGTCTGTATTTTGTTTAATCTTGAGTCCTTAAGCTGGATTAGGGAAAGATATACGGTAATGTTCTGCCAAAGATTCCCTTTCATTCTTATCAGCTTCTACGCGGCGGCGGTTGCAATTCAGTACAGTATCAGTAAATACGAGATATCAAAACATGATTACAGGGAAAGACTTGAAAGAATGGTTGAGGAAGGAAAGAAGGAACGTGCGACAGTATCTATCAATATTCTTCTTTCCATGTACAAGGCACTTTCAACAAAATCTCCTGAAGTGGGAGCTCATTGCGAGGAGGTTGCCGACTGGTCAAAACGCATATCCCATTCGATAGGCGATTCCGCATCTGAAGCCGGTAGAATATACCTGGCAGGCCTTCTTCATGATATTGGGAAAATAGGTGTAGGAGGAGCCTACTACAGTAAAAAGAAACGTATGAGTAAAGCGTACCTTGGTGAGTATATGAGGCATGTTGATATAGGTTATCAGATTCTCTATAAACTGGAGCTTCCGCAGATAACTGAGGCTGCCGTATATCACCATGAAAGATATGACGGAACAGGATATAAAGGACAAAAAGGAGATGCTATTCCGCGTTCCGCACGAATAGTGTCTGTTGCAAACAGGATAGTTCACCTTGAGAATGAGGGTTATACGCTTGAAGAGGTTAAGGATGAATTACTTAATCGTGCGGGTAAGGAACTGGATCCTGATATTGTTGAAAGAACAATGCTTGTAATTAATGAAGTAAGCAGGGAACGTGAAGAAGAAAAGATCTTCGGAAAGGTTGAGTGACAGTGTCTTTACAGATGATTCTTGGTCCGTCGGGAACGGGAAAAAGTACATATGCATACGATTTAATAACAAAAGAGGCGGCTATCCATACGGATAAACGCTATTTTGTTATTGTACCTGATCAGTTTACCATGCAGACGCAGGCGGATATGGTGGCTAAAAGCCGTCCAAAGGGCGGAATTATGAATATTGACGTGCTTAGCTTTTCAAGGCTGGCACACAGGATATTTGAAGAGACAAATGTTGCCAAAAAGCTGGTACTTGATGATACAGGAAAGAGTCTGGTGCTGAGAAAGATTGCGGCGGATATTGAAGAAGAAATACCCTATCTTCGTGCAAATATGAGAAAAGAAGGATATATTCACGAGGTGAAATCGGCAATATCTGAATTCATGCAGTATGATCTGGCTCCGGAGGATGTTAGCGAACTGGCAGGAATTAGTGCCCAAAAGGGTGCACTGCCGGCAAAACTGAAGGATTTGAAGGTTATTTACGAGCATTTTCTTCAGTATATAAAAGAGTCATACATTACCTCGGAAGAATTGATGGATGTACTTGCAAGGGAGCTTGATAAATCAAAGCTTATAAAGGGAAGCGTGGTCTGTCTTGACGGGTTTACGGGATTCACACCGGTTCAGATGAAAGTTTTGGGCAGATTATTCAACCTATGTGATGAAGTATATATTACATTGACGCTGGAGAAGGGAAAGGAAAACTGTGGGGCAAAAGAGCAGGATTTGTTCTCTTTTACTGCCAAGTCTTATGAAACAGTCCTTCATAAAGCATATGAATGTAAAACAGAAATCAAGCCGCCCATATACTGTGAAAAAAATTATCGGTTTGAAGGAAAGCCCGAACTGGCATTTCTTGAGAGGAATATTTTCAGATATCCACAGAAAACTTATGAAGGCGAATGTGACAGAATACATATGTCCGGTGCGGCCAATATACAGGATGAGGTGAAAAATATTGCTGCATCAATAAGGAAACTTTTACAGTCCGGTGCTCAATGCAGGGATATAGCGGTAGTAATAGGAAACATGCCCGATTATGAGTATCAGATTGAATTAATATTTGGTCGTATGAACATTCCTGTATATATGGATAAAACAAAAGCATTTGTTATGAATCCTGTTGTTGAGTATACAAAGAGTGTTCTTCAGGTTATAAAGAACGATTATGACAGAGAAAGTGTTCTCAGACTTTGCAGATGTGGAGTCGGAGGCTTTTCTGACACGGATGTCGATATTTTTGAGAATGTAATTTTGAAATCCGGAGTGAGGGGTTACAAGCGTTATTCTGAGCCATGGAAATGCATGAAAAACAAAACAGAGGAAGATGAAAACGTGACTGATGTAGTCAACACTGTTCGGGAAAGAATACTATTTACCACGAAATCTTTCCATGAAAGTGGCGTTTTCGGCAATAAAAAAGCGCGTGTTACTGAATTTGTTATGGCATTATATAACAGTTTTGTGCAATGTGACTTGCATGAAGAAATCGAGAAATATCGGGCTTTTTTTGAGAAAGAGTCTGATTTTGTAAGGGAAAAGGAATACGCACAGGTCTACAGACTGACTATGGAACTTCTGGAACAGATTAACAGTTTGCTTGGTGAAGAGATCATCGATATGGAGGATTTCATTCAGTTGGTTGAAGCCGGCTTTGATGAGATAACAGTCGGTACTATTCCCCAGAGTGTTGACAGGGTAATTGTGGGTGACATCGAAAGAAGTCGATTAAAGCCTGTTAAGTATCTGTTCTTTGCGGGAGTTAATGATGGGGCAATACCAAAGACCGGCGGAAGCTGTAACATACTGTCGGATATGGAAAGAGAGTTTCTGGCATCAGCCGGGGCAAACCTGTCACCTACTCCGGCACAGAAAATGTATATTCAGCGTTTTTATCTGTATACCAATCTGGTAAAGCCGACGGAGGAATTGTACCTTTCCTACAGCCTTATGGATAATGAGGGAAAAGCATCAAGGCCTGCTTATCTGGTAGGAACCTTGAAAAGAATGTTTCCGTCAATGACTGTTCAGAATTCAAGTGCAAATAATAGGCTTGAGAATATATTGTGCATTGACGATTTGAAGAAGTTAATTTCTTCTCTGCTTCGCAAATACAGTATGTCGGATATAAGCGAAGATGAAACTGAGATTCTGCTTTCTGCAATCGATCTGCTGAGGGAGCAGGAAAAAGGAAATATGGAAGAACTTCTTATGCTTATGATACAAAACAGCTTTTTCAGAAATACCAATGAGAAGCTGGATGCTAAAATAGCAGGTGTTCTTTATGGGGAGATAATGAGCGCCAGCATAAGCAGAATGGAACAATATGCCAATTGTGCATATGCCTATTTCCTTCAGTACGGTCTTTCACTGAAGGATAGAGAGGAATACGGAATCGACAACAGGCAGCTTGGAACCATTTTCCACGGAGTTCTGGAGGAATACGGAAGCGAGATTAAAAAGCGCGGAATAGCATGGACAGACCTTGACCCGGAGGTTTCTGACAGACTGTTGGAGGAGTCTCTTGAGAGATGGACCAAGGACAATGGTTCTTATCTGTTTGATTCAAAGGCCGGAGAATATATTTATTCAAAAATGAAAAAGGTTATAAAGAAAGCCGTCAATACACTGGGCTATCACCTTAAAGCAGGGGAATTTGACATCAACGGACTTGAGGTTGAGGTTAATAAAACAATTTCTCTTGATGAAATAAATGCAGCATTTGATGTTCAGGAAAAAATGAATGTTAAAGGAAGGATTGACAGAATAGATACCTGCGAAAAAGATGACAAGGTCTATGCAAAGATTATAGATTACAAGATGGGAAATAAAGATTTTTCGCTTATTAATCTGTATTACGGACTTAATCTGCAGCTTGTTTTATATATGCAAAAGGGTATGGAGCATGTCAGTCATATCAGTAAGGGGAAGGATGTTGTTCCGGCAGCACTTTTATATTATCGTGTGGCAGATGATGCTGTTGACGGAGAAAAGGCAAATTCAGAAGAAGATATAAATAATCTTATTTTGGACAGTCTTCGAACAAAAGGACTTGTGAATGATGACATTGAGGTGGTAAAAGCACTTGACAGGGATATTGTCGGAAAGTCAAATGTTATTCCTGTTCAGTTGAAAAATGACGGGGGTTATCATTCCCAGTCCAAGATTATGAGTGAACAGGACTTGAGACTGCTTGGCGAATATACGATGTATAAGCTGAGGAATATGGGAAATGAGATTATAACAGGAAATATAGCTAAAAACCCTATAGAAATTGACAGCAAAACAGACAGCTGTTCTTACTGTGCTTTTAAGGAATCCTGTGGTTTTGATACGGGACTTGACGGCTATGAGATGCGGAAACTTGAAAAAATTAAAGATGAAGAGATTCTTGAAATGATGAGAGCAGATATTGAAGAGGAATAAGCATGGGAGAGATTAAGTTTACCGAACAACAGCAAAGTGTAATTCGGACAAGCGATAAGAATATTCTTGTATCTGCTGCTGCAGGAAGCGGGAAGACGACAGTGCTGGTTGAGCGAATAATACGTAAGATTACAAGGAAGGATAATCCTGTTCGTATTGATAAAATTCTTGTGCTGACATTTACAAATGCTGCAGCCGCTCAAATGAGAGAAAAAATAGAGGAAGCCATAGAGAAGCAGATAAAAGAAAATCCCGATGATGAGAATTTGGCACGACAGGCAGTTCTTGTTCATAATGCGCAGATTACAACGATTCACAGTTTTTGTATGTTTCTTTTGAAAAATCATTTTGAAGAGGCCAGAATCGACCCTTCCTTCAGACCGGCATCGGAAGGTGAAATCAAGCTGGTTGAGGGCAAGGTTGTTGAGGCTCTTGTGGATGAACTGTTCGAGACGGGAGCTGTAAGCAATTTTGAACTTTTGGCTGACAGATTTGCCGGAAAAAACAGTCTGGCAGGGTTGAAACAGGTTATTTTGTCCGCATATAAGGAATGCAGAAATGCTCCCTTTGTGGATGAATACCTTGAGGACAGAAGAAAGGACTACAGAGTAGAAGGCGACAGACTTGATGATAATGAATGGGTACAGTCCTATTTGGAGGATGCAAGGAACATCATCGGAGAGGCACAGAGGATTACCGAAGGAAATTTGAACGGATGCCGGGCTGAAGGCGGAGCTTACGGATATATCAAGAATCTTGAAGAGGATTGGACATTCTTTGATGAAGCGGCCGGATGCAGGACCTATGATGAATTCAGGGATTACTTTGTAAACAATGAGATGGGAAGACTTTCCGGAAAGAAAATGCCGGAGACAGATCCTGAGGTAATAGCGAAAGCGAAAGATTTGAGGAATGTTGTCAAAGATGACTTAAATAAAAAGTTAAAGACGATGTTCGCCATTTCTTCGGATACGATTATCGAAAGAATGAAGGGCAATGAGATAATCGAGAATGCTTTGGTGGATGTTCTGTACCTTTATGATAAAAGACTGAGAGAAGAAAAAGACAGACGAAAGATTATTGATTTCAGCGATATGGAACATCTTGCTCTTTCAATACTTGTGAAAAGAGAAAACAGGAAGAGCATACCGAGTAAAATTGCTTTGGAATATGCTGACTTTTACGATGAGATAATGGTGGATGAATACCAGGATTCCAACATGATTCAGGAAGAAATACTGGAGTCAATATCGGGAAAAGTTAATTCAAGATTTAATAGATTTATGGTTGGGGACGTAAAACAGAGCATATACAGGTTCAGAAATGCATGCCCTGACATTTTCATGGAGAAATATGATTCATATCCTGTAGAAAAACCGGATTACGATGACAAAAAACCGGATTACGATGACAAAAAAACGGATTACGATGACAAAAATGCGGTATGTGAGAGAATTGATCTTTCTCAAAACTACAGAAGCCGCGTAGAAGTGGTTGACGGGGTAAACTATGTTTTTGAACGTATTATGGGCAAGGATTTTGGCAAGATTGCTTATGATGAGGCATCAAGACTGTATGTGGGAGCAACTTATCCGGAAACTGACAGCGACAATACAACAGAGCTTTTGATTATGGATACAAATGATGCCAAAGCCGATGAGGCAATGGAAATGGAGGCCGCCATGGTTGCCGGCAGAATACGCGAACTGGTAGGCACTCATCAGGTGAAGGACAGCGATACGGAATTGATGCGTCCCTGTTCATACGGTGACATCGTTATTCTGCTTCGTGCCACTGCAAAATGGGGAGAAACTTTTAAGAGAGTGCTTGAATCCTACGGAATTCCGTCGTTCTGTACAGAATCAAAGGGCTATTTTGAAACCGGTGAAATCAGGGAACTGATGAATCTACTTAAGGTTTTGGACAATCCGCTGCAGGATATTCCTCTGTTTGGCGTTATGGCGGGGTATTTCGGTTCATTTACAGATGACGAGATTGGAATAATCAGAACCTGCAAAGAAAGTGGCAGATTCCTTTATGATACTGTTGTAAACATTGCCCGGGGAACTGTGGACGAAAATGAATTAATAACAGGCGGTATCGTAGAGAAATGCGTTAAGTTTACAGGCTTTATTGATAAATGGAGAAATAAGCGTGCATATACCCTGATTCATGTTCTGCTTTCAGAAATCATTGAAGAAACAGGATACCTTTACAATATTGGTTCGTTGCCTATGGGGGATCGTCGTATGGCAAATGTATCAATGCTTATTGAAAAGGCAAAGCAGTACGAAACCGGATCCTTTAAGGGGTTATACCATTTTATCAGATACATTAATGAGATAAAGAATTACAATGTGGATTTCGGAGAAGCATCGTTGATTGATGAGAGGGAAGATGTAGTAAAATTGATGACCATTCACAAGTCTAAAGGCTTGGAATTCCCTATATGTTTCGTTTGCGGAACAGGAAAGCAATACAATAATAGCGACATCAGGAATCCGATATCCTTTGAATCACATCTGGGAGCGGGATTTAACTATGTTGATACAGAGAAGAATGTGTCGTATAAGGAAATTCGTCACGAGTTTATTAAGAGGAAAATCCAACTGGAAAATGCGGCAGAGGAGATGCGTGTCCTGTATGTTGCAATGACCAGAGCCAAGGAAAAGCTTATACTTACCGGTACATGCAAAGATCCTCAAAAGGAGCTTGAAGCTGCCGGGGAAAGACTTCCGGGGAGCTCATCGGTTCTTTTGCCTTATGGCACCAGGAGCGGGGCAAATTCGTATCTTAAACTTTTGATAAACGCTGTCGGTGCACATGACAACAGTGTCATAAATGTTATTTTGTACAGTGCTACTGAAGTTGAAAGCGGAGAATTGCAGGATGCGTTGACGAAGGAAAAGAAGAAAGCTGCTCTCTTGGAAGCAATTGATAACCATACTGTGACAGATGTAATGGAAACGGTTAAGGATAAAATAACATATGTTTACCCACACGAAAATATTGCTGATCTTTACACAAAGACATCTGTTTCCGAATTGAAGATTGCAGCTATCGAGGAGAAACTCATTAACCACGAACTGGAAGGCATATCTGATGAATTCTTCACGGAGCATGAAAGCAAGGCTTATGTTCCGGATTTCGTTGAGAAGAAGACGGAAGTGAAGGGTACTGCAAGAGGAACTGCATACCATCGTGTTATGGAATTACTTGATTTCGCAGGAAATGTTTCATTTGGCACATTGTCTCTGGCAGAGCAGAAATCTGTTGTTGATGATAATTTTGAAAGAATTATTGGAGATGGACTTATTGATAAAGAGGATGCTTCTCTTGTTAGCAGAGAAAAGGTGCGTCTTTTCCTCGCATCTGACCTAGGAAGAAGGATGTGTGTAGCAGCTTCACAGGGAAAATTATATATTGAGGAGCCTTTTGTGCTTGAAATAGACGCGAGCAGGCTTAACCGTGCATTCCCTAAAGAGGAAAAGGTACTCATTCAGGGTATTATCGATGTATTCTTTGAGGAAGAGGGCAAGCTGATCCTTATGGATTACAAAACCGACAGAGTTGATTCCGCTGAGGAACTGGTTGAGAGATACGGTGTTCAGCTTGACTATTATAAAGAGGCTTTGGAACGCATACGCGAGAAAACTGTAGCAGAAAAGTTGATTTATTCCTTCAGCCTTGAGAAAACGATAGAGGTAAAGTAGTTTACTGGGTAGCAATAGATTTAAGTTTTTTCATGGCTTTATCTATTGGCGGAAGGCAGAGAAGGATCAGTGTAAGCACAGCTTCGGGCAAAATATAGGTAAGATTGTATGCCAGACCTGCCAACAGGGCTGCCCAATCTCCACCGAAATTTCCGGTATAGGTTGTATAGAATATGGCGCCGCTTATACTGTGGCAGATGTATCTGCCTGTTACCCCCAAAAGGTAGCCTTTAACCAGTCCGTGACGGGATTTATAGAGGAAGCCGGAAAGACCAAGGCATCCAAAGGCCAGCGGAAAATCAAGCAGTACCTGGAGAGGATGAATGACATATGGCCCTGTTATGAATTGCAGGATTCCATATGAAAAAGCACATATGAGTCCTGTTGAAGGACCGTAGCAATAGCCCACAAAGCATATAATGAGCATCGAAAACAATGTGGCAGATCCACCCGCGGGCAACGATGGCAGTTTGATGACTGTTGCAATAACGATTGCCAAAGCAAGGCTCATAGCAGAAAAAACAAGTTCTCTGGTTGAGAGTTTGTGTCGTGTTGGCTTGATTTTGTTCTGTGTTGAATTAGACTTATTTTTTGACATAAAAAAACCTCCTGTAAGCGGAGGGGATTGAAATTGCCTGACGATAAATGATACGTGACAGACAATGGCTGCTTCCTTACGCCGGAATTAACCGGTTCAAGTTATGAGGGTTAGAATCATTGATTCAATCTCAGCATATGCTCCCCTAGCCGATATGTTATTTATCGATTTCAGAGTATAGGACAGTAAAGCGGGTTTGTCAACAGAAAGAATAGTGACTAATGCGGCCAATGATTGGAAAATTAAAAGATGATTAAATTAGCAACAAAACCGATTAACAAAAGAATAAACGGAGAACCAAAGGAATGTGAAAGCTCATTTGCAAAGTCTGTAGCCTGTATAGCTCCGGTAGCAATCTATTATTTCCTGTCAGCCTTTTTGACATACGGAGCAGCGTACCTTATAGGAACCGGCCAGTATGGAACAAGGACGTCGAAGTTTGCGGCAGAGCACTCCATGGGAGTTTCCTCTGCTATTAGAATAGCGGTTGTTATCATAGCTGTATTGCCTATGATTCCCGGACTTTTGGGTGAGAAGATTATCATTTTTCATAGGAAGAAGGAAAGCGGCAAAGGAAGAACTCTGATATATGGTATCTGTGTTGCATTGCTGGCCGGAGCACTGGCATTGTTTCTTAATGTTATCTTTTCAAGAATAGGAGTGACTTCGGCTTCGGAAGAGTTTAGCAATACAGCAGCTAAGCAGATGTCATTCCCACTGTCATTGGGACTGCTTGTTTACGGAATTGCAACTCCGCTAACGGAAGAGATTGTTTATCGTGGACTGGTTTATAACCGATTAAGAAGGTTTTACGGATTTCCTATCGCTATTGTTGCAGCACCGCTTTTGTTTGGAATTGCCCATGGAAATATGGTTCAACTCCTGTATGGCTTTCTTATGGGCGTTGTGATATGTCTCATATATGAAAGACTTGGATCATTTTCGTATGTGTGTCTTTTCCATATTGTTGCCAACAGTACGGTGTATATAATTATGAAGGATGCTGCCATGAAAAATGCGGTGGCGTCTGTGCCCGGTGTTATCATAGCGGGATTAATAAGTCTCGCAGCGGGAGCAGTTATATTTTCCACGGTTGAAAAATGCGATGATTAAGTGTGAAATCGGCACTGTTGCTGATTGACATGAGTTTTGTCGGGTGGTAAGATATGGTGTATTTCGGAATGGGATTTGCCTGCGTTTAATGGCATTTAGACAGCTTCGAAATACGCAAAAATAAAATTTAGATTTAAGAAAGGACAAGATGACATGAGTACTTTTAACATCCCGGAAGGATATAAGTCCCAGCTTAATCTCTATGATACTCAGAAGGGTATCAAGACAGTTAAGGACTTTTTCCAGAATTTACTTGCAGAAAAACTTGATTTATTACGTGTGTCGGCACCACTTTTTGTAGAACCGACTTCCGGACTTAATGATAATCTCAATGGCGTTGAGCGTCCTGTAAAATTCGGAATAAAAGAGCAGGGCGATAAGGAAGCTGAGATAGTTCACAGTCTTGCAAAATGGAAAAGATATGCTCTTAAGAAGTATGATTTCTATGTGGGTAAGGGTTTGTATACCGATATGTCTGCAATAAGAAGAGACGAGGATACAGACAATATCCATTCCATTTACGTAGATCAGTGGGATTGGGAAAAGGTAATAACCAAGGAAGAACGTACACTGGATACGTTGAAGAACGTGGTAAAAAATGTATATGATGTTTTACGTAAAACAGAGAAGTATATGGCAATCAGATATGACTATATTCACGAGATTCTTCCCGAAGAGATATTCTTCATTACCACACAGGAGCTTCTTGACAGATATCCCGATAAGACAGCTAAAGAGAGAGAATACCTTATCTGTAAAGAAAAAGGTGCAGTATGTCTTATGAAGATCGGTGATATTCTTTCCAACGGTGAGAAGCATGACGGAAGAGCTCCCGACTATGATGACTGGGAACTTAATGCAGATATTCTTGTATATTATCCGGTACTTGACATTTCCCTTGAACTTTCAAGTATGGGAATCAGAGTAGATGAGGATTCAATTGTCAGCCAGTTAAAGAAGGCAGGCTGCGAAGACAGAGCAGAACTTCCTTTTCAGAAGGCTGTAATCAATAAGGAACTTCCTTATACAATCGGTGGAGGAATCGGACAGAGCCGAATCTGTATGTTCTTCTTAAGAAAGGCACACATCGGTGAGGTTCAGTGTTCAATCTGGCCGGAGGAAGTGGTTAACAAGGCAAAAGAAGCAGGAATTTCATTGTTGTAGTTTCAGGAGAGAGTACAATGCATATCGCACTTGCCGACAGCAGTCCCGGTGACAGAAAACAAATGGAAAGGCTTCTTTCCAGGGAATCTGACAAAAGAAAAAACACAACAGGTGTTTTTTATATCGAAACATACGGAAGCAGCGCTTCATTGCTGGCAACCCCGACGGTTTATGATGCCTATTTCCTTGATGTGACAGATGAAGGGAACAATTCGCTGGATATTGCCCGTTCTATCAGGGAAAAGGGAATAGTAAAGCCGATTGTATTTTGCCGTTCAATTGATTTCCTCACAAGCAATGAACTGCCGGCCAATTCATTTATCATAGAAAAGCCTATTAAGGTTGATGAACTCAGCAAATTGTTGGATGAGGTTATTGAACATAACGAGAAAAACCGCATTCCCACGATAGAGTTCAGAAACAACAAGGAATCCTATTATCTGGAGGAGAGAAGCATATCCTATATTCGTGGTGAGAAGTATTCTGTCAGGATATTTATGGCGGATGGAAGCGAGAAAACCGCTACCGGATATATTGAGAATGTCTACTCGTCTGTTAAGGGATATGATGCGTTTGTACCAATCAATAGCAAGACGATTGTGAATGTCAATCATATTGCCCAGATTAATGCATTCAACTGTATCATGGAAGACGGAAGCCGGCTCGGAATTGATATAAGATACAGGAAACTGTTAAAGAATAGGAACTGATAAAGAATAGGAACTGTTAAGGAATAGGAACTGATAAAGAATAGGAACTGTTAAGGAATAGTTACTGTTAAGGAATAGGAACTGTTAAGGAATAGTTACTGTTAAGGAATATAAGGTGATTTTTACCATCCATTTTCGATTTGTGAAGGTGGATGGTATTTTTGTTCTATTGTATTTTTGTGGGAGGTGGATGGGCAAGAACTAAACGGGACTTGTGCCATCAATGGGGGCTGGCAACAGGTTGCAATGGTATGGTTTTGGAGCAAGAACGGGACTTGTGCCATCAACGGGGGCTGGCAACAGGTTGCAATGGTATGGTTTTTGGAGCAAGAACGGGACTTGTGCCATCAACGGGGGCTGGAAGTGAGTTGCAATGGTAATGATTTTGGAACAAAATCAAATCTTGTGCCATCAATCGAACCAATATAGGGGCAGTGATGGTAAAGAAAAGGGAAAGAAGAGAGAAATGTTGCTAATTTTGTGCCATCAGTTGCTTTATCAAACGCTTGTCAATGGCACAGAGCAAATTTCACAGAGTTATGAGTGCCATCAGCCAAAAGAAATTTGAAGTTTGAAGGTAAGAAACGGCAAGAAGCGGTAAGAAACGGCAAGAAGCGGTAAGAAAAGGCAAGAAGCGGTAAGAAGTGGCAGGAAACATCCCTGGAAACAGAAGGCAAGAAACATCAACGGAAACAGAAGGCAAGAAACATTAACGGAAACAGGAGAAAAGAACCCCAAGGTAACAAAATCATCATGGTGATGAAAAACAAGATTAAAAGGCACAGACAAAAGGCTTAGACATAAAAAACTCAGACAAATGTCTGAGCTTTTATACAATGTTTTGACTGATTATATCTTCTCAGTCGACCTGCAGTTTCACTTCTCAGTCGACCTTACGTTTTGCTTATTAGTCTTCTGCTTCCGGCATAATAATTGCAGCGATGATATATATAATGATTCCGCCGCCTGACAATGCGAACAATGCCCATAAGATACGAACTATTGTAGGGTCGATGTCGAAATACTTTGCTATACCTGCACATACACCGCAAATAAATCTGTTATCGTTTGATTTTGCTAATTTTTTCATAATAGTTACCTATGCCTTTCGTGTAATATCTATTGTTTATCTGTTTGTTTTAAGGTTGTTATTTTGCGTACCTCTGTAAATTATAATATATCTAAATTGCCCGGATGTATATCATAACCTTATCATTAAAAAGAAATGTATTTTGGCATTGAAACCCAAATATGAGGACATATCTTGCTTTTACCGTTTTGAACTTCGGCTGGTTACTATGCTTTTACCGTGTTGAACTTCGGCTGGTTACTATGCTTTTACCAGTTTGAACTCCAGTTTGTTCCGCCACTGTTCCAGTTTGAACCGCTGTTCCAGTCATAGTTGGAATTGCTACCGGTTGTTAAATATGATGAACTGCTGAAGAAATCATCCGAATCTGAGCGGGTGAAGTTTCTCTCATAGTAGTCGCTGTCGGTAAATGAGTAGGTCGGATCGTAACTGTAATAGTCGTCGTACTCGTAAGAGGCGGAATTGCTTCTGATTTCCCGGGGAACATTACTTTTTATAACAAAAAGATAGTCATCTACAGCGTCGCTGTAGCGGTAGTAGTTGCCTTGATACTTGCAGTAAACATCATCATTGTAGCGGTAGTAGTGGGGATTCTTTGAAGTAAATGCAAGGGCAACCCAGATCAGGGAAACTGCTATAAGGTAAGAAAAATACCCGACTTTGATTTTCTTTTTTGCGTCCTCAGAACCCAACTTTGAATTCGCTAAAGCTTTACTCTTAAGAATAAAGAAGATTACTGTGGGGATAATTAACAACCACATAAATAGGTTGATTTTATACTTCATAATGGTGGGCAATACGGCCATAAGATATATGAATCCACCTACTATAAGTGCGATTTTGCCATTTTCCATATTTTTTATTTTATTGCCCCAACGGCCGCTTCCGATATTAATTTGAGTTGAACGGGACTGCGGCGCACCGTAGGATGCCGAACCTCTTGAAGCTGAACCGGGATTCTTGCGAGCCATAATCTCTGATTTGAGTTTCAGAAATAACTCATTTACAGCGTAAGCCTCATCGGGTCCCCGATAGCGGATTGCCCTTGAACCGTCATCCTTGTTTTTGTAAACGACAAATGTGTCACCTTCCTGATATATACCGAAAGCACGCTTGCCGGTGTAATTGATGCCTATAAAGAAACGGGTGGTTTCGTAGGGCGGAAGGTTACGGTCTCTGTACCATTGCTCCAGTTCGGCAATGGTTCTGGGCTGGCTGCGGTAATTTCCGTTTGCCCCGGGCTGACCGTTGGTGGTTTTGAAACTGTAGTTGTATTGATCTCCCTGCATGATATACTCCCTAAACTATTTATCAGTAAAAGTATATCATTGTGCCGCGGGAAATGCTATCTCTGTCTTCAACCAAGCTATTGTTGTCTCTGTCTTCAACCAAGCTATTGTTTGACATTTTGGGCGGGGATATGTATAATGAGGGCAATTGGCGAGGAAGATGTGTAAGTAGTAAGGATTGCACCGATAAGAGAGAGTCGTGTCGCCGGCTGAGAGCACGATATCAAGGAGGTCCTTATGAATTTCAGCATTGGAGCTTTTCGTGAAAATGTCATAGCGACAGTTAAGCGAATGCGAACGCAGCAAAGAGCGTTAAGAGTGCAGGCCTTTACAGTGAAGGTCTGAACATGGGTGGTACCGCGATTATTTCGTCCCATGGCAATAGTGATTGCCGTGGGATTTTTTATTTCCCGGATCCTTAACGGAGAATGACGGCAAAAAGAGTACAAAACAAAAAGGAGAGATTATTATGGCTGACCTTAATGAATTAAGCGAAAAACTGTCCCAGATAAGACAGGAAATCACAGCTGAGCTTGGAAATCTTGAGAATTCCAAGAGTGTGTATGAGTACAGAAAAACCATTATGGATTCCAAAACCGGTAAGATTGGTTCTCTCATGAAGGAAATGGGTAAGATTCCCAATGAGATGAAGGCCGATTACGGTAAGATGGTAAATGAAATCAAAGGCTGGGCTCAGAGCCGCTTTGATGAAATTGATGCGAAATTAAAAGAGAAGGAAATGGAACTCCGCTATAAGAGCGAGAAGATTGATGTTACACTTCCCGCCAAGACACAGAAGGCAGGAAAGCTTCATCCAAACACCCAGGTTAGAAACCAGATAGTAGATATATTCGGTTCAATGGGCTTTGAGGTTTATGAAGGAACTGAAATCGAAACAGATCATTATAACTTCACAGCACTTAATATTCCGAAGGATCATCCCGCAAGAGATATGCAGGATACATTTTATCTTAGCCCTGAGTTCCTTTTAAGAACCCAGACCTCTGCAGGACAGATTCATGCCATGGAGGCTTCAAAGCCGCCAATCAAGATTATTTCACCGGGTAAGGTGTTCAGATCCGATGACGATGCGACACATTCACCCATGTTCTCACAGATGGAAGGTCTTGTTGTTGATAAGGGAATCACACTTTGTGACTTACAGGGCCTCTTAAATGAGTTTGTTCAGAAGATATTCGGCGAAGATACCAAGACAAGATTCAGACCATCTTATTTCCCATTTACAGAGCCCTCTGTTGAGGTTGATGTAAGCTGCTTCCAGTGCAAGGGAACAGGCTGCAAGCTTTGTAAGGGAACAGGCTGGATAGAGATTCTCGGTTCAGGCGTTGTTAATAAGAAGGTACTTGAGGGTTGCGGAATTGACAGCAATGTCTACAGCGGAATCGCCTTCGGTATCGGAATTGACAGAATCGCAATGCTCAAGTACGGCATTAACAATATTAAGCTTCTGTTCGAGTCAGATCTTCGTGTACTCGATCAGATAGATGACTGATGAAGGGAGGAAAATAATATGTTAGTACCATTAAGCTGGTTAAAAGATTATGTAGATATAAATGTAACTCCCGACGTCCTTGAGGAGAAATTGTTCTCCTGCGGATTTGAGGTTGAGGAGAAATATGAAGTAGGTAAGGATATAAGCAAGGTTGTTGTAGGACTTGTCAAGACATGCGAGGCTATCGAGGGGACACACCTTCATCTCTGCACCGTTGATGCGGGCGATAACGGTGTTCTCCAGATCTGCTGCGGTGCCGACAACGTACAGGCAGGAGGAAAGTATCCCCTTGCTCTTGTTGGAGCAACTGTTTACGCAACAGCCAAGGATCATGTTACTGTTGAGGGCGTTATGACTATCGGTGCAGGCAAGCTTCGCGGATATGATTCGTTCGGTATGCTCTGCTCAGGTGTAGAAATCGGTGTTAACGAGGATATGTACCCCGGCGCAGGCTACAACGGACTTCTTGTGCTTCCTGAAGATGCGGTACCCGGTGCGGATGTTAAGCCGATTCTCGGACTTGATGATTGGATCTTCGATGTATCAATCACTGCTAACAGACCTGACTGCCAGAGCATCTTCGGTATTGCCCGCGAGGTTGCCGCTGTTCTTGAGCAGCCCCTTAAGATGCCTGCCCTTGATTACACGACTACAGAGGTTACCAGGAATTACAGTGTATCTGTTGAGGCTACAGACCTGTGCCCGAGATACATCTCACACTATGTATATGATGTAAAGATTGGCGAGTCTCCTG
>JAZUDO010000034.1:0-36050 GCA_045639685.1 Lachnospiraceae bacterium
AGGGCCAAGGTGTAAGTGCAGTAATGCATTCAGCTGATGGTTACTAATAGGTCGAGGGCTTATCCAACAGGAAGATAGGAAACAGGTGTAAGTTATCACTTATCAGGATTTGATATTCAGTGTTCGATTTTTGAGGTTCAATAAGAATCTTCAAATGGCCTAGTGGCTCAGTTGGTTAGAGCGCCGCCCTGTCACGGCGGAGGTCACGAGTTCGAGTCTCGTCTGGGTCGTTTGATGGGATCTTAGCTCAGCTGGGAGAGCATCTGCCTTACAAGCAGAGGGTCACAGGTTCGAGCCCTGTAGGTCCCATTATTGCCGATGTGGCTCAATTGGCAGAGCAGCTGATTTGTAATCAGCAGGTTATCGGTTCGAGTCCGATCATCGGCTTAAAACTTAATAAGTTTTATGGATGGATTCCCGAGTGGCCAAAGGGGACAGACTGTAAATCTGCTGCAAATTGCTTCGGTGGTTCGAATCCACCTCCATCCATTTAAAGGGGTAGCTTCACTACTACCTCATGACGCGGGGTGGAGCAGCCTGGAAGCTCGTCGGGCTCATAACCCGAAGGTCACAAGTTCAAATCTTGTCCCCGCTACGCCCAGATAGCTCAGTTGGTAGAGCAAAGGACTGAAAATCCTTGTGTCACCGGTTCGATTCCAGTTCTGGGCACTATTTATGAAGAAACTCTATTGAGTTTCTTTTTTTATTATATGTATATGTTTAGGTAATGTATTTTATTTTTTATTATGGAAGGTAAGAATATGATAGGACTTATTGTTGCTTATGCAAAGAACAGGGTTATTGGAAATAATGGATGTATTCCCTGGAGAATAAAAGGCGAACAGAGACGTTTTAAAGAGCTTACAACCGGAAATGGAGTTGTAATGGGAAGACGTTCATACGAAGAAATTGGAAGACCTTTGCCAAACCGTATGACATATGTTGTTTCAAGAACAAAAAACTTTGACGAAGAGGGTGTTAAGACCGTTTCTTCCATTCAGGAAGCAATTGATCTGGCAGGTGATAAAAATGTTTATATTTCAGGTGGAGCCGGAATATATAAAGAGGCTATGCCCTATGTGGAAAAGATGTTTATAACCGAGGTTGATCTTGAACCGGAAGGAGATACATTTTTCCCGGAATTTGATGAAAATGATTTTATCAAGGAAATAAATGAAGAAGTTGACGGTGAGATACCGTACAGATATGTCACATATACCAGAAAGTAAAGAAAATGCGTTATTTCTTTACAATAATAATGGTTAAATGATAACATATTTTTGTGTGCCATTCGCATACAGGGGACGGGAGTATGGAAGAAGAACCAATAATAATACATATTGAAAAAAAGAAAAGCAAAGCTGGCAAAGTAATACTGATTACTTTGTTGATTTTGGTTGGAATTTTTGCTTTGATATCTTTATTTTTCTCCGGACATTATACTTATGGAACAAAAATAGCAGGTGAAGACTGTAGTTTTTTACCCAAGAATAGTGTTTATAACAGATATTTATCTGAACCGATGAATGTACCGGTGAGATTTCAGGGTAGAGAGGGAGCAGAACAACTGATATATACGGATGATTTTGGCGCAGAGACAGAGTATGACCTATCCGGTCTTCAGAAAGGTACCTTTGACATTACCAAGGGAATCGGATGGATAAAGAAATGTGTTGAAGGTCAGAATATAGAGGTTAAGGCTGATTTGACCTTTGATAAAGATGCGTTTATTGAAATTTTTGAACAGTCTGTACTTTGTTCGCCTAAATTCAGAAAAGAGCCGGAAAATGCATATCTTGCGGGTTATGATGAAAAATCAGGAGAGTTTCTTATTAAAGAGGGATACCCGGGGAATGTGCTGATACCCGAAAAGGTAGCTGATGAGCTTGTGGGACAGCTAAAAGGTGTTTCTGCTGATGTCGGGGAAATAATATTTGAACTGGAAGAACATGACTGTTATACAAAGTCCATAATGTCTGTGGATAACGCCAAGCTTTTAAGCGCAAAGGCAAAAGCAGACAAAATGCTTTCCACAAAGATTTCCTATGATTGGAACGGGTCAAGGGAAATTGTAGACGGAAACGTTATTAAAGACTGGCTTGTAGTAGAGGATAACGAAGTTTATCTTGATGAAGAAAAAGTCCATAATTATGTTGAAAGGACAGCCGGCAAAAATGACACCTTTGGAAAGGTTATGACATTCCGCACTTCAACAGGCAAGAATAAGGCAATAGAGCGTGGTGATTACGGCTGGAAAACAGACGTTGAGAAGGAAACAATTGCTCTGATTGAAGATGTCAGAAACGGTGAAGTTAAGAACAAGGAGCCGGAATTCATATATAAGGGTTACGTTAAAGGCCAGAATGATGTGGGAAAATCCTATGTTGAGGTCGATTTAACCAATCAACACGTTTATTTATATATAAATGGGAAACTGGATATAGAGACGGATTGCGTATCGGGAAATGTTTCAGCCGGTCATAATACACCGGGAGGAATATACGGAATAACCTATAAAACCGTAAATGCCACATTGCGTGGACCCGGATATGAATCATTTGTATATTACTGGATGCCATATAACGGTGGTATCGGATTGCACGATGCAACCTGGAGAGGTAAGTTTGGAGGTACTATATACAAATATTCGGGATCTCACGGATGTGTTAATCTCCCGCTATCGGCAGCAAAGGAGATATACAGTAAGGTGGAAAAGAATTTTCCGGTAGTAACATACTGGTAGAAGGATAAGATTGGGCAGGTTATGGGTAAGATTTTTTATTTAATGGGAAAAAGCTCATCGGGGAAGGATACAATATACAAAAGAATAATGCAGACTGAGGGAAAGACGCTAAAAAAGATTGTTCCCTATACAACACGTCCCATAAGAGAGGGTGAAAGGGAAGGTGTACAGTACCATTTTACAGATAAAGAAGGTTTTGACCGTCTGTTAAGGGACGGAAAAGTGATTGAACACCGTACCTATGATACATTTTACGGGGAATGGAAATATTTTACGGTTTCGGATGGTATTGATCTTAATAATGACAATTATTTGATAATAGGAACGCCTGAATCATTTAAAGCAACCAAAGAATACTATGGAAGTGACAGAGTTGTGCCGATATTAATAGATGTAGACGATGGTATCAGATTACAGCGCGCTCTTAAAAGGGAAATGAAACAGGAAAGTCCCAAATACGAGGAAATGTGCCGTAGATTTCTTGCAGATGCCAAGGATTTTAGTGAAGAAAATCTGAAGGAATACGGTATAAACAGGAAGTTCAGGAATGAAAACCTGGATGAATGTATCGAAGAGGTAGTAAAATATATAGAATCTGAAACATGATGAACAGATAAGTTTCTTTCAGCATAACTGAAAGGAGGTCAGTATGGATATCAAGGTTAATCAGCTATTGCAGGCTCAGCCCGTGGAACAGCATAATGAACAGCCTAAAGCAGACGGAACATTTAAGTTTACGCTGGCAAGTCAGATTGGCGAATCCGAGCTTCAGGAAAAATTAACTTCTATGATGAGCGAGATAACCTCTCAGGGAGAAAAGATTTCCAAAAAGCGGGATATCAGGGATATGAAGAGATATCGCAGTTTGATTAAAGACTTCCTTAATGAGACAATAACCCGTTCTCATGAATTTTCAAGAGAGAATTTCCTGGACAGGCGCGGAAGACATCGTGTTTATGGTATAATCAGATTAGTGGATGAGAATCTTGATGAACTGGCTCAGGAGCTTATGAAGGATGAGAAGGATAACCTGGCTATTTTGTCAAAGATAGATGAAATAAGAGGACTTTTGCTTGATATATTTACCTGATTGGATGTAAATCAGAGACAGCACTTGAATTCCCTTAAGTTAGGAGGATGGATATGCCTACATTTTCGGATATTATTGGTCAAAACATGATAAAGGAGCATTTGCAGCATGCTTTGGAAACCGGAAAGATTTCTCATGCATATATAATCAACGGTGAGAGATACAGTGGAAAGGAGTACATTGCCAAAATATTTGCAATGGCGCTTCAGTGTGAGAAAAAAGGAATCGATCCCTGTAATGAGTGTCATTCCTGCAAGCAGGCCCTGACGGGTAATCAGCCGGATATTATTCATATTACTCATGAAAAGCCCAACACCATCAGTGTTGATGATATAAGGGAGCAGATAAATAAGGATATTATAATTAAGCCTTATGCTTCCGACAGAAAGATATACATTATTAACGAAGCCGAAAAAATGAATACACAGGCACAGAATGCACTGTTAAAGACATTGGAGGAGCCGCCGGAGTATGCGGTAATATTAATCCTTACCACAAATGCAGATGCATTGCTTCCCACAATTGTAAGCAGATGTGTTGTTCTTAATATGCGTCCCGTTGAGGACAAGCTTGTTAAGAATTACCTTATGAAAGAGGTCCAGATTCCTGATTATAAGGCAGAGGTATGTGCGGCATTTGCAAGGGGAAATTTGGGAAAAGCTAAAATTCTTGCCAGCAGTGAAGAGTTTGATAAGATTAAAACAGAAGCAATTGCACTTCTTAAGCATATAGATGACATGGATGCGGGAGAGATTTCCCAAGCTATAAAGCAGATAAATGAGTATAAACTTGAGATTAATGATTTCCTTGATATTCTTGCCATCTGGTACAGAGATGCGCTTATGTTTAAAGCAACGGCAGATGCAAATAATCTGATATTCAGAGATGAGATGAAATTTATCAAGATGACGGCATCAAGAAGTACCTACGAAGGACTTGAAATAATACTCAAAGCACTTGATAAGGCAAAATCAAGATTGTCGGCAAATGTCAACTTTGATTTGACAATGGAACTTTTGCTACTTACAATCAAAGAAAATTCAAATATTTAGTTAATAAATGAATCGGTTTGCGAAGCAGACAAATTAGTGATTCATGTGGAGGTTTATAGATGAAAAAAGTAATAGGCGTCAGATTCAGAACAGCAGGAAAGGTATATTATTTTGATCCCCTGGAACTGGATATCAGGAAAGGGAGTCATGTTATAGTTGAGACAGCAAGAGGAGTTGAGTACGGAACTGTTGTCGGTGACGTTAAAGAGGTTGAGGACGATAAGGTCGTTGCACCCTTAAAGCCTGTTCTCAGAGTAGCAACCGAGAAGGATGATGAACAGGAGAAGAAGAACAAAGAAAAGGAAAAGAGCGCATTTAACATTTGTCTTGAAAAAATCCAGAAGCATGGACTTGAGATGAAGCTTATTGATGCGGAATATACATTTGATAACAATAAGGTACTGTTCTATTTCACAGCTGACGGAAGAGTGGATTTCAGAGAGCTGGTAAAGGATCTGGCAAGTGTTTTCAAAACAAGAATCGAACTTCGTCAGATTGGTGTAAGGGATGAAACAAAGATTAGAGGCGGAATCGGTATTTGCGGAAGAGCTCTTTGCTGCCATACCCATCAGTCGGATTTTATTCCTGTATCAATCAAGATGGCAAAGGAACAGAATCTCAGCCTTAATCCAACTAAGATATCCGGTGTTTGCGGAAGACTGATGTGCTGTCTGAAGCATGAAGAGGATACATATGAAGAGATTAACAAACGTCTTCCGAACGTTGGAGATTTTGTAACAACTCCGGACGGACTTAAGGGAGAAGTAAACAGTGTTAATGTTCTCAGAGAACTTGTAAAGGTTATTGTTGAATCAGGAGATGAGAAAGAGATTCACGAGTACAAGGTAAGTGATCTGAAGTTTAAAAAGCGTTATAAGAAGGATAAAGATAAGGTTCAGCTGACCAAGGAAGAGATGAAGGAACTTGAGATGCTTGAGCGTCAGGACAAAACACAGGGTGTGGATGATTAGTATCATCCGCACCTGTTTGCGATAAATGAGATTTGTAGAATGGTAAACAGAGACAGAATTGGTTTAAAAGAAAATGAAAGAATAGACGACCTTCAGCGAAACGGATACGGAATTATTCAGGATTCAGAAAGATTTTGTTTTGGAATGGATGCCGTACTTTTGTCAGGGTTTGCAACGGCAAAATCGGGGGACCGGGTTCTGGATCTGGGTACCGGAACAGGTATTATACCTATACTGATGGAAGCAAAAACAGATGCTGAGCACCTGTATGGCCTTGAAATTCAGGAGGAAAGTGCAGATATGGCCCGTCGAAGCGTATTGCTAAACGGACTGGAGGATAAGGTTGATATTGTTACGGGAGATATAAAAAAGGCCACAGAACTATTTGAGAAAGCTACATTTGATGTCATAACCTCCAATCCACCCTATATGATAGGTCAGCATGGTCTTAAAAATCCGGACAGTGAGAAAGCCATAGCACGTCATGAAGTGTTGTGTACTCTTGAGGATGTAATAGGCGCTGCCGCAGCTTTACTTAAGCCGGGCGGACATTTTTATATGGTTCACAGACCCTTCAGACTGGCGGAGATAATGAACAGGCTCACTCAGTACAAGCTGGAACCCAAAAGAATGAGGCTTGTATATCCGTTTATTGACAAAGAACCCAATATGGTGCTTATCGAGGCCTGTCGCGGTGGGAAATCAAGACTTACAGTGGAAAAACCACTGATTGTTTATAAAGAGAAGGGTGTATACACAGACGAAATATACGATGTGTATGGTTACTAGAAAATGACAGGAAGGCCTGTTGTTTTGAAAAAGAGAAGGAATAAGGAGAGAGAAACATGGAAGAGACGATGAAGAGTTTTGAGGCGGAAATCAATAATTCATTTCGCAATATCAATGAAGGAGACGTTATTACAGGTACTATTATCGATGTAAATGAAGAAGAGCTTGTAATTGATCTTTCATATTTTACACAGGGTATTATTAAAGCAGCCGATTTGAGTGAGGATCCTTCATTTTCCATTCTTGACATGAGAATCGGAAGTGAAATAACAGCAATTGTTAAGAGCACAGACGACGGTCACGGCAATATACTGCTTTCAAGGGTTGAGGCAGATAAAGCTCTTTCCTGGGATGTGCTTAAAGGATACAAGGATGACGAATCTGTTCATACAGTAAAGATTGTGGATACGGTTGCTGCCGGTGCCATTGCATATCTTGAAGGAATAAGGGGATTTATCCCGGCTTCGCAGCTTTCTTCCGAATATGTCGAGGATACAGCACTCTTCAAGGGAAAGAGTGTTGATGTAAAGGTTACTGATGTAAATGTTGAAAAAGAAAAGCTTATTTTGTCAGCAAAGGCAGTACTGAAGGAGCAGCAGAAGGAAGCATATAACCATAAGGTAGCTATGATTGTTCCCGGAACGGTTACGGAAGGAACAGTAGAAAGCCTTCAGAATTACGGCGCATTTGTAAACATTGGCGACGGAATGAGTGGACTGGTTCATATTTCACAGATATGTGATAAGAGGATAAAGCATCCCAAGGAGGTGCTGAAGGAAGGGCAGAAGGTAAAGGTCAAGGTACTTAATACCAATGATGGCAAGATTTCTTTAAGCATTAAAGCCTGTGAGGAGAATACAGTGGTGGATGAAGAGGAGGAATTAGATGTATCAAAATATACAGATTCCGAATCTGTAGGTACATCTCTTGGAAGTTTGTTTGCCAACCTGAAGTTTTAAGTGCCTAAAATAGTGTTTGTAAAACTAATTTTTGAGAAAATAATATAATTAGTTGACAACTGATATAAACTGTTATACACTGTTTACAACAAACAGTGTATAACAGTTTTTTTGTGAGGCAAAAGATGAACATTATACTGAACAATACATCCATGGTTCCAATATATGAACAGCTTCTGAATCAGATTAAAGCCAAAATAATAGCAGGAGAACTGAAAGATAATGAACCGCTGCCTTCAGTCAGGGTTCTTTCGGCAGAACTGAAGATCAGTTCTTTGACTGTAAAAAAGGCATATGACTATCTGGAAGAAGAAGGTTTTGTCATTACCGTTCATGGGAAAGGGACATACGTGGCGGAAACCGACAAAGATATTGCCATGGAAGCAAGAAAGAAAGCGGTTGAGGATGATTTGTGCAAATCATTGGAGAAGGCAAGGGCAATCGGACTTTCAAATGAAGAAATAACAGAGATGATAGAAATATTAATGGAGGACTGGCAGTGAGTGGAAATATAGTACAGATTGAGAATCTGCAGAAGAAATACGATGATTTTAACCTGGATGTTACATTGAATGTACCATACGGCACGGTAACCGGACTTGTAGGAAAGAACGGTGCGGGAAAGAGTACAACAATAAAAGCAATTCTGGGATTAATAAAAAGAGAAGGCGGCAGTTTGCAGGTTATGGGAAAGGAAGCAGGAACCCTTTCTGCAGAGGATAAGGAAAATATCGGCGTATGTCTGGCTGATTCTGCTTTCAGCGGATATCTTAATATATCCGATATAGTAAAAATAATGAAAAAAATGTATAAGAACTTCGATGAGAATATGTTTCTTTCCGAATGTCGTAAGCAGAGACTCCCGGAGGATAAGCAAATAAAAGACTTCTCAACGGGAATGAAGGCAAAGGTAAGGGTTTTGTGTGCTCTTTGTCATAATGCAAAATTTCTTATTATGGACGAGCCTACAGCAGGACTTGATATAGAGGCCAGAAATGACATTCTTGATATTCTGAGAAGATACGTGTCAAAGGATGAGGAAAGATCGATACTTATAAGTTCCCATATAGCAACGGATCTGGAAGGAATATGTGATGATATTTACCTGATAGACGAGGGAAAGGTTATTCTTCACGAGGACACGGATGTATTGCTTGATAAATACGGAATCCTTAAGGTTAAGGAGGAAGAATATGAAAATCTGGACAAACAGTATATTCTCGCTTCAAAAAAGGAAAGCTACGGATATGACTGTTTTACAAATGAGAGAGCATTTTACGCTGAGAATTATCCCAATATGATTATTGAAAAGGGCGGAATTGATCAGCTGATTCTATTAATGACAGGTTCTGAAGGAGGTTCTTTTGATGAAGGGATTAATTGAGAAAGATATTAGGCTTCTTTTAAAGAGAAAGCAGACGTTGTTGCTGTTTCTGGGATTGGCAATTTTTATGAGCTTCTCTTCGGGAGCATTTGCGGTAGCTTATACAACCTTTCTGGTTACACTGATGTCGGTAAGTACAATAAATTACGATGAGTTTGATAACGGTTATGCATTTTTAATGACATTGCCAATAACCAGAGAGAAGTATGTCAGATCAAAATATGTTCTTTGCATTGCAGGTGGAATTATCGCATGGTTTGCAGCAGTTGTGATTTTTTCGTTGGTATACTTTTTCAGAGGAGTAAATGCAAATCTGTGGAGTAGCATTCCGGGATTGATAATATATTTTCCGTTAGCAGTAATTTGCGCTGATTTAATGATTCCTCTGGAGATAAAATTCGGAGCCGAAAAGAGCAGAATTGCCATGGCTGTTGTAGTGGTATTATTCGGAACAGGTGGATTGTTGCTGGCAAAACTGTTTACTGCGCTTGATGCAGACGGTTCTTTAACAGATAAACTGAACGGAATACCAGATGTGGTCTTTCTATCAGCTCTATTTGCGCTGTTTGCCCTGTTAACGGCTATTTCTTATCTGATAAGTGTAAAGATAATGAATAAAAAGGAATTTTAACACATAACATTAAACACTGAAGAACGAAATGGATTCATTAAGTTCATCAGCCATTTTGTTTAGGGTTTCACAGTTGTTATTTACTGTATGGACCTCGCGATTTATATCTTCGATGTTGCTTGTGACTTCTTCGTTGGAAGCTGCAGTCTGCTGACTGATAGAACTGAGATCTTCTACGTTTTCGATAACCTTTTCTTTAACCGAACTCAGTTTGTTGGATTTCTGAGCTATTGAATTGATAGACTCCGCAGAAAGATTAATATTTTCTGTAAGTGTTTTATATTCCTTATCTGTTTGCGAAACAATATATTTTTCCTGTTCAATGAGGGAATTAACCTCTTCGGACAGGGCAACTGATTTAGAAGACTTTTCGATAATAGTCTGGGCAAGGACACGTATTCTCTCTGCGCCGGAAGCACTTTGATCGGAAAGTTTTCTTATTTCATCGGCTACAACGGCAAATCCTTTACCTGCTTCTCCGGCTCTTGCCGCTTCTATGGTTGCATTGAGACTGAGAAGCTTTGTTTCTTCAGAGATTTCAAGAATTAAATCAACAACTTCATTGATAGTAATTATGGATTCGTTTGTTTCATTAATCTGATCGGCAATATCCTTTACAGCTTCAACGGTTCTTCTATTTGTATCACGAATGGCATTGAGGCTGGTCTGAGCGCTTTCATTACAGTCAATAATAGTAGCTGCACGTTTACTAAGGGATGCAACACTGGAAGATATATCATTTATTGATTGTCCCATATCTGTCATCTGAGTTGATATTTCCGAAACGTGATCCGCAACCTGGACAGTAGCAACAGACAGTTCACGCATGGCAACGGCAATCTGTTCGGCCTTCTGAGCACTGCTTTCACTCAATGTTGTTACATCGGACACACTGTTTAACAATTCATTTGAAACATGCTTAACATTACCAATTGTGTAGTGGAGATTTTCCGAAAGGGAATCGGTTGCGTTCAGAAGATCGTTCATTTCATTGATACGACTGTGAATAGTAATGCTATGGGAAAGATTACCCTTTGAAAGGATATCAGCCCGATTGTTGATATGAGTTACTGTTCTTGATATTTTTCCGGTAACAAAGTAAATAACCATGATGAAGAGGAAAAATACTACCAGTGATGAGATAACAACTGTCAAAACAACGGTTCTGATTTTACCGTTAATACCATCCTTTGTTTGGGAAGCAAGGGCAACACCAATAAGCTCATTATCAACGTATATGGGAGAAAAATAACCGTAATAATCAATTCCGTTAATAACAAGATCGTCTTTATATACACCGATTGTTGCCAAATCAGGGTTTTTCAGAATAGAATCATCTGCCTCAATGTCTCTGATACGGTATCCGTTTTCATTTTTAATTGATGATACGGAAGGGGAACCGGTAATGAGAATGGACATTTCAATGTCTTTTTCATCAAGGCTGTCGATATAGACGTTAAACTGATCTGCGGTGGCAAAACTTATATGTTTTTCGTTACAATGATTGGCCAGGTTGCTTGAGGCAATATAGAGCTGAGTCTGAGCGTCCTCTTCCAGATTTGTACGCAGCTGATAAACAGATGTTATACTGATAAACAGAACAGCAACTGTCAGAGGAATAAGTGTAATAAGAATAAGTATTACATAAAGACTAAAACCATTTTTGAATGACCTTTTCATATTGCTACCCCCCAACATAGAAGAATAAGAAAAGTATTGACAAAAGACATATATATTTTACTATAAGGCTTTGATGTAAATCAACAGACATTGCGTGTTTTAGCCGTATTTACACTATCTGTTTCCTGAATTTTCTTGAAAAAGGGTGCGTCTGAGTATATACTTGAAAGGAAATGTTACTAATAAAAATATAAGAAATATTAACCGCAAGGGAGAAAGAGCATGAAAAACGTTGCAATAATTACAGGTATAACTGGACAGGACGGATCGTATCTGGCAGAGTTCCTTCTTGAAAAGGGCTATGAAGTTCATGGTTTGATGAGACGTCATTCCATAGCAGGAACAGAAAGAATAGATCATATACTCAATTCTTCCTATAACGGAGTTAAGTTTTTCATGCATTTTGCAGATACAACGGATACAAGCTGTCTTTGCAGAATTATATCTGAGATTAAGCCTACAGAAGTATATAATCTTGCAGCTCAGTCCCATGTAGGAATTTCTTTTGAGGTTCCGGAGTACACAGCAGAGGCTACAGGTTTCAGTACACTGAAGCTTCTTGAAGCAATTCGTCTTTTTGGAGGAAGCTGCAGATTCTATCAGGCTTCTACATCAGAACTGTTCGGAGGACTTCCGGAAACGGCTCCTCAGTCAGAAAAAACACCCTTTTATCCAAAGAGTCCTTACGGAGTAGCAAAGCTGTATTCATACTGGATAACGGTAAACTACAGAGAATCATATAATATTTTTGCATGCAACGGTATTTTGTTTAATCACGAATCACCGAGAAGAGGCGAGAATTTCGTTACAAGAAAGATTACTCTTGCAATAGCCAATATTATGGCAGGTAAGCAGGAGAAGCTTTCTCTTGGCAATATGAACGCAAAACGTGACTGGGGATTTGCAGGTGATTATGTACAGGGAATGTGGCTGATGCTTCAGCAGGACAAGCCGGGTGATTATGTACTGGCAACAAATCAGACTCATACGGTAAGAGAATTCGTTGAAGCGGCATTTGCAGAACTTGGAATAACAATTCGCTGGGAAGGTGAAGGTGTTAATGAAAAGGGAATCGATGCTGCAACGGGAAGAGTTCTTGTTGATGTTAATCCGCAGTTCTACCGTCCCGCAGAGGTTGAATTCCTTTGGGGAGACTGCTCTAAGGCTGAAAAGGAATTAGGCTGGAAGCGTAATATTGACTTTAACGGTTTGGTAGCCATGATGATGGATGCCGATATGAAAGCTATTTGTAACAAAAGCTGCGAAGAGTTTAAAAACGGGAAATAATTAAACTATGATAATGGTTTTGATAAACTGGCTCTATATTGCAATTACCTCGCTTTTGGCGGGGTTTGCCGTATTGAGCCTTTATTGTTTAATATTCGGAACAAAAATTAATAGTGTAAAGCCCTGCATTTGGGCAGGTCTTGTTGTAAATACGGTGTTTGCACAGGTTTGGAGTCTGTTTGGCGGTGTGGGATTGGCAGCCAATATAGTTCTTTCACTTATCTGTCTGATAATCTTTGTTTTGAAACGTAAAGACATTTTGGAATTATTGTATGATGCAAGAGAAAAGACTGCTGAAGTAAAGGCAATGCCTGTAATATATGCAGCGCTGATAATTTTGTTTTCCTACGGAACTTCCAGGGGTTATATTCATTTTGACACGAGCCTTTACCATGCCCAGAGTATACGCTGGATAGAGGAATACGGTGTTGTTAAAGGTCTGGCAAGCCTTCAGGTAAGATTTGGTTACAATTCTTCGGCATTTGCACTTACTGCACTATACAGCTTTAAAGATATACTTGGACAGTCATTGCATACCACCTCCGGATTTTTTGCATTACTTGGTATTTTTCATGTTTCTGATGTATACAGGTCATTTGTGGAAAAGAAGGTTAGATTTTCGGATTTTATCAGACTGGGACTGCTTTTTTATCTGGGACTGATTTTCAGGGAAATGACATCACCCGCCAGTGATTATTATGCGCAGATACTTATTTTTTCAATACTGATTATGTGGCTTGATGCTTTGGATGAGGAAAAGGAAAATGAAAAAGCCGGTGCATACCCATTTGCAATGATTAGCATATTGCTGGTCTATGCGGCAACTGTAAAGTTTTCCATAGCACTTTTGGTACTGCTGGCTGTTAAACCGGCTGTGATGATGATTAAGGGAAAGCAAGAAAAACAGACATTGGCGTCCCTGCTGGGTGGAATTCTGGTTCTTGTTCCGTTTTTCATAAGAAACTACCTGATATCCGGATGGCTGATATATCCCTCAACAATTATTGACATATTTAATCCCGACTGGAAAATACCCAAATGGATGGCAGAGTATGATGCTGTTGAAATAGGGGTTTACGGCAAGGGAATTAAGGATATATCGAAGCAGAATATGCCACTTTCTGAGTGGCTTCCCCCCTGGTTTTCCGAAATGTCGCTTATAGAAAAGGGATGGGTTTGTCTTACAGTCATAGCGATAATCGGTGGAGCGGTTTATTTTGTATGGAAACTGTGCAGGAAAAAGGCTGATAAGGACAGGTTACTGGTTTGGGCGGTAATGACAATCGGGTGTCTTTTCTGGTTTTTCAGTGCTCCACTTGTACGTTATGGGTATGGTTATCTTACCTGCTTGCCGCTTTTGTTTGACGGAATGCTTTGTTTTGAACTTACGGAGAAGAGCGGGGACAAAAAGTCTTTATACATATCATATTTTCTGATTTTTGCTCTTTTTGGAGTATACCGTATCAAAACAATGGGTTATGATATATACACAACAATAAAGGAACCCTATTACATTGCACAAAAGGATTATACTGACTGGGATGCAACGAAATATAATCTGGACGGTCAGACAATATATGTTCCCATAGAAAATGGAATGATAGGTTATAATCAATTCCCCGCATCCATATTTGTTGATGACATAGAACTAAGGGGAACAGATTTTAAAGATGGCTTCAGATTTAAGCAGTAAATTAACTGATTACATATGGAAATCTTAAAAGAAAGAGGAAAAAGCAATGAGTAATTTAACAAAAGAAGACAAGATATATGTGGCAGGCCACAGAGGACTGGTTGGAAGCGCAATAGTACGTTCACTGAAAAGAGGCGGATATACCAATATCATCGGAAGAACACATGCGGAACTGGATCTTACCAATCAGGCAGCGGTAAAGGCATTTTTTGAAGAGGAGAGACCGGATGTGGTTGTTCTTGCGGCAGCAAAGGTTGGAGGAATAAATGCAAATCAGACAACTCCTGCAGAATTTGCTTATGAAAACATGCAGATTCAGTGCAATGTCATAAAGTGCTGCCATGACTATAAGGTTAAGAAGCTGCTTTTCCTTGGAAGCACCTGCATTTACCCGAAGATGGCTCCTCAGCCCATACCTGAGGATGCATTACTTACAGGTCCTTTGGAGGTAACAAATGAGGCATATGCAATAGCAAAGATTTCCGGACTTGAGATGTGCAAATTCTACAAGATGCAGTACGGAGACGATTTCATTAGCTGTATGCCCACAAATCTCTACGGTCCCTATGATAACTATGACTTAAGTAATTCTCATGTAATGCCCGCCATGATTCGTAAATTCCATGAGGCAAAGGTTAACAATGCTCCCACAGTGGAATTATGGGGAACAGGCTCACCTTTAAGAGAATTCCTTTATTCGGATGACATGGCAGATGCATGTGTATATCTTCTTGAGCATTACAGCGGACTCCAGCATGTAAATATCGGAACCGGTAAGGAAGTAACCATAAAGCAGTTGGCTGAAACAGTAAAGGATACGGTAGGCTATGAGGGAGAAATAGTTTGGAACAGCGATATGCCTGACGGAACACCCAGAAAGCTTACGGATGTTACAAAGCTTCATTCCCTCGGATGGACACATAAGGTTGAACTGGATGAAGGCGTAAAGCTTGCTTACGAGTGGTTCAGGGAAAATGTTGAAAGTGCAAGATTATAAGCAGATTAGGAAGAGCAGATTGTCATAAGCAGATTTTATAAAATGAGGATATGGTATGAAAACATACGGAGTGATTATGGCAGGCGGCGGCGGAACACGTTTCTGGCCTGTATCAAGAATAGATAAGCCCAAACAGTTTCTTAATCTTTCAGGAAAAGATTCAATGGTTATGGAGGCTGCAAAACGTCTTAATATGATAACGGACAAGGAGGATATCTTCGTTGTAACAAATGTTAAGACAGCAGAAGAAACATTCAGACTTACCGGAGAACTGCTTAGAAGAGATCATATTCTGGGAGAGCCGGCAGCAAGAAATACAGCAGCTTGTATCGGCTATGCCGCAGTGGAAATCCTTAAAAAGTATGAAGACGGAATAATGGTGATAGTACCATCGGATCCCTTTATCGGAAATGAAGAGGAGTTTGCCCGTGTACTCAAAGCTGCAGTAGAGGCGGCAGAGAGTGAAGACAAGCTTGTTACAATAGGAATTAAACCGACATTTCCCTCAACGGGTTACGGCTATATAAGATACGATATGTCAGGGGATGAGGTGGCAAAAAATGTAACAGAGTTTGTTGAGAAGCCTGACCTTGAAACAGCCCAGGAATATATTGAAAGTGGCGAATATGCATGGAATAGCGGAATGTTCATATGGAAAGCATCCACAATACTTAAGTATTTTGAGAAGCTTTTGCCGGATATATATGAATATCTGATGAAATTATATGATGCCTTGGGAACAGATAAAGAGGAGCAGGTTATAAATGAGCTGTATCCTCAGATTCCAAAGATTTCCATTGATTACGGCATCATGGAGAGAGCCGATAATGTTCTTATGCTGGAGGGTGATTTCGGTTGGAATGACGTGGGAAGCTTTGACGCATTTGACTACATTCATAAGAAAAATGAAGAGGGAAATGTGGCACTTGCCCGTAATATATCCATAGATGCAAAAGATAATGTATTATACAGTACTGAAGAGGGACATCTGATAGCAGTGCTGGGAGTGGAAGATGTTGTAATTGCCCATACAGAGGATGTTACTCTGGTATGTAATAAAAACAGGGCACAGGATATTAAACTGATGGTAGACAAATTGAAGGATAAGGGTTTGGAAGAATACCTGTAAGGATTTGCCAATATTCGTTATATTTGCTACAATATACCTTGGAAATATGAGGTAATCCATGAATATTCTGGGGATATTATTGTTACTTATTCTGCCATATGGGGCAGGTTTGATTTTGAATATTATTACAAGACAAAAAGAAACGAATCAAAGTGAGACATATTTGATTGGTTTCTTTTCTCTTTTTTTACTGCAGGGAGTAGTATTTTCACTCCACAGTTTCCTGGGATTGCCCTTTGAACTGACCTGCAAAATTTATTCCTGCGCAAGCTATGCAATAGTTGTAACGGGACTCCTTGTTGGGGTTTTTGTATGCAGAAGCTACATAAAAGAAAGTCTTAAAAAGTGTGCACTTCGTAAGGATGAAATACTTGTATTTACACTCATGGTTATTGCATTTGCCCTTGTTGTAGTAAGGTTATGCTCAATTTATTACTATGGCAGAGATGATATTATGCTTGAGACGGTTCGTGTCAATTCCATGACAGGTACTGTCAATGTATATAATCCGCTGACATCACGACCTTATGAACTGGGCATTATCAATTCACGAAAGATAATAACCCTTCCGGTTTATTATACCTATTGGTGTATGACCTATAATATCGGAGACAGGGTACTTCTTTATATTGTGGCATCCCTTCAGACCTTGTTCTGTCTGTTCTTTGCCTGCAAATGCGCCATGACGGCAATACTGAAGACCAATAAAAAGGTTTATACATTTATGATGTTTGTAGCAGTTTTGCTGCTTTCAGGTGACTATTTTAAGGGAGCGGTAGGCTATAAGGTTTTATGGAACGGCTACAGTGGAGAAACGATTGTTATAGCAGTTATGCTGCCATATCTGATATATCTTGTTATGGATATGTACAAGATAGAAAAGGGTGAGTATGGTCCAAGAAAATGGAAATACAGAATAAGCCGTGTATTCAGGATAATTCTGACATTACTGGCATCTGTTTTCATTACGGAGCTTGCAACGGGTGCACTGCTTATAATACTCAGCCTTGCAACAGTTATTGTTTGCTGTACGGTAAAATACGGAAGGGAGGAACACGGACATGAGTAATGCAATCAATATCATGCTGGATTACTTCTCCCGGACAAAGCTGGCGGGAAGCTATTTCCTTCTGTTTCTGGTAAGTATAGTGCTTCTGTATTACCTTCACAAGGAGACAAATGTGTGGCTTATTCTGTATGGCATAGCCATACTGGTAATATTTGTAATGAACCCGGTAATTGTCTGGGCGCTGATGCTGGTATTTCCCGCATTGCAGGCCTATGAGCCCATAACGCTTCTGGTGCCTGTGCTTTTGTATGTACCCTTTGCGGCAACGGAACTTATAGAGACAATAAAAGAAAAAAGAGTTCGACATATACTGGGATTAATACTTGTCTTGCTTATCAGTATCTGTGGCAATACCTTTGGCTTTTTCAAGGACTATTCCATTACCGAAGAAAATACAATGACCAAAGAGGAAAGAAATATTGCCGGATTTCTTGATGAAATGGAGCCAAAGCTTGTACTGGCAGACCAGAGTCTTATTCCGGCAATTAACGAATACGGACATATGATTCCGCTGTTCTACGGACGTGATTTGTATACGGCAAACATGGACACGGGAATTATGGACGGTTATAACGAGGAAGCCTATACATTTTTTGATGTAATGAAGAGCAGCGAAGAGAATGCGGACTTTATCGTGGATACTGCATATGAATACAGTTGTGATATAATTGTTATGAGCAGTTTTGAGGATGCTCCACAGACTCTCGGCAAATACAAACTTGCGGGAACAACCGCCAATTACCTGATATACGCCCTGAATGAATAACAGGGATTTTGGGAGAAAACAGATGGAATTACTGAGTGTAATAGTACCCTGCTACAATGAAGAAGAGAATATCCGCTATTTCTACGAAGAGCTTATGAAAAATGAAGCTTTTTTCAAGGAACGCTCATTGGATGTGGAAGTAATATATGTTAATGACGGCTCAAAGGACGGAACTGTAGCAGAAGTAAAAAAGCTGCATGAAGAGGATAACAGAGTAAAGCTTATTTCATTTTCCAGAAATTTTGGAAAGGAAGCAGCAATATATGCGGGATTTAAGAAGGCAGAAGGAGATTATGCCGTAATGATGGATGCTGATTTGCAGGATCCCCCATCACTTCTTCCCGAGCTTTTCGGATACATCGACGAAGGGTATGATTCTGTTGCCACAAGGCGTGTTTCAAGGAAGGGTGAGCCGGTAATCAGGTCATTTTTTGCCCGAAAATTCTATAAGCTTATGAATAGGATAAGCAAAACCGAAATTGTTGATGGTGCAAGAGATTACCGTCTTATGACAAGAGAGGTTGTTGATGCCATTCTGTCAATGGGAGAATATAACAGATTCAGCAAAGGAATATTCGGCTGGGTAGGTTATGAGACAAAATGGGTTGAGTTTGAAAATGTTGAAAGAACACGCGGAGAAACAAAATGGAGTTTCTGGGGACTGATAAAGTATTCAATGGAAGGAATAATTGCCTTCAGTACGGCTCCGCTATCAATTGCTTCATTTATGGGAGTACTGTTTTGTGCTCTGGCATTTATTCTGATTATTGTAATAATAGTCAGAACAAGTATATTTGGTGATCCTACAAGCGGATGGCCGTCACTTGTGTGTATTATCAGTCTTATCAGCGGTGTACAGTTACTTTGTCTTGGAATTATCGGACAGTATCTGTCAAAGACATATCTGGAAGTAAAGAACAGACCGCTGTATATAGTAAAAGAGGAAATTTAGTGTGGCAACGATAAGTATTGTTACGCCGGTTTATAATGCGGAGGATTTTATATTGTCCACCGTATCAATGGTACAGGCGCAGACATTTACAGACTGGGAGCTTATTCTTGTGGAAGACCGCTCTTTGGATGATACAAGAGAAATATTGCTGGAGCTTAAGGAAAATACCCTTGATAAGAGGTTGAAGTTTATCTTTCTCGATGATAACAAGGATGGACCGGCCCCTGCAAGAAATGCGGGAGTTGAGGCTGCTACAGGAAGATATATAGCATATCTTGACGCAGATGACGTCTGGAAAAGGGACAAGCTTGAAAAGACTCTTGAATATATGAAACAGAAGGATGCAGGTTTTGTATTTACCGGGTATGAATTCGGTAATGAGGCTGCGGAACCCACAGGGAATGTGGTAAAGGTTCCCGAGAGTCTGACCTATAAGAAGGCCTTGTCCAGAACGGTTATTTTTACCTCTACGGTAATGTTTGATACCGAAAAAATAGGAAAAGATCTTATAAAGATGCCGGTTGTTCCCAGCGAGGATACCGCAACCTGGTGGAATATTCTCAGAAACGGATATAAGGCATATGGACTCAATGAGGTTCTTGCCATATACAGAAGACCGGCGAAGTCATTGTCTTCCAACAAGGGAAAGGCAATAGTCAGAATTTGGAATTTGTACAGAAATGTTGAAAAACTGTCAGTAATAAAGAGTGGATGGTATTTCTGCGGATGGGCAGTTCGTGCCACATTGCGCAGAATCTGATGGATTTATGAGAAAAGGTGAATCATTAAAAAGAACATTTGTATTATTGATGTCCATTGTGGGGCTTTTGGTAAACATAGCAGGATATGCCTATGTCTGGACGCAGGTATATCACAGAAACCTGGTATGGAATGTTAAGTTTACCTTCTGGGGTCATGTACTTATGGTATGTGTCTACGGAGTCCTGCTCTTTTTCTTTGCGGCCTCCTTTGGAGGACTGAAGATAGGGTACCTTAAGGTGGGGGATGTCTTCTTTGCCCAGTTGTTTGCGATTCTGATTGACGGAATTATTACATTTTTTCAGATATCACTTATGGAAAACAGACTGGTATATTCTGTGCCCATGCTATGGCTTTTGTTGTGTCAGGTCGTGGTTTCATTTGTATGGATAGTATTGTGTGACAGGCTGTATATTAAGCTCTTCCCACCCAGGAAGCTGCTTCTTATATACGGTGAACATGCGATAGATGATATAGTAAGCAAGTTCGATACAAGAAAAAATAAATACAATATAGTTAAATGCATCAATATTTCGGAAGGAATTGATAAGGTTAAAGAGGAATCCCAGAATCCGGAATATAACGGAGTTATTATTTGGGATATTCCTACGGCTGTAAGAAACAACCTTCTCAAATTCTGCTACAGCAGAAATATCAGAATGTACATGATGCCGAAGATATCCGATGTTATCATCAAGGGTTCGGATCAGCTGCATCTGTTTGATACGCCGGTTCTTTTGACAAGGGAATATGCTCTTAAGGTGGAGCAGCGTTTCTTTAAGAGATGTATAGATATTGTTTGTTCGGTACTACTGCTCATTATTCTTTCGCCAATTATGCTTATAACAGCGATAATTATTAAACTTCAGGACGGAGGACCGGTATTTTATAAGCAGATTCGCTGTACCATAAATGCCAGAGAATTCAGGATAATGAAGTTCCGTTCCATGAGAGTTGATGCGGAGAAGGACGGAGTGGCAAGACTGGCTACCAAAAATGACTCACGAATAACGCCTTACGGAAAGTTTATCCGTGCCACAAGAATAGATGAGATTCCTCAGTTGATTAACATACTTAAGGGCGATATGTCATTTATCGGACCGAGACCGGAAAGACCGGAAATTATTAAGCAGTATATGGAGGAAATGCCCGAATTCGCATTCAGAATGAAGGTAAAAGCCGGACTTGCGGGATATGCACAGGTATACGGAAAATACAATACAACTCCCTATGACAAGCTTAAACTGGATCTGACTTATATCGAGAATTACAGCGTATGGCTTGATATACAGTTGATGATACTTACAATAAAGATTCTTTTCACACCGGATGCAACGGAAGGTGTGGATAATTCTCAGTTAACCGCAATGAAAAAGGAAGCAACGGATGACACCAACATGTAACAAGGAAAAACTGAATGAGGGAACGGATTTAAAGAGAGTAGCTCTGCTTTTCGCCCGCAAGTTGTGGCTTGTGGTGATTGCTGTTGTTGCCGGTGTGGTACTGGGAGCGGTAATATACGTTTCTTACGGAAAAATTGTGGACGGTGAACCCACATATATGAGCAGCAGAGATTATTATATTACATTTAATCTTGAGGACTATCCCAACGGAATGGATTATTACAATGCCTACACCTGGGGACAGTTTGTAAAGGATGATAAGGTAATTGATCTTGTGTTGTCGGAATTGCCGGCAGGTTATGAGAAGCAGGAGATAATTGATGCTGTAAGCAGTGAGATGGTCAGTGATTACAGAGTTCTTACAGTACAGATAGAAGGTAAGGATAAGAGCAGAGTCGAAGCAATATCCAAGGCTTATGAGGGTGCAATGCCGGGATTTGCCGAAGCGGTAAATGAGCTTTCGTCCATTGAATTGTGGTCAACAGACGTAACAGTCATTCTTGATAAGTTTAACAGAACGGGAAATGCAGCTTTTCTTGGAGGACTGATAGCATTTGTACTGGCGTTGTTTGCCTTTGCAATCTATTATGTTCTGGATGACAGAATATATACAGAAGCAGATTTTAACAGGAGCTTTGGAGATATTCCCTTTATAGGCTACGAGTCGGAAGGCTACAAAAACGCATTTGATGCAAATTACAAGGTCATAGTCGGTGACAGGGAAGCCGTCAGATGTGCAGATGTGACAGAGCAGCTGGATACATTGGTTAAAGAAACAGCCTGTGTTTTGGAGATTGTCTGGGGAAAGACATGTGCAACACAGTTAAGATATGATATGGATTTGCTGAAGAAACAGTCCGTTGAGATTCTGGGTGTTTCCATGAAGAATTGCAATGAGAAGTTTTTGAAGGCTTATTACGGAAGAAACAAATGAGATTACAGACGCTGGTATCATGTGTAAAACAGAATATGGATGATATTGCCGGGACAATGAACCTTGGTAGTGACGCCATCGTTATTAACCAGTGCGATGAAAACGGATATAAGGAATACGAGTTTAAGGGCAATAGGATATGCTGCTACAGCTTTAAAGAGCGAGGCGTAGGTCTTTCAAGAAATAACGCTCTTCTTCGTGCGGATGCAGATATTGTTCTTTTTTCGGATGAAGATATAAGATACCTTGACGGTTACGGTAAGCTGGTTTTGGATGCATTTGAAAAGAGACCGGGAGCGGATATGCTTCTGTTTAATTTTGATGTGGAAGAAGACAGAGCCACCTACCATACGGAAAGCGAACACAAGGTAACACGCTTAAATTGCGGAAGATATCCCACCTACAGCTTTGCAGTCAGAAGAGATAAGCTTCATAAGGCAGGGATTACCTTTAATCTTTTATTTGGGGGCGGTGCAAAGTATAGCAACGGAGAGGACAGTCTGTTTATCAGGGAATGCATCAGAAAAGGACTGAAGATATACGCTTTGCCCATTACCCTGGGAAGGGAAGAACCAAGACCCTCTACATGGTTTAATGGATATACGGAGAAGTTCTTCTATGACAGAGGAGTGCTTTATAAACCATTGTACGGAGTTCTGGCCAAACCTTTGGCTTTAAGATTTTTGCTTGCCCACAAGGGAACTTTTTTTGCGGACAAAAATCAGGAAGTTACTGATTGGAAACAGGCATATAAACTTATGAAAAAGGGAATGAAGGAATATTCGTCATGATTCTTTACGCAGGAATTACGCTGTTTACCGTAATACTTGGATTCATGGTGAACAGACAGAGTGCAAATTCAACCGACATAACAAAACAGCAGCTAATGAATAAAATATGTTTAGCTGCTATTTTTTGCATACTCTTTTTGCTCTGCGCACTTCGTACCGGCGTTGGAAATGACTATCTTACATATATACAGAATGCCCATGAAATATATGTTGGCGGAATAACCGTAACTGAATGGGGATATAATCTTGTTGTTAAATGCTTATATATTCTTGCGGGAAGTGAGAACTATCTTTTGGTATTCGGATTGTTCGGTTTTCTGACAATTTTCATTTTTATGAAGGCAATGTATGACCAGAGCGACAGCTTTGCCATCAGCTTCATGCTTTTTATGACACTGGGCATATATTTCAGATCCTTCAGCACCGTAAGATATTATTTTGTTCTGGCAATTACTCTTTATTCCTTAAGATATGTGGTAAAGAAGGAATATGCCAAGGCCCTTTTGCTTATAGCATTTGCCGCATTTTTCCATAAATCTGTTTTGATAGTAATTCCACTGTATTTTATATGTAATTTTGTTTGGAAAAAATGGTTTTGGGGCTTGCTTGGAGCAGGTACGGTTGCACTGTACTGCCTGAAATCCTACATAATGGAAATTGCCCTGAAGCTTTACCCTTCATATGAAGATACCGTATACCTTACTGAGGGAGTCGGACTCAAAGAGAATCTTCCTGCAATATTAAGATGCATACTGGTGCTGGCATTATGTATTTACTGCTACAGAGAAGCAATAAAGGATGATCCGGCCTGCAATCTGTACTTTAATCTGAACGTAATGGCCATAGCGCTGTATATCGGCGGTTCCTTCCTTCCCCTGGTTTCAAGATTCGGATATTATCTGATAACACCACAGGTCCTTTTGATTCCGGGTATTATTTCAAAGCTTGAAGGAAAGAAAAAGAAGATAGTTTTGACAGTGGTTGTAGCATTTGCCATATTGTATTTCCTGTATTTCTTAAAAATTGCGTCGAGCGCCGGAATAGCTGTTTTACCGTATAAGAGCTGGCTGTTTGACGAAGTGGAGTGGAATAATGTCGAAGAAGTGCTTATGTATTCTAATCGTTAGTCTGAATCCGGGAGAGAGACTGCGTCTTACTCTTGACAGTATTTTTAAGCAGACTGCGGATAATCTGAAAATAATAATTAAGGACGGCGGTTCAAAGGACGGTTCTCTTTCTTCACTTAAGGAAGAGGGTTATTTTGAGGGCCATGACGTAACGGTAATAGAGTCAGGGGATACCGGCATATACGACGGTATGAATCAGGCTGTTGATGCCATGAAAAATATATGTGGGGACCCGGTCGGAAACTACTGTATGTTTTTAAATTGCGGTGATACCTTTTATGATGAGCATGTACTTGAAAAGGTTATGCCTTATCTGAAGGAATATGATACGCCCCATATCATTTACGGAGATCAGTACAACATTGTTCAAAAAAGCATGATTTCCTCTTCTCCACAAATAAATGATTTTGCTCTTTACAGGAATGTTCCCTGTCATCAGGTGTGTTTTTATGATGCAAGGCTTTTTGAGGAGAGAGGATATAACCCGGAGTATACCGTAAGAGCAGATTATGAGCATTTTCTGTACTGCTATTACAAAAGGAAAGCGGTATGCGAGCATATTGATGTGATAATATGCAACTATGAGGGCGGCGGCTATTCCGAGACAGCTGAAAACCGTAGGAAATCAGCCCGTCAGCATAAGGAAATCACCCGGGAATATATGGGAAATAAGGCAAAAAAATACAATGCGGTCATGCTATTGACATTAGCGCCTTTGCGTACAAAGATAGCAGAAAGCCCTGCTCTTTCGGGGATGTACAATAAAGTGAAGAGTGCAATATATAAGAGAAAATAAAAGAGTTTTGACGGTCGGATTATGAGAATACTGTGGTTATGCAATGTGGTTCCACCCATGATTGCCGAAAAACTGAATATAGAAACAACGGTTAAAGAGGGTTGGATAGATGCATCCTTAAGGAGACTTGTAAGTGAGAAGGAGCAGGCCTTTGAAATGGGAATCTGTGTACCGGGAAATATTGATACCGCTTACGAGAAAAAAGAAGTAAGTCTCCTGTCCTCAAAGATAAATGTGTACCGTTTTCTTGAAAATACAAGGAGTCCCTGGGTATATGACAAATCCCTTGAGACTGCATTTGCAGGGATAATTAAAGATTTCAATCCGGATATCATTCACATATTCGGAACAGAATATCCCCATACCCTTGCCTGCGTTAAGGCTATGAACAACCCCTCAAGGATTCTTATCGGTATACAGGGAGTTATGGTGGATTATGCTGCCGGATACTGTATGGGAATTCCACAAGGAATAATTGATAAATCCACATTTCGTGATTATATAAAGAAGGATAATATTGCACAACAGAAGAAAAAGTATGAGCTGCGTGCAGATATGGAAACCGGAGCACTTTCCATTACGGGAAATGTTACCGGAAGAACAGAATTTGATAAAAATGCTGCATTAAGGGCAAATCCTGAAGTTAATTACTATCCTATGTATGAGACACTGCGACAGGAATTTTATGAGGGAAACTGGAATCCGGATAATCTTTGTAAGCACAGTATATTTGTAAGTCAGTGCGATTATCCAATAAAGGGCTTCCATGTTCTTCTTGAGGCAATGCCCAAAATACTTCAAAAATATCCCGATACCAGGGTTCGCATAGCAGGAAACGGAATAACGGGATATGATTCCTTTAAGAAAAAACTGAAGATTGGAACCTACGGCAAATACTGCAGAGAGCTTATGGTTAAATATAATCTGGCAGATAAAATACAGACACTGGGAATGCTTGATGCAAAGGCAATGAGAGAGGAATATCTTGCGGCATCTGTGTATGTATGTCCGTCAATACTTGAGAATTCTCCCAATTCCATGGGAGAGGCCATGCTACTGGGAACACCGGTTGTGGCTTCCGGTTCCGGCGGAGTGCCCTCCATGATAGAGGACGGAAAAGAAGCATTGCTGTTTGGTCAGGCTGACAGTGATTCTCTGGCTGACAGTGTAATTAGACTGTTTGATGACCGGGATTTGGCAAAGAATTTGTCCGAAGCAGCCAAGAAGAGAGGGCAGCAGAATCATAACCCGGACAAAAACTATAATCGTCTGTTGGAAATATATAATTCTGTTTACGGAGAAACTATCAATGAAAATAACGATGATCAGTAATTACATAAATCATCATCAGATGCCATTTTCCGGGGAAATGTACAAAAGACTGGGAGATGATTACTGTTTTATTCAGACAGAGCCTATGGAAGAAGAACGATCAAACATGGGCTGGGGTGTGGATGAGGAGGAAATTCCATATCTGAAGCTTGCTTATAAGGATGAAGAGGAATGCAGACGAAGAATTATGGACTGTGATCTTCTGATTGCAGGCTGGCAGGACAGAGAAGACCTTATTCTTCCCAGACTTGAAGCGGGAAAGCTTACCCTGCGCTCAAGTGAGAGACTTTACAGGGAAGGACAGTGGAAGGCAGTTTCTCCCAGAGGACTACTTCGTAAATATAAAGAGCATACAAGATTCAGAAAGCTGGACAGCGCACATCTGTTATGTGCCGGAGCGTATGTTCCATCTGACTTTAATATAGTTAAGGCCTACCCGGGAAAAATGTATAAATTCGGATATTTCCCGGAATTCAGACCGCTGGATTACAGTAAGAAACCCTCTATGGATACCATCGAGATGATATGGGCCGGAAGGTTTATTCCGCTGAAGCATCCGGAATTTGTTGTCAGACTGGCAGCAGACCTTATTGATGAAGGTTACAATTTCCATATCCATTTTGTTGGAAGCGGAGAAATGGAGGACCTCCTTCGTACAAAGGTAAATGAGGCGGAACTGGAGGATGTAATAAGCTTCTACGGTTTCTTAAAGCCAACGGAGGTCAGGGAACTGATGGACGGTTGTCATATACACCTCTTTACCAGCAATTATCTGGAAGGCTGGGGAGCTGTAATTAATGAGGGTATGAATAGCGGACTTGCGGAGGTTGTAAACTCTGAGGTCGGAGCAGCGCCATTTCTTATTAAGCACGAAAAGAACGGATTGATATACAGGGAAGGTTCCTATGAGGATTTCAGAGCTCAGGTAAAGAGACTGCTGGATAATCATGAACTGATAGAGAAGCTGGGAAGGGCTGCATATGAAACAATAGAAACCCAGTGGAATGCAGCTGTTGCGGTTGACAGGATAATAGAGTTTTACGAAAACTATCAAAAGGGCGTTGTTAACCCGCCAAAGGAAGGTCCTCTTTCGGTTGCACCGGTGGTAGCGCCTTCGGATATGTACAGGTTTTGTATGGAGAACAGATGAAAATAAGTGTTATTGTACCCATATACAATATAATGGACTGTCTTGAAAAGTGTGTCATGAGTATAATTAACCAGACCTATAAGGATTTGGAAATAATACTTGTGGATGACGGATCTACCGACGGTACAGGAAACCTTGTTGACGAACTTGGTAAAAGGGACGAAAGAATCAGGGTGTTCCACAAGGAAAACGGTGGTTCTTCCAGTGCCAGAAATCTTGGAATCGGCAATGCCACAGGAGATTTTCTCGGATTTGTGGACAGCGATGATTATATAGAGCCGGATATGTATGAGCTTCTTGCGGAGGCGGTTATGCGGACAGGTTCGAAAATGGCCCAGATTTCCAGAGATGAGGTAAATGAGGACGGCAGCAGAAGAGAAGATGTCTGTATTCCGCCAAAGGAGGAACTGTTGATTTCTTCAGCGGAAATGATGCACGAGCTTCTTATGCATCGGGGTGACTGCTCCTTCTGCACAAGAATATGCGCAAAGGAACTGTTTTCCGGCCGTGCATTTCCCGAGGGTGAGCTGAATGAAGATTTTAAGCTGCTTACAGGTATGCTGTCGGAGGTCAAAGCATTTCCCATATTACCGAAACAGTGTTATCACGTCTATTACCGCCAGAACAGCAATAGCAGGAGAAAGGACAAGAACGAATTTTCCAGAGTATTTACCGATAATGTTGTAAATGCGGATTATGTTCAGAAACTGGTGGATAAAGAATACCCGGAGCTTTCGGAGGTGGCATTCCGTTTCGGAATGTTCCAGAGGCTTGATTATATGCTGCATATTCCCATCAATATGATGACAAAGGAAAACTCATTTTATGTTGAGGTTGCAGAGTATATAAAAAAGAACAGAAAGCGCACAAGGAAAAATGAATATCTTACCGGGAAGAATAAATTGTACCTGATGTTATTTGCAACATCTCCCAGGACGGTAAGAGAAGTACATGCAAAGATAAAGGGTCTGTAAATTAACTGAGAAGTAAAGGCCGGTAGCGGCGCAGAGCTTGTTTGCATAAATAGTAGCCTTATGCTATAATCTTATCGCTTGCGGAATAGGATATTCGAAGCAAAAAACCTGATAATCATGGTAGTCCATGTAAAGAAAGGAACATATGTTAAACGACAAAACTATACTTGTAACCGGAGGAACAGGATCCTTTGGTAAATGCTTTACAAAGTATGTACTTGAACATTACAACCCAAAGAAGATTATTATCTATTCAAGGGATGAATATAAACAGTTTATTATGCAGAACGAGATGAAGGAATATGCTGACAAGCTTAGATTTTTTATCGGCGATGTAAGAGACAAGGAAAGACTGGAAAGAGCATTTTACGGTGTGGACTATGTTATTCATGCCGCTGCACTTAAACAGGTTCCTGCCTGCGAATATAATCCCAATGAGGCAATTAAGACAAATATTCACGGAGCAATGAACATTATTGAGGCAGCTCTCAATCAGAATGTTAAGAAGGTAGTTGCTCTTTCAACAGATAAGGCAGTTAACCCGGTTAACCTTTACGGTGGAACAAAGCTTGTTTCTGATAAGCTCTTTATAGCAGCTAACAGTTATGCCGGAACAAAAGATGTTAACTTCTCAATTGTTCGTTACGGAAATGTTGCCGGATCGAGAGGAAGTGTAATCCCCTTCTTCAACAACATCATTAAAAACGGTGGTACGGAACTTCCGATAACAGATTACAGAATGACAAGATTCTGGATAAGCCTGACACAAGGAGTTGAGTTGGTTATAAAGGCCCTTTCGGAAGCACGCGGTGGAGAGACATTTATCAGTAAGATTCCAAGCTTTAAGATAACGGATCTCGCTCAGGCAATGATGCCGGGATGTGAGATGCCCGAGGTTGGTATTCGTGAGGGAGAGAAGCTCCACGAAATCATGGTAACCGTTGAGGATTCCATGACAACATATGAATATGACAAGCACTTTATTGTATATCCACAGATGGTATGGAAGGATTCACAGAAGGAGCCGATTCCGGGAGGAAAGAAGGTTCCGGAAGGATTTTCTTACAGTTCGGGAAACAACACAGAATGGCTTTCTGTTGAGGAAATCAAGGAATTGCTTAAGACAATCGACCTGGAGAAATAATTCATATTCGGATGATAATAATAGGACATGTGGTCTACCCGCATGTCCTATCGGTATATATAAAGAAATGTACTTTTCGGGAGAAAAACAATGAATAAACCCGCTATAGAAGGTGGAAAACCGGTAAGAGAGAAGAAAATATATTATGGACATCAGTGCCTTGACGATTCGGATTATGAGGCAGTCCTGGAGGTTTTGAAGAGTGATTATCTCACCTGCGGACCAAAGATAAATGAACTTGAGGACAGGCTTTGCAAGCTGACGGGAGCAAAGTATGCTGTTGTATGCTCTAACGGAACTGCAGCTCTTCATATTGCAGCAATGGCAGCAGGACTTAAGGAAGGTGATGAGCTTATTACAACCCCCATTACCTTTGCCGCAAGTGCAAACTGTGCATTGTATGTAGGTGCAACCCCTGTTTTTGCGGATATCAACCGGGAGACCTATAACATAGACCCCGAAAGTGTTGAAACCCATATAACACCAAGAACAAAGGCAGTTGTAGCAGTGGATTATACGGGACAGGCAGTTGAACTTGACCGACTGACAAAGATATGCAGGGATAATAAGCTTGTGCTTATCGAAGACGGCGCCCATTCAATAGGAACATTGTATAACGGCAGGGGAATAGGCTCTGTTGCGGATATGACAACCTTTAGTTTTCATCCTGTAAAGACCATTACCGGTGGAGAAGGTGGAGCGGTACTTACCAACAGCGAGGAATATTACAAAAAGCTTTTGCTTGCCCGTTCCCACGGAATAACCAGAGATACAAGCCTTATGGACAATAAGGATGAAGGTCCCTGGTATTATGAAATGGTTGATATGGGATATAACTACCGTATGACGGATATTCAGGCAGGATTGATTATCAGCCAGTTAAATAAACTTGATAAATTTAAGGCAAGAAGAAAAGAAATCGTTAACAGATATAACGAAGCATTTGAAAAAATTGACGGTATTATCGTTCAAAAGGAGATTCCGGAGAGCGATACCGCAAGACATCTCTATATTCTTCGACTGGATTTGGAGAAGCTTACCATCGACAGAAGACAGTTTTTTGATGCTATGGGTGCGGAAAATGTTGTGTGCAATGTGCATTATATTCCGGTTTATTATTTCCCTCAGTACAAAAAGCTTGGTTATAAAAAGGGTTTATGCCCCGAGGCAGAGGCTTTGTATGATTCGATGATGTCCATTCCGCTCTATTACGGAATGAGCGACAGTGATGTGGATGACGTAATCGAGGCAGTTACAAAGATTGCAGAGTATTACCACAAATAAAGGGACTAAAGGGAGAAATCAATGATTGGAATAAGAGCTGATGCCAATAAGCAGATAGCGCTGGGACATGTGATGCGCTGCATGACAATTGCAGATGAGATAGAGAAGCTGGGGGAAAAGGTTGTATTCTTTGTTGCGGATAATGAGGCAGAGGATATGATAACTCAGAGAGGCTTTGAAGTTGTTATATTGGGAACAGAATGGAATAATCCCATGGAGGAAATAGAGAAGCTGTCAAAGGAAGTAAACAGTCGTGATATTACAACGATGCTGTTTGATTCCTACAGTTTCAATGCAGAGTATTACAACAGGTTTTCAAAGGAATGTAACAATGTAAAAATTGCCTGTATGGATGATCTGGGAGAAGAGGTTTATCCCGCAGACTATGTAATAAATTACAATCCTTATTATGACCTGTTTGATTATGAGAACAAATATGGGGAGAATACAAGGTGTCTTCTCGGAATGACATATGCACCTTTGCGGCCACAGTTTGCGGATATGCCGGAAAGATTTCTTCAGAACTTTCCTTTGAAAATATTTGTAGCCAGCGGCGGAAGTGATAACAGCGGTATTATTCCTGCCCTTGTCAGGGAAATAAGCAGCAGAAGAAGTCTTGCTGAATTTGACTTTCATGTAATTCTCGGAAAATTTTTGGATTGCAGGGATGAGATTGACCGTATTATCTGGTGCAGTAATAATATTTTCAAGCATGATAAGGTGGATGAGATGGCAAAGCTTATGAGCAATTGCGACATTGCCATTTCAGCTTCAGGAACAATGCTCACAGAATTATGTTCTTTGAAGGTACCTACCATCAATTATGTTCTGGCTGACAATCAGAAATATACAGCGGAATATTTTGATAAGAACGGTTTTATGATATCCGGAGGAGATATCAGAGAGGACCTCGATGCGTCGGTAAAGCTGATTCTTGATGAACTTGAGGAACTGGCTGAGGACAAGCAGCAGAGACGTGAACTTAAGAGGAAGCTTGACGGTTTATGCGACGGACACGGAGCAGAGAGAATAGCAAAGGTTCTTTGCGAAGCAGAGTAAGAAAAGTACAGACACAGGTCTGTCGGAGATACATATGATAAAGATATTAAAGAGACTCAACATATTATTGGATAAAAAGCAGAAGAGAAAAATGGTTCTCATAGTATTTCTTATGCTTATTGGCGGTGTGCTGGAATCCCTAAGTATTTCTGCGGTTATTCCCGTTATGGAGATAATAATCAATCCGGATGCCGTTAACACCAACAAATATATGGCATGGATATACAACACATTGCATCTGACCTCATCTATGCAGTTTACTTTGATTATGCTGCTGATGCTGGTTCTTGCATTTGTTCTGAAAAATCTGTTTCTTTTCTTTCAGAATATGGTTCAGCTCAAATTCGTATATACAAACCAGTTTGCGACTTCAAGACGTATGATGATTAATTTTATGAAGCGTCCTTATGAGTATTATCTTGGGGCTGAAACCGCCGTTATTCAGAGAAATATTACCTCTGACGTCAATAACATGTATGCTCTTATCCTTACCATTTTGCAGCTTACCAGTGAAGTTGTGGTATTTGCCTGCCTGGCGGCAGTTCTTCTGATTGCGGATGCAGCCATGGTTCTTACCATTTCAGGTTTGCTGGTTGTAGTTTTGGTCGTAATTAAGGTTGTTCTGAAGCCAATCATGTACAAAGCCGGTCAGGATAATCAGGATTATTACAGCGGGCTGTTCAAGTGGATTGAAGAGGCTGTAATGGGAATTAAGGAAATCAAGGTTGCAAATAAAGAGCATTATTTCATAAATGAGTATGCAAAGTGCGGTGAGGGTTATGTGGGAGCCGTACAGAAATACAATATCTATAATTCAACGCCCAGACTTCTTATCGAAACAATCTGTATAGCAGGACTTGTGGGATATATGTCTGTTGTACTGATGAATGGAGCTTCCATGGAGGAAATGGTACCGCAGCTTTCTGTATTTACAGTTGCAGCCATGAGACTTCTTCCCAGCGCCAACAGAATCAATAATTATTCCACATCCATTTCATATTTTGAGCCGTTTTTGTGGAATGTTTCGGAACATCTTCAGACAGAAATTCATGATGACAATGTTGTCTATGATGAAAATGTATATCGTCAGAAGAAGGAAGTTGAGAAGCTTCCCGTTAACAAAGAAATTGAACTTAATGATATTACATACAAATATCCAAACACAGAGAAGCTCATTTTCAATCATGCCAATCTGACTATCCCTATCGGATCCGCAGTAGGTATTGTCGGACCCTCCGGTTCCGGAAAAACCACTATGGTTGATGTTCTGCTGGGACTTCTTAAGTTACAGACGGGAACCATTAAGGCCGACGGTGTTGATGTTCAGACAAACTATGAGGGATGGCTTAAAAACGTCGGATATATTCCCCAGACAATATTTATGATTGATGACAACATCAGGAAAAATGTTGCCTTTGGGTTTGCAGATGATGAGATAGATGATGAAAAGGTATGGGCTGCCCTTAAGGAGGCACAGCTTGATGAGTTTGTAAGAGGACTTCCCGAGGGTCTTGATACAGGAATCGGAGAGAGAGGTATTCGTATTTCCGGTGGTCAGCGTCAGAGAATCGGTATTGCCAGAGCACTTTTTGAGGACCCGGAGGTACTTGTACTTGATGAAGCCACATCGGCTCTTGACGGTGAAACGGAAGCTGCCATTATGGATTCAATTAACAGACTTCACGGTAAGAAAACACTTATTATCATTGCTCACAGGCTTACCACTATCGAGAAATGTGATATGGTATTCCGGGTAGAGGACGGAAATATTATTAAGGAACGATAATCGGAGTTTTAATATGAAAGCTACTGTTTTGATTGACAACATTCCCGACAATGGATGCGTCGGTGAATGGGGTCTGGCTGTTTATATTGAATATGAAAATCACAAAATTCTCCTGGACTGCGGTACTACAGGAGATTTTGTTCTTAATGCGCAGAAGCTTGGAATTGATTTGAACTCTGTGGAATGTGGTGTGCTGTCTCACGCCCATTATGACCATTCCGATGGTATGGACAGATTTTTTGAGATTAACGGCAGTGCAGATTTTTATCTGAGGGAATGCGGAAATGCTCTTTGTTACAGTGGAACACATGGCCCAAGAAAGAAATATATCGGTATAAAGAAAAGCATTTTGGAAAAATATGCCGACAGACTCAAATATGTGACCGGAGATTATGAACTGTTTCACGGTGTAACGCTTGTTCCCCATAAGACGGAAGGGTTGGAAGCCATAGGTGAGAAGGCTTTATTGTATGTGAAAAGAGGTAGAAAGTACATACCGGATTCATTTTCACATGAACAGAGTCTTGTGTTTGATACGCCTAAAGGTATGGTAGTATTTAACAGTTGTTCTCACGGTGGGGCTGACAATATAATAAATGAAGTATCGAAGACATTTCCAAATAAGCGAATATACGCTATGATAGGTGGTTTTCATCTTTTTATGACAAATGATGAAGAAGTTTTAGCATTTGCAAAGCGAGTAAGAAAAACAGGAATAGAAAAGGTGATAACCGGACACTGTACCGGTGACAGAGCTTACGAGATTCTAAAGAAGGAATTGGGAAGTAAGGCAGAGCAGATGCATTCCGGAATGGTTTTGGATTTGTAATAATTCGGCGCGTTACAAAGGCAGAGCTGAAAAGTATTTTGTGAAATTTGTTGAAATATTTTTTCATATTTTTTTTTATTGCTATTTATTTTTTCACTTTACGGCGATATTCATACATTGTTATAATTATCAAGTATTTTTGTTGTGGTAGTTTTGTCGGAAGCAGATGCTTCCGACCTTATATTTAGAATAATGCGGAGGACAAATTAATGGCAGACGTTAGACCGGAATCATTGGAACGTATTACTACGCAGGCGCAGGCTCAGGCATTTATCGATGAGCAGATAGCTGAAGTAAAGGCACAGGTTGGTGATAAGAAAGTTTTGCTTGCGCTTTCAGGTGGAGTTGATTCGTCAGTAGTAGCAGCACTTCTTATCAAGGCTATTGGCAAGAATCTTGTATGTGTACATGTAAACCACGGATTGCTGCGTAAGGGTGAACCGGAGCAGGTTATCGAAGTATTCAGAAATCAGATGGATGCTAACCTTATCTACGTTGATGCTACAGACAGATTCCTCGATAAGCTTGCAGGCGTTGACGATCCTGAAACAAAGCGTAAGATTATCGGTGCTGAATTTATAGATGTATTTGCAGAAGAGGCTTCCAAGCAGGAAGGAATTAAGTTCCTTGCGCAGGGTACAATCTATCCCGATATCTTAGAGTCAAAGGGCGTTAAGGCACATCATAATGTAGGCGGACTTCCGGAAGAGTTGGATTTTGAACTGGTTGAGCCTGTCAAATTCTTATATAAGGATGAAGTACGTATAGTAGGTAAGGTACTTGGTCTTCCTGATAATATGGTATATCGTCAGCCATTCCCGGGACCGGGACTCGGAGTTCGTTGCGTAGGTGCAATTACAAGAGATCGTCTTGAAGCACTCAGAGAAGCAGATGCAATTGTGCGTGAAGAGATAGAAAAGCTTCCTGAAACACCTTGGCAGTATTTCTGTGCAATACCTGACATTCAGTCAACAGGAATCAAGTATGTTGATGGTGTAGGTCAGAGATATATGGGTTGGGCATGTGTAATCCGTGCTGTCAACACAACAGATGCAGTTAAGGTAACAGTACCTGAGATACCATTTGATGTTCTCTGTAAGATGAGAGATGAAATCGTTAAGATTCCGGGTATTAACAGAGTTCTCTGGGATATCAGTGAAAAGCCCGTAGCTACCATCGAGTGGGAATAAAAGAAAAAACACCTCGGATGCCGTATTTATGCGGTTCTCCGAGGTTTATTTTTGCCTAATGGCTCTACTTTGGCTTTATTTTTATTTTTCTCCCTTTTTACATTTGTGTGTTTTATAATATAGACAAATAGAATACCAGTTTTCGGAATTAAACAAATTCAAGGTTGGCGGAGGTTTGGTATGAGCAAGATAAATGATACATCAGTAGTGAAACAACAGTATGCTACAGCAAATAATTTAAGTACAAGAATATCAATTCATGATAAATATTCTACGAATAAGATGGGGTTTGGAAATTGG
>JAZUDO010000035.1:0-51280 GCA_045639685.1 Lachnospiraceae bacterium
CAAGACCATATGAAAGAGCTGCTGCTGTTGGCTCGTTAATAATACGCTTTACATCAAGACCAGCAATCTTACCAGCATCCTTTGTAGCCTGACGCTGTGCATCGTTGAAATATGCAGGAACTGTAATAACAGCCTCTGAAACCTTCTCACCCAGGTAACTCTCTGCATCTGCCTTAAGCTTCTGGAGAATCATTGCAGAAATCTGCTGTGGAGAATACTTCTTGTCGTCAATTGTACGACCTCTGTCTGTACCCATGTCTCTCTTGATTGATGCGATTGTCTTGTCGGCATTTGTAACTGCCTGACGCTTTGCAGGCTCACCTACAAGTCTCTCACCTGTCTTTGTAAATGCTACTACAGACGGTGTTGTTCTTGCGCCTTCTGTATTGGCGATAACTGTTGGTTTACCACCTTCCATAACAGCTACACAGCTGTTGGTTGTTCCTAAATCGATACCGATAATTTTTCCCATTATCTTGTCCTCCTACTGATTTGTATGTTTATTCATTGTTATTGTATTTAATAGTATTGTGAATTATCACTCCACTGTATTAACTGTTTTGTTCCTGTAATCCGTCTTTACTGTACAACGGCTACCATGCTGTATCTTACCACTGAATCTCTGTAGGTATATCCCTTCTGCAGCTCCTGTGCAACAAATCCTGTTTCAAATTCATCGCTTTCAACCTGCATAACAGCATTGTGGAAATTGGGATCAAATTCCTTGCCCAGTGCTTCAATGGGCTTAACTTCCATCTTCTCAAGCTCTGTCATCAGCTGCTTATATACCAGATTCATTCCTTCGTATACCGAATCGTTCTGCTTATCCTCCGGAACGCTTGCCAGACCTCTTTCAAAGTTGTCAACCACCGGAAGCATCTTTTCAATTACGCTCTTGGCACCCATCTCAAACATTGTTGATTTTTCTTTTTCGGTACGCTTTCTGTAATTTTCAAATTCGGCCATCTGGCGCATTACTCTGTCTTCCAGATCCTTTTTCTCTGCTTCAAGGGCCTCAAGCTTCTTGTCTTTCTTTTTATGAAGTCCTTTCTTCTTACCGTCCTCTGTATCCGCTGCATCCTTGGAATCTTCTTCGGAAGCAGCCTCTGCTTCTTCTGCCTCTTCGGAAGCTGCCTCTGTTTCGCCGGCGTCCTTTGCATCTGCATTTTCAGAAGCTTCCTCTATAACTTCATCACCTTCAGAAGCAACAGCATCTGCTGTCTCTTCTTCCAGAATCTCCTTTTCCTGTTCTGCCATTCCACTTTTCCTTTCGTTATTTCTTATATATTGAATCCAGTTGCTTCATAACAACCTTCAGATTATCAACAACCTTGTCATAATCCATACGCTTGGGTCCAACGATTCCGATTGTTCCCTTCATGCCCTCACCCAGGTCATAGGTTGCAGTTACTATACTGCAGTCATTCATCTCCGTAATGGGTGATTCATTTCCGATATATACCTGAATTCCTGTATTGCTCTCATCTGACAGTGTGTTTTCAACCAGCCTTCCCAGCACCTGCTTTTCCTCGAAGGTATTGATAAGCTCGCTGGCACGTTTGCTGTCCGAAAGTTCCGGATACTTAAAGATGTTATTGGTTCCGCTGGTATATATCTCCAGGTCGTCCTCTTCATGAATGGCAACCGCAACCGCATCGATTACATCTCCTATAATGTCCGAATGTATTCCTGCCTGCTGCTTCATGGAAGCTATCATTCCAAGGTTAATCTCTTCTATAGATAACCCATTAAGATGGGTGTTAAGCAAAATGTTAAGCTTCAGGATGTTCTCATCATCAATTTCATCCTCAATGGGAAGAATGCTGTTCTTAATGACATTTCCCTCTGCAACAATAACTGCCAGTATCTGGTTGCCGCCCACCTTTGAAAGCTGAATGAATTTGAGCTTGTTGCGGTGTGTTGTGGGCGATGATATTAACGTGGCATAATTGGTATTGGTTGCCAGAAGCTTCGCTGTCTGCTTAAGCAGGTTGTCAAGTTTCTCCTCTTTATCAAGAAGTTCTTCCTTGAGTTCATCAACTTCCTTGAGTTTCTCCTCCATCATGGCATCCACATAGAGACGATAACCGCTGTCTGACGGAATTCTTCCTGCCGAAGTGTGGGGCTGTAATATATATCCCATCTCCTCCAGATCTGCCATCTCATTCCTGATTGTTGCGGAACTCAGATTCAAATCTGTATATTTGGAAATGGTCCTGCTCCCAACAGGTTCGCCGGTTTCAAGATAATTACGGATTATAGCCTGTAATATTTTCTTCTTTCTCTCTGTTAATTCCATATGGTCTTTCTCTCACAGTAAATCAACCATGTTATTAGCACTCATCAACGTCGAGTGCTAACATCCTGCATAAGTTAAGATACCACCATGCTTTACCTATGTCAATAAATGCAATTATTAAAAAAAAATAAACATATTTCTGCTTATAATCCATGTAGTGAGTGTCAGCCATCTCATCACTTCGAAACTGTGGAGGCACATAAATGGAATTTACATATTTGCCTATATTCTCTCCATTTCTGTAGTCCTTCAAGGCCTAAGTAGGCATATCGGTTACATATTCTCCCTTTCCAACTTCATTTCTGTAATCCTCACCTCTCGGCTTACCGTAAATGACTACATATATGAAGCATTCTGACGGAAATCTTCAACTCGCCTCCCTCCACTCCGAAAAAAGCCAGTCTCTCTTTACAACATAAGGGCTTAAACACATATGGGCTTAAACACATATGGACTTAAACACAAAAAAGAGACCGCCAAACGCGGTCTCTGTCTTTGCCATGAATACTTCAATAAGAATTGTTCAACAATTAGATATCGAAATCACCTGTGATATCGCCGTTGAATACATAGTATACTTTGCTTTCCTGAGGCTTAACAAAAAGCTTAACATCCTTTAATTCAGATGCTTTCTTGTTGTAATCATATACCCAAACGTCGTTAGCGATCTTAGCAAGATCTTCCTGTGTATATTCCTTCTCATCAAACTGAAGTGTTACTGCTACTGCTGCTGCAGACTTCTTAGCTGCCGGAGCTGCTGCTTTCTTTGCTGCAGGCTTAGCTGCTGCCTTAGGTGCTGCTGCCTTCTTAGGAGCTGCTGCCTTCTTTGCAGGCTCTGCTTTCTTCTCTTCCTTCTTAGCTGCAGGCTTTGCTGCTGCCTTAGGTGCTGCTGCTTTCTTTGCAGGCTCTGCCTTCTTAGCCTCTGCCTTAGGTGCTTCAACCTTTGTTTCAACAGGTGCTTTTGCTTCTGCGCTTAATGATGCTACTGCTTTCTTAACTGCCATTTTAGTTCTCCCTTCAACAAACTGTCTATTTTCCCGTACGCACCACGCGTACTAACAACAATTTACATGCTACAACTCAAGAATAACCTACCGATGACAACAATGTCAACAATGACATTTACAAAATAACCAAATTATACATGCAAAATTTGTTGTTTTTCACTATAAAGTAATGTTCGCGAGCATCTCCCCACAGTTTTTAATACATTTCCCTTACGAACTTACGAAGTGCTTCAAGAGACCTTTCCACCTTTTCAGTCTCTATACAGTAAGCAAGTCTGATATGTCCCGGAACTCCGAAGCTGTCTGAAGGAACTGCAATAAAGTCATACTTCTTTGCCTTCTCACAGAATGCAACTGCATCCTCTTCCAATGCCTTGGGGAAGATATAGAAGGTTCCGCCGGGTTTAACACACTCAAAGCCAAGGTCCGTAAGTTCATCATACAGAATATTCATATTACGCTCATAAACTGACATATCCGCCGTAAGTTCAAGATTCTCCGCAACTGCAAGCTGAATAAGTGACGCCGGGCAGTTGTGACCGATTCCTCTGGATATCTGACCGCACATAACAGCCATCTTATCGGCACCTTCACAACGGGGATTAATTGCCACATAACCGATTCTTTCACCGGGAAGTGACAATGACTTTGAAAATGAGTAGCAGGAAATAGTATGATCATAGAATTTTGATACATAAGGTGCATCAACGCCCTTAAATACTATTTCTCTGTATGGTTCATCGGAAATGAGATAAATCACATGTCCGTACTGTTCTGATTTCTCTGTAAGTATTGACGCAAGCTTTGTCACCGTCTCTGTTGAATAGCATACACCTGAAGGATTGTTCGGTGTATTGATAAGGACAGCCATGGTCTTCTCATTTATCATTGCTTCAAATGCTTCAAAGTTAATCTGGAAGCTTGTTATATCCGCCGGAACAACTTTAAGCACTGCCCCACTCAGATTAACATACGGATTATATTCCGGGAAAAATGGAGCAAATGTAAGGATTTCATCACCGGGTACCGTTACAAGCCTGAATGCATGAGCAAGAGCTCCCGCAGCACCACTTGCCATAAATATATGGTCAGCTTTGTAATCCATGCCAAATCTTCTGTTAAGAGAATCAGCAACCTTGGCTCTTACTTCAGGAATACCGAGACTCTGGCTGTAACCATGAAGTTCCATCGAATTCTTCGAAAGAAGAAGATCAATCATAGTCTTTGTAACTTCTTCCGGAACAGGAACGGAGGGATTTCCCAATGTATAATCAAATACATTTTCATACCCGATTTCTTTTCCTCTTGCTACCGCATACTCGGAAAGATTTCTTATAACAGATTTTTTAGATAACATATCAACATATGTCTGAACTAACATGATGTTCCTCCACATCTATATTCCATATTTTAATCGGATGGCTTTATTTGCCGGGTTTTGTCGAATTAAGGTAAAGGCTTACAAAATCCGCAAGCTCCTCTACTGTTCTGCTGCCTGTGTTAAGGCAGAGGTCATAATTATTGGCATCATACAAACTTCTGCCTGTAAAATGCTTATAATAGTTTTCTCTGTACTTATCTATTTCGGCAATTTTCTTCTCTATATCTTTCTCCGGAAGACCGCATACCTCCATGGCACGCTTAACGCAGTTCTCGTGAGAAGCGTAGCAGAACAGTCTTACAACGTCTTCTCTTCCTGCAAGAATATCATCCGCGCATCTTCCCATAATAATACAATCTTCTCTATCGGCAACATCCTTTATCATCTGTGCCTGAAGCTTGAACAGATTAGCCTCACTTGTGTACTTTTTTTCGGAAGGTCCAAGAGGAGTGGGGTTCTCCCTCCAGTCAAGATCCGTTCCAAAATAATTCTGCTTAAGTCTCTCATCCGATTCTCCGAACAGAGCTTCATTTATTCCTGTTTCATCAGACAGCATACGAATAAGCTCTCTGTCATAAAACTTTATACCAAGTTTCTCAGCAAGGCGTTTTCCCATTACTCTTCCGCCGCTTCCATAGGTTCTGGAAATTGTAATAACCATACAAGGTACTCCTTTCTCCCGGTGCTTTCCTATTCTCCGAGATATGCCTTCTTAACCGACTCATCATTCAAAAGATCCTTTGCCTCACCGGTTAAGGTAATATTTCCTGTTTCAAGAACGTAGGCACGGTCTGCAATGGAAAGTGCCTTCTTGGCATTCTGCTCAACCAAAAGAACTGTGGTTCCTTCAGCAGAAATGTCTCTGATTATGCTGAAGATTTCTTCAACAAAGATAGGCGAAAGTCCCATACTCGGCTCATCCATCAAAATAAGCTTGGGATGTGACATGAGGGCACGTCCCATGGCAAGCATCTGCTGCTCTCCACCTGACAGCGTTCCCGCAAGCTGGTTCTTTCTTTCCTTAAGTCTCGGGAATCTTTCATATACCATATTGAGGGTATCTTCAAGTTCCTTCTTGTCCTTTCTTGTATATGCACCAAGCTTAAGATTCTCAAGAACCGTCAGCTGAGCAAAAACACGTCTTCCCTCAGGAACATGTGCCATTCCCAGCGATACGATACTGTGGGCAGGCATCTTTGTAATATCCTTTCCTTCAAAAAGAACAGTGCCGTTTGTTTTATTCAAAAGTCCGCTTACAGCATGAAGAATAGTCGTCTTTCCGGCGCCGTTTGCACCGATAAGAGAAATTACCTCTCCCTCATTTACTTCAAAGCTTACTCCCTTTATTGCCTTGATAACACCGTAGTTAACTTCAAGGTCTTTAACTTCCAACATTGCCATAATATTATCTCCTTCGTCCTACTACTCTCCAAGGTAAGCCTTGATTACTTCGGGGTCGTTAAGAACGTCGCTTGTTTTTCCCTGTGCAAGGACCTGACCAAAGTTAAGAACGGTAAGTCGCTCACATATTCCCGAAACGAGTTTCATGTCGTGCTCAATAAGAAGGATTGTCATTTCAAACTTATCTCTTATAAGTGAAATGGTATCCATGAGTTCCTTTGTCTCATTAGGGTTCATACCTGCGGCAGGCTCATCAAGAAGAAGTAACTTCGGATTGGTTGCCAAAGCTCTTGCTATCTCAAGCTTACGCTGCTTTCCGTAAGGAAGATTACTTGCAAGGAAACCTGCTTCCTTATCCAGGTCAAATACCTTCAGAAGCTCCATTGCTTTCTCGTCCATTGCCTTCTCTGTCTTTCTGTAGGAAGGAAGTCTGAAAATACCCGCAACGGTTGAATACTGATAACCGTTGTGAAGTCCTGCCTTAACATTGTCAAGCACAGTCAGCTCCTTGAACAGTCTGATGTTCTGGAAGGTTCTTGCGATTCCCGCCTGGTTAATCTGAGTCGTCTTCATACCGGTAATATTTTTACCGTCAAGTACTATATTGCCGTCTGTAGGCTTATACACGCCTGTAAGGAGATTAAATACCGTAGTCTTGCCGGCACCGTTCGGTCCGATAAGTCCGTACAATTCTCCCTTTTCTATATGAATATCAAATGAATCTACTGCCCTTAATCCACCAAATGAAATTCCAAGGCCGGTTACATCAAGCATTGCCATCTTACTGTACCTCCTTCTCATTTTTTGCTTCCGCAGGCTTTTTATCTTTAGCCTTCAGCAGAAGTCTCTTGGGTGAATATTTTTCCTTCCACTCATTTGCCCTTGGACTTGCGTTAAAGAGCATCATGCCGATAAGAACAATTGAGTAGATAAGCATACGGTAATCGCTGAAGCCACGAAGAAGCTCCGGTAATATTGTAAGAATAGCTGCCGCAATAACGGAACCTCTGATATTACCGATTCCACCGAGAACAACATATACAAGAATCATGATTGACATGTTGTAACCGAAGTTCTTGGGAAGAGCATTTAACGTTGCAATGTTATGCGCATAAAGAGCTCCCGCAACACCTGCAAGGCTTGCTGAAATTGCAAATGCCATAAGCTTATATTTACTGATGTTAATACCGATTGATTCGGCTGCAATACGATTGTCTCTGATTGCCATAACGGCACGGCCGCTTCTTGAATTCATAAAGTTCAGAACAATGAACAATGTGATGCAAAGGAGAATAATACCGATTGTAAAGGTTGAATCATTGGGGGTACCCGTAATACCCTGAGCACCGTTGATGATAACCTTTCCGTCCTCCTGCAATCCCAGTGACATTGAATCCTTAAATGAAAGATGGAAACCGTTACTATCCTTACCCACATACATGATATTTACAATGTTCTTGATAATCTCGCCGAAAGCAAGAGTAACTATGGCAAGGTAGTCACCGCGAAGTCGTAAAACAGGAATACCGATAAGAACACCGAAAATCGCTGCAACTACTGCACTGATTAATATCGCAATAATAAATCTCAAAAGTGAATTGGTGATTACATCCTTCATACACATTGAGAAGAATGCCGATGAAAATGCACCAACACACATAAAGCCCGCATGTCCCAGACTCAGTTCACCGAGAATTCCGACAGTAAGGTTAAGGCTTACTGCCATAATGGTATAAATACACAGCGGAACAAGAAGTCCCGTAAACAGACTTGAAAGTCCGCCTGCAAGTTTTAATGACTGTAATATAATATATACGATGATTACCGAACCAAAAGTGATAAGGTAATCTTTGTTAAGTTTTATCTTCTTCATTCGGATCACCTACACTTTCTCATTCATCTTCTTGCCCAGCAAGCCGGTAGGCTTAACAAGCAATACGATAATCAACACTGAAAATACAATTGCATCCGCCATCTGAGACGAAATATATGCCTTACTGAGGTTCTCAATTATACCCAGAAGGAGTCCGCCGATAAGGGCACCGGGTATTGAGCCGATTCCTCCGAATACGGCAGCAACGAATGCCTTGATACCGGGCATTGATCCTGTATAAGGATTAAGCGTCGGATATGCAGAGCAGAGAAGAACACCTGCTACGGCTGCAAGACCTGAACCTATTGCAAAGGTAAGGCTTATTGTTCCGTTAACATTAACGCCCATAAGCTCGGCTGCTTCCTTATCCTCTGAAACCGCAAGCATAGCCTGACCGGCCTTTGTCTTCTTAATAAAGAGGGTAAGGACTGTCATAATAACAATACAAGCTATAATCGTTACAATCGTTTCACCTGTAATAACAATTTGTCCGTCTGCAAGCTGTATAGCCGGAATTGTAATAACCGATGTAAACAGCTTTGTATCGGAACCGAATATAATAAGTGCAAGGTTCTGAAGGAAATAGCTGACACCGATTGCGGTAATAAGAACAGCCAGTGGAGAAGCCTTTCTAAGGGGCTTATAAGCTACCTTTTCTATTGTTATACCAAGGACTGTACATACGACTATGGAAATGAGAACCGCCAAAAGCGGATTGACCCCCACTCCACTAGTAAAGATGTACACAACAAATCCTCCGACCATAATTACATCGCCGTGAGCAAAATTAAGCATCTTGGCAATACCGTATACCATGGTATATCCAAGGGCGATTATGGCATATACACTCCCCAGGCTTAAGCCGTTAATCAGATAATTTAGAAAACTCATACTACTCCTTGTCTACGAAACCCCGATTTTCCCAATCTCTTCGCATACTTTCTACTTGTTTTTATAAATGTGCATAATACGGCACTATTCAATAATTATATTCATTCCCTGCAATTTATGCAACCATATCTTAATTATATCCACGGCTCCCTTACGAAATCAAAAAAGGATACTCCGTAGGGAGTATCCTTTAATTCAATCAATAGATTTATTTGTCTGACTGATTATTACAGAGCTACGTAAGCGCCATCCTTAATAACAACAGCCTTAGGAGCCTTGTTAACTTCACCGTCGCTTGTCCATGTCATGCCTGCACCTGTAAGTCCGTCTACAGAAATCTGTGTCATAGCTGACTTCATAGCTTCGCAGATATCTGAAGCGCTCATATCAGCCTTAACGCCTGCCTTCTCAGCTGCTGCCTTAATTACATAGATTGCATCGTAAGCATCTGCTGCGAACTGGTTAGGAAGCTCACCGTATTTTTCCTGATAAGACTTTACGAAGTTAACTGTAAGATCATCTGTTGCATCTGCTGCAAATGGAGTTAAGAGCATAACGCCTTCTGCAAGTGATGTATCAAAGTTCTCAACACCAAGGATACCGTCAAGTCCGTCACATCCGAAGAAAATCGGTGAATAACCAAGTGTGTTAGCCTGGCTGAGAATCAATGTAGCTTCCTGATAGTAAATAGGAAGGAAAACGAGTTCAGCGCCGCCTTCTTTAGCCTTTGTAATCTGTGTTGTGAAATCTGTCTTGTTGTCAGCTGTAAATGCTTCTGCTGCAACGATCTCGATTCCCTGATTTGCTGCTTCTGCTGCAAACTTCTCATAAATACCTGATGAGTAAACATCGGAGCTGTCATAGATAACTGCTACCTTTGTAGCAACCTTGTTCTGTCCGATATACTGAGCTGAAGCAATACCCTGGTTAGGGTCTGAGAAACAAATACGGAATGCATTGTCATACTGTACACAAGGAACTGATGATCCTGAAGGAGTCAACTGATACATGTTATCTTCCTTTGTCTTCTCTGAAACAGCTACACAGGGAGCTGATGTAACAGTACCCATAAGCATCTGCATATTCCAGTCCTTCAATGTGTTATAAGCATTAACTGATTTCTCTGCATCATGCTCATCATCTTCAAATCTGTACTCAATCTGAACGCCGTTAATACCACCTGCTGCATTGATTTCATCAACTGCAATCTGAGCACCGTTCTTAACTGCGTTACCGTATACAGCAGCACCACCTGTGATAGGTCCGATGCCACCAATCTTTAATGTGTTTCCTGCGTCGGCTGATCCGGAACCACAGCCTACGAGCATTGTTGCTGCCAGTACTGTAGCAAGTACTAAGCTTGTAAGTTTCTTCATAATAAATACCCTCCGTCTACTACAGTGCATTAATACTGCACCATGTAATAATAGAAATATGTAACGTAAAATACGATAGCCTATTTTATATGTTTCGTCAAGGCATTATCAAGATATTAATTGAAGTTTGCTATAGAGCGTGTTATATTTTGAGCGAGGTACTATATGGAAGAAATTGGATTAAAAGAAGGCATTGCCCTCGTTAAAAAATATAATAAGATGCTCCCGAAGGAACGAGAAATGCTGCAAAAACAGCGTTTCTTTGCTGCGCTCTTTCACGCAAGGGAACACAGCGAGCTCTATAAGGAATTGTACAAAAATCTTGGAGTAAACTTCTTTATGCGTGACGTTCCCATGATGGACAGGGATATCGCACTGGCACATAAGGATATGTGGAAAAGTGACGAAGTTGTTCCAATGGAAATAGATGCGGCAATCAACACCGTAAGAACCTTCTCCTTTGAAAGAGATTATTACGCATTTCTTCTGCACGGAAGCAGAACCGTTATTATCACAGCTGATACAGAGGCCCGTTCTGCTCATACAGCCTCCTGGGAAAAAACAACGTCCTTTTTGTCAGTGTTTACTCCCCTTGAAAAACTGGTAGAGCAACTTAACGAACTTAAGCCTGCCCTCATCTGGGCATATCCTTCGACTCTCGAAAAGCTGATGTACGAAAAGCAAAAGGGGAACCTTCTTATAAAACCGGTTCTTCTGATGTCAGGCGGAGAAAATCTTCCCGAAGAACTGCGTGGCCTGCTGATAGAAGCCTTTGACTGTACTGTGCAGAAAACATATGTCAGCAAAGAAATCGGCATCATTGCCTCTGAATGTTCCTGCGGCGGATTACATGTAAATGATGACTGGGTTCTCCTTGAACCTGTAGATAAAAATAACAAGCCCGTTCCATTCGGCGAACCCTTTGAACGTATTCTTGCAACAAGTATGTATAAAACCCAATATCCTGTCATTCGAATGACCATTCCTGATAAGATAAAATTCTTGAGCACACCCTGCCAGTGCGGAAATCCTTCACCACGTATAGTAGTGCTGGCCGGCAAGCACGAAAGTATATCTCTTCCCCGGGATAACGGAACTGTCGAAATACATACCGACAAATTTAATGAAGCCTTCAAAGATATATCCGGCATACAAAGCTATCAACTGATATTCTACGGAACCTGTAATATATCCGTACGCCTCAAGGTAAAAGATGAATTCATGAAATCAATTCTGTTCCTTCAGGCCGAACAGTCATTGCGAAAATTCCTTCGTGACAACGGTGTCGTTGCCGGTGCCATAACCCTGGATGAAAAAAATCCGCTTTTGGACAACGCCAACGGAAAATTTAACAATGTAATAGACAACAGGGAGTGACAAACGTCACTCCCTGTTACATTTCTCTTTATTGATTAATCATCCCGATACCAATAATAAACTAATAACACAAAACCTGATCCACCCATATTATGTCGGGATCCTTAATCGAATTAATAATAACCAAATCCTTTACGGAAGTATCAAGCTCCTTAGCTATCTTGGTAAGGTTGTCTCCACGCTTCACGATATATGTCTCATATCCGGCATTTTTTGCATATACAATGCCGCCTTCATTTTCCTGCTTCTCTACCCATACTTTGCAATTCTTTGTCAGTCCGAATCCGCTTCCGCCTATTGCTTCCGCGCTGATTGTACCATTAACGGCTTTGCAGGAATAGTATTTGTCAATTCCGTTTTGACGCCATTGAACATACAAATATTCACCCTCTTTTGCATCGGAAACGCTCAATCCGTCATAATCAATATCAACCCTGGCGGAAATCTTCTCGTCTGTAGTATTTCCCGCCTCATCTTTTGCGGAATCAAATCTAAGCGTCATTGTCTCATCTGAGTTCAAATCCGTACAGGTATCGCCGGCTGTCACCGCCGGTGCAAGGGATGCAAAGAGCACTGAGGTCATATCGATATGGCATGCCGGAACAACCGCCTTTTGGGCAGTTACAACGTCATGAGATATATTGGCGCCCGGTATTGCCAATAAAGCACTCTCAATATAACCAGGAAACCCAAAATAGGATATATATGTATCACAAAGCCAGAATTCCTCTCCCGTATCAAAAATGTTTCCCGGCGACAGTGAAATACGAAACTGGTTCTTCCTACCTACAAAAATATCCTTGTGCAGGTCCCATTCATACTCGTCAAATTCACTTCTTTTGCCGCTGGTAGCGGGATAAAGCTTTACATCACGATATACAGCGGTATAACTGTTATCCAGACAATTAACGCTTTTTATCCTCGCCAATTCTTCTTCCGTAAAATGCTCCGTAAGTGCCTCTCCCTTAAGATAAGTTACTAAAGCAAAATCTGCTTTTGTTCTGTATAAATCACAGGCTTGTAAATCAAATTGGAAGTCATTTGCCAGTGGCTGCGTCGGATCACATATCAAAACAAGTCCGTCTTGTTCATATCCGGCAATATACCAGGACTGACTTACGGAAGGATTATCTTTTACATGTCCGAACAGAACCTTTTGTTCTCTTCCGCCGCACAGACTGTACGAAGAATAATAATCCTCATTCGCCCATTTTGCTTTATCGGCATATGTAAAGTCTGACGGTTCTTTTATGGCATTTGCCGCATATGCCTCACTTGTTCCAAATACAAACAGATACAGAAGAACGAATACAGTCACACATATTTTCTTGGCCCACACATTTTTTCCGCCAAAACCTATTCGCATAAATCTATTCTCCCATATAATAAAAGCCTGAAAATTAATACAACAAGCTTTCCAACTCTTTATTAATATGCTCTCTGCTTTTTACCACACATCCGCTTATTCCAAGTGAAACGGCCGTCTGCACATTCTCTTCTCTGTCATCGAAAAATAACGATTCCTCAGGCTTCAAATCATACTTGGAAAGAAGAATCTCATATATCTCCTTGTCAGGCTTTGTAACATGCACCTCGTAGGATACCACTCTTCCGTCAATATAATCCAAAAATGCTTTTCCTTCGGTATGTCTGTTAAAAAGATAATCCGAATAATTGCTCAGCAGATATATTCTGTAACCCTTGTCCTTAAGAAGCTTCATCTTTTCCCAGACCTCAGGTCTGTCAATGGGCATCCTTTCGGCTCTGGTAATAAATTCCGCTATATTATCCTTAAACTCCGGAAACAGTTCTCCATATCCTTCAATAATACCCGGCAAATCAATATTACCCGCATCAAATTCTCTCCAAAGCGGTGTCTCATCAAATATTTTGGGTCCGGCCTCGGCAGCCTGTTCCTGTGTCATACCCGTATCCATAAGCGCTTCAAGCCAGCGATAATGAAATAACACATTGCCCACATCAAATATCAGGTTTTTAATCATCCCATCCCTCTTTCAGTTTTTTCACCGAAATATCACTTTTCTTTTCCAAAACTATTTCAAAAATCCGTTAATTATCTGCTCCTCTGCCTCAGCCTCTGTAAGTCCGAGTGTCATAAGCTTAATCAGCTGTTCTCCCGCAATCTTTCCTATGGCAGCCTCATGAATCAGGCTTGCGTCTATATTGGCTGCAGTAAGCTTGGGAACCGCCGTAACCACGGCATCATCCATAAGTATTGCATCACACTCGGTATGTCCGTTACATTTTGTCATACCGTTAATTGACGATACAAATTCCTGCCGTGATTTATCTCTTGCCACAGAACGTGAAACAACATTTGCGCTTGAATTCTCCCCTTCAAGATCAACTGTAAAATCGGTTGTGGCAACCTGCTGTCCGTGTGTCATTATCTTTTCTTTTACAATCAATGTCGCTCCTGCTCCAACCTTTGCCTTTGTTACTCTGTTGGTGGAATCGATACCCTTAATCTGGGTTGTCAGCATTTCAAGGTAAGCACCCTCATCAAGATTAACCACGGTTGTGGGATTCATAATATTCTGCCCGTTGCCATCACCCTCTCCGTAATGCTTTTCTATATATATTACCCTTGAATTCTTTCCTATATGAAAGGTATGAATTCCGTCATGTCCCGAGTTCTGATCTCCGCAGTTATGAATACCGCATCCGGCAACGATAGTAACATCACAATCCTCCCCGATGAAGAAATCGTTGTACACCATCTCAGTCATACCTGTCTGACTGATAATTACCGGAATATGCACACTTTCGTGCTTCGTTCCCGGCTTGATGATAATATCAATTCCGGATTTGTCTTCCTTTGTCACTATATCAATATTAGCTGTTGTATTTCTTCCGCCAAGTTCTCCGTTGGTTCGAATATTGTAGGCTCCCTCCGGAACCTCATGAATATCGGCAACCTCAGCCAAAAGATTCTTTTGTATTGCATCCATAATCTATTTCTCTTTCCTACACCACAGGTAATTTTCTTTATTAATCCGCAAGTGCATTACAGGTTCCCATGGTTTCACCCTCAAGAAGCTGGGGCAGAACATCATCCTTTGTTCCCATGGCGCGAATCTGTCCGCCTGCAAGGACAACAACCTGATCCGCAATATTCAATATCTTTTCCTGATGGGAAATGATAAGTATCAGCCCGTTAACCTTATCATGAAGCTTTTCAAATACCTTTATTAAGCTGTTAAAGCTCCACAAATCAATACCGGCTTCAGGTTCATCAAATATTGACAACGGCGTCTCTCTTGCTATTGTCATGGCTATCTCAATCCTTTTTAATTCGCCTCCCGACAGTGAAGAATTAATCTCTCTGTCAATATAATCTCTTGCGCACAGTCCCACTTCAGAAAGGAATTTGCAGGCCTGCGTAACAGTTGTATCTTTTCCTGCCGCCAGCGTCAGCAAATCTTTAACCGTAAGCCCCTTAAACCTTACCGGTTGCTGAAAAGCATAACTGATTCCGAGATTTGCTCTTTCCGTCACAGACATATCCGTAATATCAACTCCGTTAAACAGTATCTGCCCGGAGGTAGGCTTTACTATTCCCGCTATAATCTTGGCCAGCGTAGACTTTCCGCCTCCGTTTGGTCCCGTAATGGCAATAAATCCGTTTTCGAATGTTGCGCTAAGATTTTTTATTATCTCTTTATTGTCTTCTACTTCATATGAAATGTTTCTTAATTCCAGCATATCCAACCTGTCTCTTTATTATTTCTTCTTTATCTTGAGTTTATCAAACGCATAACCCATTCCGCATCCGCAGGCACCACCGATAATATGCCCGAACTGAGATACGTTGTCAGACTTTGTTATAGCGTTAAACACTTCCTGTCCGATATATAAAACCGCTACAACAATAAGTGTCAGCGGAATCTTTCCATCCTTTATGCATGTCATGGATGACAGAATTATAAAACAGAATACCACACCACTTGCTCCAAGCAAAGCAGTTCTGGGGAACAACAGACAATTTAATATACCTGTAATAAATGCGGTAACAGCTATAATCACCAGGGTATTACGGCTTCCGTACTTTTCCTCGATAGCAGGACCGAGTATCAGAAACAGCATCATATTACTCATATAATGAGATACATCGGCATGTCCCAGAACATGAGTAAAAAGCCTTAGATATGTCAAAGGATTTCCCCATGAGGATTTGTATACCGAAAACAATAATTTATTGGTAAATCCAAAGGTAATATAATTTAAAATAAGTGCAACCAGCGATATTGCCGCAAATGTAAGAATTACCGGCGAATTATATGCTATCTTTCCCTTTTTCATATGTTCTCCTTATCCATGCTTTTTCTGCAAAACTATTTCAATTTTGAATAGGACTCTGTATAGAATTCTCTTTCCTTCTTTGCTATTCTTCCCGGAACCGACTCTGCCTCAGCCTGGCAAAGAGCAAGTTTGGCTGCCATACAGCCCTTCTCAAGAATATAAGCAGTTGCCTCAAGGTCATCCATGGAATTGCCGGCGCACAATGCACCCTGGCCCGCAATAAGAATTGCACCGCAGTTTTTAAGTCCCTTGGCAATGGCATTTCCCGATTCAAAATGAGGCTTCTTTCCAATCTTTCCAACAAGCTTTGTATAATCGCCAACTATCTGAGCCTGATCGTCAAGATAAGGAACAAATCCCTTTTGTACCTTCTTACTGATATCTACAATGTTGGGAAGAGTAACATGATAGATAAATGATACTCCTCTGTCTTCATATATTTTGGAATGAATAAGTGCAATCTTGTTGGCACTTCTCTTAAATATACTTCTGGAAATAGGCTTCTTATCACCGAGATGATATGTATATTCCTTCTCACCGAGAGTAAGTGTTATTTCATTACCCTCAATCTTACTTGTACCGTAATCAACATATCCACCCTTCAGATCGCTCTCATCGGCTTCAAACCACGAATCAAGAACCGCTTCATTATCAGCATCTGCTGCCTCTGTAGCATTTTCAACTGTTTCTGCCTCTGCTGACCCGGTCACTGCCACAACTTCTGTATTTTCGTCTGTCACTGCTTCCTCCGCCAATTCTGCTACAACACCTGCAGATGCTGCGTCCCCGGCACCCGACACTTCCTCTCTTGCAAGGTTTATCGTATCAAAGCCGCTTATGAGTTTCTCATAATGGTACTTGCACACCTGTTCAAGAACTGATGAGATTTCAAACGCATTATCAAAATCAGTTCCCATGCAAAGGGTTCCGTGATTACGAAGCAGCATTGAACTGCAGCCCACAGATTTCTTAAGTGCCTTCTTAACCTGCTTTCTTAACTTGGGAGAAGAAGACATTCCGTACTGAGCGCATGGGATTCTGTCTCCGAGGAAATTCTTCTCCTCGCTTGAAAGTTCAATATCCTTACCGAGAATACTGATTACCGAAGCATATACCTGATGTGTATGAATAACGAAATTAACTTCAGGTCTGGCGGCATAGACATCCGCATGTATTCCACACTCGGAAGAAGGCTTAACCTCTCCTTCATAAGTGCACTTTTTGATATTAACCACCACAATATCCTCGGGCGTCAGAGTATTGTATGCTTTTCCGCTGGGGGTAACAACAAACTCCGTATCACTGACTCTCGCACTTATATTTCCCCATGTCCTTACAATCAGTCCTTCCTCCTGCAGCTTTAAGCCCGCATCAATAACAAGTTTTTTTGCTTCTTCCAATTCATACGCCATAATTATTACCTCTCTGTCGGCTCATCGCCCAATTCTTCGTCATATGTCTGCTTTTTTCTCTTATACATATATTCGTCTGCCATGCTGACATACTCCTCGATAGTCCTCTCATCATAAGGCTGTGAAAGCATGTAGCCCGCACTGGCTGAGAGTTTATACGGAAGTTTCATCTCTTCGCCTCTTCTGGCAACCGTACTGCTTAACCTCTCGCATATATACTGAAGTGACTGCTCATCCTCACAAGCCCCTACAATCAGGAACTCATCTCCACCGTATCGTATAGCCATCCAGTCGTTACTGATGCATTCAGAGATAACCGATGCAACTACCCGTATTGCCATATCTCCCTGCATATGTCCAAAATTATCATTAATATATTTCATTCTGTTAATATCAAGAAACAGAATAGCGTTCTTTCTTCCAAGTAAGTGAATCTCATCGAATCTTGGCTTAACTACATTTTCGTAGCCCAGTCTGTTATAGAGACCTGTCAACGAATCCTTTACGGACAATTCCATCAGTTCCGAGTTGACCATATCAAGCCGCATAGTCTTTCGATACTTTTCAAATACTTCACCGAGTCTTGTTACATAAGCGTACAAAGATCTGTCAACCATATGCTGCATTTGGTCCTTAAAAACAATGTATCCGAAAATATTATTCTTTGAATGAAGTGAAGCAAACATATATGTATGTGTTTTTCCGTCATCCTCATAATGCGGCACAAGCTTACACGGGTCAAAAAACTGTTCGGAATAGACGCCTTCCTCATCAACTCCCACAAGCACTTCCATATTTTTGCCAAATCCTACCGACTTAAGGTCTGTTTCCTTGGAATAAATATTCTGCCTGAAAGTATGCTCAAGCACAATCGCAAAGCCCTCTCCCTCATAATCATGCGCTCTTTGGAAATGGTTCTGCAAAGCTCCCGAAAGCTCGTCAAACTTCTTTGTCTTAAAAATGGTGTTTTCTATACTGTTATTAACCCATTCAAAATTAATAATATTCTCTGAGGCAATAAAACTGTCATTTGCCAGTTTTCTTCTGGCCTTATCAGCCTGCTCCAAATCGCCGCAACCACAGCTTTCACCTTTAACCAGTTCGCAAAGGCACTCTCGTCTGCCCACCTCACCTGTTTCTGCCATCTCATAAAGAAGATCCAAGCAATCATAGCCTATTCTTTCATTTGGTTGCGACAAAGTGGTAATGGAAGGTGAAAATGCACGGGCCGTGTCCACATTATCAAAGCCTGTAACAAGAACATCTTCCGGAACGGAATACCCAGCTTCTGCAAGAGTAAGGCATACCGTCATCGCACAGTAATCGTTGGCACACATTATTATATCCGGCAACCGACCTTTTTTTGTAATAAACTTCTCTGTTACACGTTTTACAACCGAAATATCCCAGTTGCAATAATATATATTCTGCTCATCAATTGTGATTCCCTTCTCCGAAAAGGAATCTGTGATGGCCTTCACTCTCATGTTTGATTCATCACTGTCCTTGTGACCGGCTATTATGGCAACAGAACCGATATCATGCTCTGACAGGATATGCTCGCACATAATTCTCATGGATTTGTAATCATCGCAGGATACAAAACCCAAGCCCTCCAGTTCCATGCCCACTGATACTGCCGGAATATGGTCACTGACAAGCTGCTTTCTTACCCGCTCCACTTCCTGCATCGAGCTGATAGAACCTGGCACAAAAACAACTCCGTCGAAGTCCTTGAAGTTTGGCAGGCGATGAATATTAAACTCGCCGTTGTTATACTCCTTGGTCTCACGGAACTGTGAATAAGTCAGAAAGAAATACAAATCAATTCCTCTGCACTCGGCATACTTTCTCATACCGATATATATATCCATTAAACCTTTGTTATACCATCCGTTACCCAATATTGCTATTTTTTTCTTCATAAGTCCCCCAAGCAAAAGTTCTTTGTAATGCCCACATTATCAATTGCTTATATATCCTTAAATTTTACTACACCATCGGTTTTTATTCTATATGTTTTTGCAAAATAAAAAGGGCCCCGAAGGACCCTTTTTGTATCCTGCAAAGTATATATTAATCCTTTGCGATGAATTTTCCTCTCTTAGATACAACATCGAAGATAACTGCTGCAAGAAGAACTGCACCCTTAACAACCTTCTGCATGTTCTGGTCAACGCCCATAAGTGACATACCAAGGTTGATGATACCCATCAATGTAGCACCGATGATAACGCCGGGAACCGTACCGATTCCACCGTATGCAGATGCACCACCGATAAAGCAGGAACCGATAGCATCCATTTCATAGTTCTGACCGTATGTAGGCTGAGCAGATGTGAATCGTGCTATTGTAACCATACTAGCCAGTGCTGAAAGGAGACCCATGTTTGTATATGCAAGGAAGTATACCTTATTGGTATCGATACCTGAAAGTTTTGTAGCCTTCTCGTTACCACCTACTGCGTAGAAGTAACGTCCGACTGTTGTATTGCTTGTAATGTATCCGTAAACAACGATTACAATAATAACCCAGATAAGAACTGTAGGAATACCCTTGTGCTGAGCAAGTCTGAAGCTGAAAGCAAGGATTACAACACTGATAAGAACAGTCTTTACTATTTCTGATGTCTGGCTTCCGTCATAACCGTTATTTGCTCTCTTCTTCATGTTAACAGCCTGAATAGCAACAAAGATTGCAACTGCTATTGCTCCAACGAGGAAGCATGTAAGGTTAAAGCCTTCCATATGGAACAAATCAGGAATATAACAATCAGCACCACCACCGAATACTCTTACGAATGTTTCTTCACCTGTGATTGAAACTGTCATACCGTTGAGAACTACATTGCTGAGTCCTCTGAATGCAAGCATACCTGCAAGAGTTGTAATGAAAGGAGGGATACGAACATATGCAATCCAGAATGCCTGGAAAGCACCGATTGCTGTACCGACAACCAGCATAATCAAAATAGCCGGTATCATTCCAACTCCCTTTTCAACCATAAGAACCGCACCGATTGCACCGACGAAACATACAACCGAACCAACGGAAAGATCGATGTTACCACCGGTTAAAATACAAAGCAACATACCTGTTGCCAGGATAAATACGTATGCATTCTGCGAAATCAAACTGCTGACATTCATTGGAAGCAGAAGTGTTCCGCCTGTCATAGCCGTAAAGAAGATGGTTATTACCACAAGGGCGATAATCATCGTATACTTTTTTACAAATTCCGAAACATTAGTTTTTTGTTCATTCATTTTATACTGCTTTCTCCCTTTCTGCTGAATCTCTAATAATATGTGACATGATTACTTCCTGTGAAGCCTCGTCAGCTCCAAGCTCCGCAACCATTCTACCTTCGTTCATGACATATATTCTGTCACACATACCAAGTACTTCCGGCATTTCGGATGATATCATTACAACCGACTTTCCTTCAGCAACAAGCTGGTTCATAATACAATAGATTTCATACTTGGCACCTACATCAATACCTCTCGTAGGCTCATCCAGAATAAGGATATCCGGATTTGCAAACATCCACTTGGCAAGGAGAACCTTCTGCTGGTTTCCACCACTCAGGTTGCCTACATTCTGTTCAACCGTCGGACATTTTGTCTTAAGTTTTTCCTTATACTCAACAGCAACAGCGTATTCTTTATGCTTATCAATTACAGAATGATTGCTGACGCCATCCAGATTGGCAAGTGTGGTATTAATACTTATTGGATTACTGAGGATCAGGCCGTTGCCCTTTCTGTCCTCTGTAACATATGCAAGCTTATGAGCAATTGCTTCCTTTACAGTATTAAGATGAACTTCTTCACCGTTAATAAATAACTGTCCGCTAATATTGTCTCCGTAGCTCTTTCCGAACAGGCTCATTGCAAATTCTGTTCTTCCGGCTCCCATAAGTCCGGCAATACCGACGATTTCACCTTTTCTTACGTTAAAATCAACGTGATCTACTACCTTTCTTTCACGATAGAGCGGATGATATACATTCCAATCCCTTACCTCCATCATGACATCGCCTAAAAGAACCGATTTATCTCTTTTAGGAAAACGGTCTTCAATCTCTCGTCCAACCATGCCCTTGATAATTCTTGATTCGGATACATCATCCACTGTCTTATCAAGTGTCTCAATTGTTGAACCGTCTCGGATTACTGTAATCTTATCTGCAACGTAACTTACTTCATTAAGCTTGTGGCTTATGATAATTGATGTCAAACCATCCTGCTTAAACTTTAAGAGCAGATCAAGCAATGCTCTCGAATCTTCTTCGTTAAGTGATGATGTGGGCTCATCAAGGATAAGAAGCTTGGCATTCTTTGCAAGTGCCTTTGCTATCTCAACCAACTGCTGCTTACCAACACCTATATCTTTAATCAACGTACGGGGTGATTCCTTAAGGCCTACTTCCTTAAGATATCCTGCTGCCTTGTCGTACGTCTCGTTCCAGTCAATTTTATAATTACTTCCTCTTTCATTACCGAGGAACATGTTCTCGCCTATAGTCATATAAGGAACAAGAGCCAGCTCCTGGTGAATAATAACTATACCTTTCTGTTCACTGTCCTTAATATGGTTAAACCTGCACACTTCTCCATTATAAATAATGTCACCTTCGTATGAACCGAAAGGATAAATACCGCTTAATACATTCATCAAAGTAGATTTGCCGGCACCGTTCTCGCCGACAAGTGCATGGATTTCTCCCTGCTCCACCTTTAAATTAACATTATCAAGTGCCTTTACGCCGGGGAATGTTTTGGTTATATTTTTCATTTCAAGTAATATGTTAGCCAATTGTATCCCTCCCAATTGTTTACGTCCAAAAGACGCTTTGCCTTTTCATTAAGACAGGCGGGTCAAAACCCGCCTGCCCTATTAACTAATGAGTTAAAAAGTTCGGATTACTGAAGCTGATCAGCTGTATAGTAACCAGACTTGATTAACAATTCTTCATAGTTGTTAACGTCTGCAAATACTGGCTCGCAAAGGTATGAAGGAATGATTCCTGTACCATTGTCGTATGTCTCTGTATCGTTAACAGGTGCTTCTGTACCCTTCATGATAGCGTCAACCATCTTAACTGTCTGCTCTGCAAGTGTACGTGTATCCTTGAAGATTGACATAGACTGTTTGCCGGCGATCATGTTCTTAACGTTAGCGATATCGCAGTCCTGACCTGTAATGATTGGCCAGTTGCCTGTGTAGTTAGCTGTAAGAGAGTTTGTAACACCCATAGCTGTTGAGTCGTTAGAGCACATAACAGCGTCTAACTGTGTACCATCAGCGTAGTTAGCAGCGATGATAGCATCCATTCTGTTCTGAGCGTTCTCTGTTGCCCAACCCTGTGTAGCAACTGTATCGAAGTCTGTCTGACCAGACTTAACAACAAGTTTACCAGACTCAATGTAAGGATTAAGAACATCCATAGCACCATTGAAGAAGAACTTAGCGTTGTTATCACCGGGATCACCTGTAACGAGCTCGATGTTGAAAGGACCTGCAGCGTTGTCAAGGTCTAACTGTTCCTTGATGTACTCGCCCTGCTTTGTACCTACCATGTAGTTATCAAATGTTGCATAGTAGTTAACAGCGTCAGAGTTCATGATAAGACGGTCGTATGCGATAACAGATACGCCTTTTTCCTTAGCCTGTGCAAGAACTGTACCAAGTGAATCACCTTCGATTGCAGAGATAACAAGTACCTTACATCCTGAGTTAATCATGTTCTCAATCTGAGAAACCTGTGTAGAAACATCGTTAGCAGCGAACTGTAAGTCAACTTCGTAACCAGCTGCCTTTAACTGAGATTCCATGTTTGCGCCATCCTGGTTCCATCTCTGGGGATCCTTTGTAGGCATTGAAACACCAACTTTGTTAGAGTTTGCATTTCCGCCGCCACAACCAACGAGCAGAGAAGCTACCATTGATAATGCTAATAATGCGCCTAAAAGCTTTTTCTTCATTCTTTTTTTCCCTCCCTAAAGAATAGTTTTATTGCTTACAGTAGCAGAATAACACGAAAAAAATAGGAATAATTTACAACATTCTTCACATTTTTTAGATTCGCTTAACATAAAAAATGACCGCACTAGCACTTTTTTGTACGAGCACGGTCATTTCCTTAAAATAATACTATTCAATTATTGTTTAGCACTAATTAGGCATCTTTGAAGGCACATTCAGATATACATCCTCCTTCATATGAAAACCGCTGTTAATGATTGCATCGTTCATATTCTCTTCCGTAACAGCTATTGGATTGAGCTTTACATAGGGTACTTCGTAGGAACCGTCATTGGCTGTCACCACATCGGTGCCGGCTATGGATTCACCCTTTATCAGCTTAACGGTACACTCAGCAGCTCTTCCGGCTAGCTTTTCTACCGGCTTATATACGGTCATAACCTGTGTTCCCTCAACTATTCGCTGACAGGCCTCCAGGTCCGCATCCTGACCGACAACAAGCTTTGTTCCCGCCAATCGGTTTTCTGCCAGAGCATGTACTACCGCTGTTGCCAGGTTATCGTTACCGCACATAATTCCATCGGCCTGTTCTATAATATCGAGATGATTGTACACATAATCCCCTGCAAGCTCTGCTCTCCATCCGTCGGAATGCATCTCGTCAAGAACGGTAACACCATTCTCATCCATAACCTTTCTAAAGCCTGCTTCAACCTGCGGTACGTTATCATCGGCGGGAGCACCTCCCAGGATAACAACATTTCCACCTGCAATCCCGTTGTCAGCCAAAGCAGTTCCCATCAGATTTCCAACCTCGTAGTTGTCAAAGGAAACGTACAGATCCACATTTGCATCATGAATCAGTCTGTCATAAGCAACAACCTTAATACCGGCATCCTTTGCCTTCTTCACCGTATCCGCAAGACTGTCGGAATCGATACAGATTATTACAATTGCATCCATTCCCTTATCGATAAAATACTCTATCTGCTTCTTCTGTTCTTCGATATCGCCGTTGGCATTCTGGACGTTAACCTCGGCTCCCAGTTCCTTGGCCATTGACACAAATACATCTCTGTCACGCTGCCATCTTTCAATGACAAATGAGTCAAAGCTCATACCTATCTGCATCTGTGTTCTTTCGTCCTGTGGCTGCTCCTTCTCATTTTTACCGCTTTCCTGAGGCTGACAGGCAACAAGGCACAACATCATGGTAAAAACAAGTAATACACTAATCAGTTTCTTAACTTTCACTGTTCTTTCCTTCCTTGTACTCGGTTGGTGTTACACCTACATTTTTCCTGAAGGTTCTGCTGAAATAATTCGGGTCCGCATATCCGCACATGGTACAGATTTCCTTCATGGAATATTCTGTGTTTCTCAAAAGATCCTTCGCTTTGTCTATCCTGATATTGGTAAGATACTCAATAAAGTTCTCACCTGTTTCTTCCTTAAATATCTTACTGAAATAGTAAGGAGATATATTAACCTGTCTTGAAACATCATCCAGTGAAATGTCCTTCGAATAATGTGTCTTTATATATTCCTTTGTCTGACTGATTATACTTGAGGATTTTTCCTCCTGTTTGTTCTGGATGTTTCTTACGGCCTCAGTTATCTTATCCAGGAACCATTTCTTAAGGGAATCAAGATTATCCATACTCATAATCTGTGGCAGATAATCGTCTCTGGAGGTAAATCGGTATGTCTGTCCACCGTTGAGATAAGCTATTCTTTCCGCTCTCAGGGCAAACTCAAGAACCTTCAGTCTTATTGCCATAAGATTCTCTCCGTTTGTTTCGCTCATCCACCCAAAATAATTGTCTGCAGTGGAAACAGCTCCACTGTCATCTCCCTTTTCAATCTGTACAAACAGGTTGTTTTCAAGATCAACCGGATAATTCTCCTCGTACTCACAGCCGATTGGAAGGTCGTCTACGTGAGCAACGGACCCTGTAGTGGTCGCAAGGGCACGCAGCGCTTCCTGATAGGACTCACTCATGTTGCCAAGTTCCCTGATGCTTCCAATTCCTATTCTAAAGCTAATATCTGTCTTCTTGCGAAGTGTTCTTGCCAGCTCTCTTGCCCTGTTTATAAGCTCTATTCTTTCATTATAATCCTCGCTGCTTTCGGAACAGGGTACAAGAACCGCTATCTTGTTGGCCATAACCGTTCCCACAACGCATTTGAAATACTCCTTCAGATTTTCTCTTACTTCCTTATATCTGTTCGAAATACGAACACTGCTTCCTATGGCATTGGTCATACGATTTCCTTGCTGCTCGTCACCGCAGACAACCGCCAGCATATATCCGTAGTTGTCCTCCATACCAAGAATTGTTTTATAGCTTTCTATATCCTCCGCAAACTGATCCTTTAAAAGGATATTATATATAAGTCCGCTTTCGATAATGGGCTCAACTGTCTCAAGCTTCTCTTTGATTATAAGCTCATTACTTCTCTTTTCTCTGTCGGCATCAATCTGACGCATTGCATTTTTCAGGGCAGCAACAATTTTTGTACGCTCCATTGGCTTGGTGATGTATTCCATAACTCCAAGCTTAATGGCTTCCTTGGCATAATCAAATTTGTCATATGCAGACATGACAATAAATACGGTGCTCTTTGCAAATGTTCGGATTTCCTTCATGGCTTCGATTCCGTTGATACCCGGCATCTGAATATCCATAACCGCAATATCCGGACGGAAATTCTCCGCAAGTTCGATTACACTTCTGCCTGTCTTTGCAAATTCCACTACGCATTCGTCGCCGAATTCTTTTTCTATTATGAATTTAAGTGCGTCAATAACGATACCTTCATCGTCAGCCAGCATTATCTTATACATCTTCGTTCTCCATATTGTAAGGTATGTGAAGGATTATCTCCGTTCCAATATTTTCGCCTTCGCTTCTTATCTCTATTGAATCCTTTTCATTGGTAAATAGTCTGATTCTGGCAATTACATTGTCCATTCCGATTCCGTTGGATTCCTTCTTGCTTGCATCCCCGGCAAAGGTTCCCGAGAGAATCTGCTCAATGGTTTCCGGACTCATTCCTTTTCCGTTGTCCTTAATTGTAATGTCAATGTTCTTTTCACTTCTGAACACCTTGAGAGTAACCACTCCCCTGTCACCCATTTCGCGAATACCATGATTTACACAGTTCTCAACAATGGGCTGCAAAATCATGCTGGGCATTTCCGCGGAAAGAAGTCTGTTATCCACCTGCTTTTCGTAATGAATATCTCCCGAGAAACGTACATTCAGAATATTGATATAGTTGTCAACGAGGGTTACCTCCTCGCCGATTGTAACAGGTTTATCCTGCTTCTTAACATTATACCTAAAGAAATCCGCCACTGTCTGAACATATTCGTAGGTTCTGTCGGCCCCCTCCATCATTGCCAGCTGAGCGCCCGCATTAAGAGTATTAAACAGGAAATGAGGATTAATCTGTGCCTGAAGATATTTGAGCTGGGCATCCTTAAGATGGGTTTCCATCATAAGCTCCTTCTCCTTCAGATCACGTTCGACCTCCATACTCTTTCGCAACTTCTCGATGTAATCCCTGATGCTTTCAACCATCTTGTTAAATGCACCGGTAACGACACCTATCTCATCCTTGGAGGTTACATCCATAAGAGGTGTATCCAGTTTTCCCTCTGCCAATTCATCTGCCGTACGAGCCAGATTGGCAAGGGGATTGATAATCCTTCCCACAAGATTAATGATGATAACAACATTTCCCACAATAACAAAAGTCATTACCAAAATACTGATTCTTTCAAATGTCTTGAAATCCTTCTCCAGTTTGCTGTAATGCTGGGAGTTATTCTTGAACTGCTCCTCGTTAAGCGCTGTTATGTAATTGGAAATATAATTATACTGTTCCGTTGCAGACTCGTATCTTACTCTGTATTTTTCAACGTTTCTGCCTCGCTTGGCCTCAATGGTCTGCCTTACTATATCAAGATAGTTCTCACTCATTTTCTTGATATTGCGTTCCATTCTGTCAAATGACATATCCGTAACGTCGTCACCAAGATTCTGAACCAGTGAACTGTATTCCTGATCGCTTCTGTAATATTCCTCCAGCGAATCACTGGTCTTGGAATTAAGGTAGGCAGTCATACTGTCCTGAACCCTGTCAAGGGCAGCGGATAATTCATTCAGTGTTCTGTTATCCTGGTAAACCATATCCATTTCCAGGGACATGCTGTTAATACCGATAATCAGGAAAATGTTAACGAAAAACACAAGAATATTGGCAAGAATATAGATGCTGCTTATTTTCTTTCGAAGGGGAAGATCCCAGAATTTATTCATCATCCGGTTCCTCCTTCTTCATATACTGTGCAACGTTGCTCCTGTTGATAAGTTCAACGTCCGCCGTAAAATACTGGCTTGTTGCACCCATTTCGTTGTATTCCTTCAGAGCATCAACACAATATTCTCCAATCTGCGCCGTATCAACGAGAATGGTTGAATAAATTGCTCCTCTGTTTATTGCATTGTTGATTGTATCGGAATTGTAATAACCCAAAATTCTTACATTTCCAACCTCGTTATAGTCTACAACTGCCTGATATACGCAGGTGGTTGTCAGCTCATCCAGAGCAACTATAACATCGGGAAGCTCCTGATTGATAAAAAGGTCTCTTACCGATTCCTCAACAGAAAATGCATTGGAGTTATCTACCGATACAAGAGATACCTCAACGGAGGTGTCCTTTCCAACCTCATTTTCCAGGGTTTCCTGAAGACCGGAAACAATGACATTTTGTCCGGAGGTCTGATTTGTCGAATTAAGAATTGCCACCTGAATGTTATTGGTGCTGACAGACTTGGAAGGGTCTTCCTTCAGTTTTTCAAGATAGATTTCCTTAATCTGCTTACCGTATTCTCTTCCGATATTGTAGCCGCCTACGCCCACAAAGCTGCATCTTCTGCTTTGGGTGTTATCATTAATAAGTGTAACAACCGGAATTCCCTCATCATAAGCCTGATTAATCAGTTCCGTCATGGTTTCCGATTCGTCGGCTTCCACTATAATTCCGTCCACCTTGGAAGAAATAGCCATTTTCATAAGGTCTGTCTTTGTATAATCGGAAGGAAGATTATCTCCGAAAAGGTCCACATATATACCGGATTCCTGACCCCGCTTGGCAGCACCGGAATAAACAGCCTGATAAAAAGAGGACTTCCTGTCATCGGTTATCATGACATAATAGCCCTTAAATTCCTTCTTGTCAGTGGTCTGCTTTATCCCCTTCATATAGAAAAAATAGAACGCAATAATAAGCGCTACTGTTATGGCAATAAACAGTAGTGTCCAGAAAAATGCTCTGTTGCTTTTTCTTCTGTCAAATTCCTTTTCCATGAATATCGGTCCTGTCTTCTATCCTGTTTCTTAAGATTGGCTACAGCTTTTTATTTCCATAACCGAATATATTATATCTGCTCCGTCAGTAAGTGCTACAACAGTACTGCTGCCACATCTGTATACCTTCGGAACCAAAATGTCTCCCAACACGGCCTGCTTTCTGTAATCGATTCGCAGGCTTTCAATTTGTTCCGGGGCGCCTGCATTCTGTGCGGCCTCCAAAGAGATTTTGACGTATCTGCCATTATTGACATGATTGTTGCTGTCCAGATGAAGAGGCGAAATGACAATCCTCTCTCCCTCTGTTATCGCAGTTTCTTCTCCCTCAGGAATTTCCACCTTTCGGGAGCTGTAGGTCATGTCCAGCTTTTCTCCCAGGTCATAGGCATTACGAAGTTCTTTGCTTATCCTTGCAGGTGTTCCCTTTTTCATATTCAAAAGGGTCCAAAGAGTGTTGGCCTTAACTATTAATTCGCCATCCGAATCCTTCATATAAAAATTCCTGTGAGCAAAATATCCGTCTATTTTATAGGGAAATGTGCCCACAGTAACCCTGTCACACAGATATGGCATTTTCTCCACATTAAGTTCCCAGTAAATAATTACCCAGGCCATATCCTGCTTTTCAAGAACATCAAAGCCAAAGCCTATATCCTCTGACTGAAATGTGGAACAGTCCTGAAACATATCAATCAGTCCCGCAATCGTCAGCCTCTTATGTACGTCGCACCGGCTAAATCCGATTCTGCTTTCGTATTCATACATAATCTATTCGTCTTCTCCTGCCTTTTCTTCCATATCAAGAACAAGTCTGAACTGTGTTTCGTACAGATCTCGGTATATTCCTTCATGTGTAAGAAGTTCTTCATGTGTACCAATTTCTGCCACGTGTCCGTCGGCGATAACAACTATCTTGTCCGCCTTAAGAATAGTTGACAGTCTGTGGGCTATTACAATGGAGGTTCTTCCCTCCATCAGAACCTCAAGGGCATCCTGAATTGCATTTTCGGAAATGGAATCCAGAGCGGAGGTTGCTTCATCCAATATAAGAATCTTGGGATTCTTGAGTACAACTCTGGCAATGCTCAGTCTCTGCTTCTCTCCTCCGGAAAGCTTAAGACCTCTGTTACCTACAACGGTATCAAGACCCTCCGGCTGATTACGAATAAACTCATCTATACTTGCTATCTTGCAGGCTCTCTCAATATCCTCATCTGTTGCATTTTCATTGGCATACAGAAGATTCTCTCTGATGGTACCGTTAAAGAGATATGTATCCTGAGTAACAACACCAATCTGCTGACGCAGGTATGTAAGGTCGAAGTCTCTTACATCTACTCCGGCTACGGAAACGCTTCCTCCAAGTACATCATATAGTCTCGGAATAAAATTGACTACCGTAGATTTACCCGAACCGGAAGGACCTACTATGGCATACATGCTTCCTCCGGGAACGGTAAATGTAATATCCTCCAGAAGCGGTTTGTCCTCAACATAGGAGAACTTAACATTCTTAAACTCAATAGGCTTATCCGTAACATCAGGTTTCTTACCGTTTTCAGGTGAAAGAATCTTTATTTCCTTATCAAAATAATCGAATATTCTTGTAAACAAAGCAAGTGATCTTGTAAAGTCAACTCCCAGATTCAGAAGTGACTGAACAGGCATATACAGTCTGTTAATAAGAGCAACCATAGCAGTTATCGTACCTACTGTCAGATTCGGATCAATCTTATTTATTATAAATACACCGCCGGCAAAGTATATAAGAAGCGGTCCCACCTGGGTAAACATTCTCAATACCACACCAAACCATCTTCCGCTCTGCTGCTCCTTAAGGGAAAGTCGGGTAACATCCTGATTTACCGCAACGAAATTGTCATACTCCTTCTGCTCTCTGGTAAAAAGCTTCACAAGCACAGAGCCGGAAACAGAAAGTGTCTCATTGATTATCTGGTTCAACTCATCATTTTTTTCCTGGGTAAGAGTAGCCAGCTTATATCTGGTCTTTCCTACGCTCTTGGTTGGAAGAATAAGAAGAGGAATAATCAGAATTCCTACCACTGCCAGAGGCACACTCATTGAAAACAGTGCCACAAGGGTTGTGACAACCGTTGCAAGATTACTTACAATACTTGAAAGTGTTCCGGAAATGACAGTGCTTACACCGCTGATATCCGTATTCATTCTTGTAATAATATCGCCCTGCTTCTCGGAAGTGAAGAAGCTGTGGGGCATATGCTGCAGATGATCATACATCTGATTTTTCATATCAAAGATTATTCTCTGGGATATCCAGGCATTGATGTAGCCCTCAAGAACACCGATAATCTGAGAAACCGCCAAAGCAACAAAGGCTGCTATAAGAAGCTTAATAAGAAGCTTCATATCCTCCCCTATAAGAGCCTCGTCTACAATTCGTCCCGTAATGATTGATGGCAACAAGCCAACTACGGAAGAAATCAGTATTACAACAAAAACAAGAATAAACTGCAACAGGTACGGTTTCATATAAGAAAAAATACGAAGCAGCAGTTTCTTGTCAACCTTCGGCATATTTGCCTTTTCTTCTTCAGTCAAGAATCCTCTGGGGCCTAAGCCTCGACCCATTCCACCGGGCATAGTTTTTTCCTCCTACAACCTAATGATTCCACAATTTGTCAGACAACACTTCAATAGGCTCTTCAAATCTGTCATAAAGTGAATCCTCTGAAGGTCCTGTTCCATTTTTACAATAATTATCGTTCCACATGCAATAGCATGCGCCAAGCATTCTGGGAGACCAGTTGGGTATGGTTTCATCCACGCCGTCATCCCTGAAAATATTCGGCTCCCAATTGTTTATAAGATTATCAACGTCAATCCTGTCCAGTCCGCCGTCAACGATTATGTACAGGTTTTTGTTGAGACAGTTAATAACTCCGAAACCGTCGTTATAGGTCTGAAGCGGGTCAGCACATATAGGCCTCCATACCATCATCTCAATATTTTTAGAAAGAGACGATACATCAACGTCATTGTAGGTCAGACTTGCCCAAACGCGAAGCTTCTTTTCAGGTGCGATTTCTCCCACATAGGAACACATATCCGAAAGATATCTTGAATATGCCGCATTATCACCGAAATACTCATCCATTCCCAGATGAACCGTATCACAGTTATCAAATATGTCCTTGTCATTAAGATAATATGACCACAGATTCTTGGCAAATTCAACTGCTTCAGGGTTCGTTACATCAAGGGAATCCGCCAGTTCCGGATAATCCCTGAAGCCATACTCCGGAAACAGTTTTGTAATGGCCATACTGTGGGCCGGTGTATCTATCTCAGGTACAACCTCCACGCCTTTGCTCTTTGCATACTCTATAAGTTCTTTTATATCCTCATCACTGTAACAGTCTTCACTTGTCAGATTTCCGTTACGTGAAGAAATTTCAGATTCCAGTTTAAAGGCACTGTAAAGTTTCCTTGCTCCCTCAACGGAACCGTCATACTCATTTTCCGTAATAATGGCATTATCATTAAAATGAAGCTGCAATGTATTCATGTAATTATCAGACATGGCGTCAACAATCTTATATAAAAAGTCAATTGAAATGGGGCGTCGGGCCACATCCAGAACAAATCCTCTTACGGCATACTCCGGATAGTCACGAATAATACCGCAGGGCATACTGCTTTCATTTTCCGCAAGCATCTTTTCCAGGGTAACTCTTCCCCAGCATAAGCCCTGTTCATCTGCCGCAATCAGGTTGATTCCGTTCTTTGTAACATCAATTTCATAGCCCTCGCTTCCAAGAGCAGTTTCCATATCCGGATCAATCTTCTCTGTCGGGGTTACATTCAAAGCTGAAAGAGTACCTTCACCGGGCACCCATTCTCTGACAGAGAAATTCTTGTATGGAAATGCGGATGCCACCGCATCATTTCCATCCGAAGCCGGAAGTGTCAGTTCAAAGCCCTGAAGATCCCAGTTTTCTCCTTCAAAGCCAAGCTCATATCCCAGTGAAATATCTACAGAACCCACTGTGTCTGCAAATTTATCTTCATTTAAAAGATTATCATAATTGATTCCGCCAACTTTGAGGCGATATCCCTTGGGAACCTCCGAAATGGGAACAGTTCTGTCATAGCCTGCCGAAAGTTCGGGCTTTGCAATTACAAAGCTGTCACATTTATCATCATAGACTTCCAATTCTTTAACAGAAATATTCTGATAATATACAGAGGCATCCTCTTCGTTCTTAAGCACATGCGTAACATGTAATCTGAGATACCTTGTGCTTAATCCGTCCTCATAATATATAATCTGTGGATTGCTGAGCGCCGGTTCATTAAACTCGCTTACACATGACCAGTTCTCACCATCATCGGAAACCTCAATAGTATATGCACAGGCATTGGTTCTTTCCCAACAAATATTAACCGCCTTAACTGTCTTAATTTCCCTAAAATCCGCCTGAAGGAAATGGTCGTTGCTGTCCCAGTCATTTACAGAAGACCATCTTGAATCCATATCCCCGTCAACTGCTCTGGCAGCCCTGAAATCAGCGCTTTCCTCATCGGAAGCCGTAACCTTTACCCCTTTGTCGTTCAACAGATTGTTACAGCCGATAAGTACGTGAAGACCGTCCTCCTCCATGGACTGAGCCAGAAGGGTATGTACATTTTCATCGGCTTTCTTTGAGGTCTCAAGATATGGTGAAAGATCGTATCCCGCTGCCTTTGCTCCCATAAATACAAGCATTCCCAGGTTTGGAAGAACATACACAATAACTGCAAATGCCACAACCACAGGGATATACAGGTATTTTGCCACTCTGCTTAAGCTTCCGGCCCATTTGCCGCCAAAAACAGTGAATGCAAGAAGCATCAAACCAACAGCCGAAATAAGCAGTCCGACCTTCAAACCGGGAACGGAATAATCAAGAACAACCTCTCCGGTTTCACCGTTCATTTCTATTGCAAGAAAGCCTCCAAGATAAGAGCCGACATTCCCCTTACTGCTGCTCCAGCCGGAAATGAATGCAAGGGGAAGAAGCAGATAATCTGCTCCCTGTGAGGAACTTAACTTCACCTGAGCTTTTCTGTTATCAAATACTATCGATACGGGCTGTCTGTCCTTTTGCAGTTCGACAATATCCGCAACAGAGCCGATGGAATCGTACTCATCCTTTGTTACTTCCAAAGCTCCGGTATATTCACCATCCATTCCAAGGAATCTGTCACTGACCGCATTTCCACCGCCGGTGGTAACAGATACCCATGGGGTTTCATACCCCAGCTTTCCCATGGCTTCCACATATTCCAGACCTTCTCCGGAGGGTACATAAGCACTCATGGAATATTCTCCCGTAACAAGAGCCGAATTGAGAGGAAGCTTCATATCGTCCTTTATATGGCCGCTGTACTGCTCAACAGATTTCGTAACAGAAGAAGACGTCATCTGAGCATAAGCCTCTTCATTTGATATTCTTGCCGGCGAAGACTGGGGCCAGAGAATTGCCATAAACCAAATTATTCCCACAAGTGAAGTCAGCACAGTCAGACAGATATCCGAAAGTTTTTTTCCGCCCCTGCACATACCTGCATATATAAATGCAACTGCCAGTGACAACCCCAGAAGAATAATATAAACAAGAACAGTTTCCTTTCTGCACATCTTACTGATATCAAGGGTTGCAAATGCCTGAGCAAACATAAGGCGTTTAATATATACAAAGCCACAAAGAGCAGCTCCCAAAAGCACACAAATAACGGTCAACGCCGGAGTGCAAACCATTTTTTCAAACAGGGATGATTTTTCTTCTCCGACAGCCAATTTAGCTGTGCAGGTCTCATAAAGCCACGAAACCAGCATAAGTTCCAACCACAAAACAATATATCCGTATCTTACGGGGAAACACTGATATGAACCCAGATGCCACATAAGATTTGAAGGCTCCAAAAGAACCGTAACAAGCAAGAGCAGGAAGCAAAGAGCAACTTCTCTGTGCACTTTAAGTACTGCCCACATTTCCTTCTTTAATAACATAATTGAGGCTATAAACACGCCCAGACACACCGGACTTGATATTTCCAAAAGTCGCTCAAGGATATTGTCAAGACCATGATGTGAGATAACGGAAAGTATCGAATCACTTTGAACAGATCTGGCACTTCCCATGAGATTTATCACCGCCGGAACAGTCCCTATTCCGGAAACCAGAACAGTAGCAATAAAGGAAAGGCCTGTCATAAGACAACGCTTTCCGGAAATATCTTTAAGCTTTCCGCCACTCTCCTTCACAAGATAACAGGTACTGAAAACAAATGAGAAAAAGCATAACTGAATTCCGAACTGCAAACTGATTATCAGAATGTATCCCAGCATTAAAATAAACAGAAGTGGCTTCTCCTTTTCCAGCATTCTCATTAATGCCAGAACAAAAAGAGGAAACAGTACAACAAGGTATAACCAGCGAATGATTTCATACTGATATGCGTTAAAATATGACATTCCGTAAGAAAGGGAAAGAATCACATTTAATACAAAATTATTTTTCGGAAATAACTTCGAAAAGGCAAAATACGCAGACATGGATGCTGCCATGATGTACAGCACCAGCAAAATGTTAACGGATTTATAAATACCCGCTCTTCCAAACAGAAAAAGCACATAATTGAAGGGGTTAAGCAGTTCCGTCAGTGTATCGGAATACATATTCAGGCCGCCCCCGATATGAAAATCAACAGCAATATTCTTTACTCCGGTTACGGTATCATAAAAGCGGTACAAAATCGGAATATATTGGGAATGAAGGTCCAGCGCTGCCACGGAACCGGTCCCAAAGGGATAAAAACCGTCAATAAAGAGTACAACAAGCATAGCCAGAAGCGAAATTGCTCCTGTCAGAAATAATCCCTTTTTTGTTGTATTCTTTTCACCATTTATCATTACATGAAGCTCCATACGCAGCACATTGCCACACTAAGCAGTGAAAAAGCCCCCAGATAAAGACATCTAAATATCTTCAAGCCCTTTTTCTGTTCTTTTTCATATATAAGCCCCAGCCCCACTGTAGGAAGAAGCAATGTTATCTCAATATATCTGAAATGCATACTGCACTGTTGCGGGTACTGATATGCAAACAGCAGATAGCTGATCATTACAACTATGTATCCCCCGGCAAAAAGGACTTTATACAGGGGATTAATCTTCGTCCCATCTTTTCTGACATACCCGGGCAGGAAGGACCTTAAGAAGCAGGCAAATGCAACCACAGCAACAAATGCCCCCGCCAGCATAAGCAAAACAGCAATAAGCTTTATTCCTTTGCCTACAGAAGCCATATCCCACTCACCCAGAACCGAGGTTCTCATAAGCTGCATCCACACATTATATCCGCATCCAATCTTGAAATTCTTCAGATTATCAATCATTTCCGAGGGTATTGGCCACAGAAATCTGTTCACAACCGGAATATTGCCCGTGTACTGCCATGAATCTGTGGGCAATTCATATACCCATAAAATGCTTACACCGTATCTGACAAGATTTCTTATGTAGAACCACATTCCCAGCGGAATCGAGATTACTCCGAACAGAACATACTGCACCAAAAGTCCCTTAATATCACCCTTCTCCTTAATGGTCTTTATAAGCACCCAAAGGAAAATGATTGCAAGGGGAAATGCAAACTCCGCCACGTTCTGCTTTGTAGATATTCCGAGTCCAAGGAAAAGAGCTGCCGCGATAATGTCCCGCATCTTCCTTTCATCTATCCATTTCATCATCGAAAGAATAACAAGCATTGTAAACATCAGCGCCATACAGTCATTGTTTACACTGCCCGAAAGAAGAATCATTGACGGATGGAAGCATATAATCAGCGTTGCTGCATTAAAGGCAAAGCCTGTCAGGCCAAACATTTTAAATATTCTTATCGCACAGTACAATATAATCAAGGAACATATAAATGGAATCACCTGAATAGACTCTTCCAGAATATCCGTATTGTTGATAAACAGCCCCAGAAATCGCATCCACAATGCGCAGATATAGTGATGCACCGGTGGGTGATGGAACTGATAAACTGTCGTCGGATCCATATCCGGCAGTCTGAGATTATGGTACAGATACTGAATGTAGGCAAGATGGCCTCCCGTTACGGTATGACCGGCATCAAGGTCTATCATTCCTATATCGTACTGTCTGTCATATATTGTGCTGCGAAGCACATATATAAGACGCAGCAAAACACCCGCACCGATAATCGCTGCGGAAGAAATCCTGTTTAATTTATCTGTACTGTCTGTTTTGCCCTGCACTACTGTTGTCCTTCTAAAAAATTTATTCAAAACCAAACTATATTATACAAAAAAATGGAAGAATAACCAATGTTACTCTTCCATTTTTTTCTATAAATTCTTTATCTCTTCTTCAGAAATCAGATTCATGGCAGGAATAAGTTCAAAATACACCTCACCATCCTCAGGCTTTATGAGAAGCTGACCTTTATCAGTCACTATGCCCTCAACGAAATGAACTGTTTTCATATATGTCTCTCCCTCATACACAAGGTAAATGTCTGCTGTACCTTCAGTGTAGAATATTGTTTCATCGGTAATTCCGCTGTTAGGATTTACCTTAATTGTGAAAAAGCTGTTATCGTCTCTGAAGTATGCATAAAAATCTGCAGCTTTGCCGGCTTCAAGTTTCGGAATAAGTGACTCTCCCTCTTCAACAAACAATTGAGGTTCAAGTTCACTTACGTCGTCAAAATGTCTCTTCCATGATGTTTTGTTCAGTCTGTTTTTATCTTCTCTCTTCCATGTCTTTATGGCTTCTTTGGATAATTCCCATTCTCCTGTTGCTTCGTTGTGAATATAGGTTACCTTCTTGCATATGCTCATTTCCAAAACTCCCAATGGATTTGGTGTTGCCAGTGAAATGGTTATCTGGTCGCCCAAATCATATCCCTCTTCTTCTGCAAGATATTCCGTATGAGAATCAATTGACATCCATTGATAATCCGCATCATACCAGTCATCCATAATTCTGCCAAAAGAAACCTGCGTTTCATATTTCTCATAGGAATCCGATACCGTCACTCCGTCGGGAAATACATAATTCTCTTCCTGATCCCCATTTCCCACATTTGCCTCATTTTCCGAAGCTGTAACATTCTCTTCCGGATTCGCTGTTTCGGTAGTATTTTGATTTCCTCCACAACCAATTAAAATCAGTGCCATTATTGCCGCTGCGCCTGTTATTACCCTTTTTCTCATTGCTTTCTCCTTAATAAAAAATTCACCCTTGCTGTCATCTCTTACCTGCTTGGGTGAATCATATCACGACGATATTCCATTCAAAAAGTAATATCTGCACAACCTATAGTAATATCTGCACAATACTGTCTTAATTCTCTGCACTGTCGGCAGCAGTTCCATTTTGGTTTCGCAATGCATAAGTACAGGCCTTTCTGTACTTTATTTCTTTAGTGGACTACAGTACTATAGCATAACGCACATAGTTCATCGAACCATGTGCGTTATTAGTGCTTTGCTAAGTTATTCCTTTATTTTACTCTCCATTTAGCGTACAATACAACGTCTTTATTCACGCTTCGGTCTATCTTGGTTACCTTGTTGGAGAATGTTTTGGAAGACGGATCATACTTCTCATACCAGCCTTCGAAAACATAACCATACTTAACAGGAGTCTTAAGAGTAATCGTTCCCTTTGGTGCATATGTGTAAGTACTTGGGTTGTTATTTGAAGCATATCCGCTTACCCAGTCACTAAAGTTCACAAAGTTCACAACTCCCTTGCTAATAGGATCAACTGAATTATATGAAACCTTATATGTATTAGGTGTCCACTGGGCGTAAACGGTTACCGTCGAACCGTCCTTGGTCGAAAGTCCATCAAACGTATAATAAGTCAAATCCTTCGAAAGACTAATTCCCTTCCCGTTTGCTTTTGTGTTATAACCTGCAAAAGTATATCCCGGATTGGTATACTGAGCAACATCTGTGGTTGCTCCCGAATCATCATATGTTCTGTTATTGTATTTAGTTTCGCCTGATTTATAAACAGCCGTTTTGCTGTTAGGATTAAATACAACGGTATATTCAACTGCCTTCCAAACCGCTACCAATTTAATATTGCAGTCAGCTCCTGCCTTAATAGTACCCAAGTCGGAATCAAAACATCCCATTCCGTAAGTTGGTTGCCATTTTACAAATTTATATCCTGCCTTCTTAGGTGTTCCGATTTTTACCGCTTTCTTTTCATTATATGTATATGTTTTGGGTGCTGAAGACAGCGTTCCTCCATCCAGGTCATAAATGATATTGTATTTATTCTTTGCCCATATTGCATATAATTTAATCTTTCCGTCAGCATCGGCATACTTGTACAAATCCTTCATCGGAACCTTATTGATATTTGCAAATACTTTGCCTTTACCGTTATCCTTAGTACTCCATCCTGTTATGGAATAATATTTTTTGTCATCATACTGCTTCCACGTACCGTTAAGTATTTTAGTAGATTCATCATAAAAATCTACATCACCTGTAATTATTTTTGTATTTTCTAAGGTCTGCGAAGATTTATCTTCCAAAACCCCTTCTATGTATGATGCTGATGCGGGATTTAATTCCACTGTGTAATTTATAGCCTCCCATTTGGCCACGATTTTACTGTTATTATCATATTCTTTGGGGTCAAAATACTCGCCTGCATTAATCTTATTCTTAGTTTTATCAAGATCATCCCTTGTGGTATCAAAATACAGGAACTTGTACCCATCTCTGGTTGGTAATTTATCAGCCTGTGCAAGAATAAACGGTGCTGTATTATGAGTATATGTCTTTGGAAGCTTTATTCCGCCCTTGCCGCCGTTCATATTGACTTCAAGTTTATGTGTAACATACTTCTTTGTATAATACAGTTTTAATGTGTCTCCGTCCTTCAAATTAATCTTAGAATTAATAGTATATTTGGTACCTTTTCCGTTCGGCATACTTGTGAAATTGTTGACAACTGCATATGCCGCAATATTTGATAATTCCTTTCCTGTTGCCTTCCTATATGCATCTGCCAAGGAATAACCGGACTCTAATTTTACTGATTTATAGCCGGAAGATTCATTATCATAAATTTCCAAAGTATATGTATTTCTTTTCCATTCCGCATACAGCGTTACAACATTCTTGTTTTTGGCTGCCAGTTCTTCCATGTCATAAATATTTGGATTACCGTCATCTATCTTCGGTGTAGCCTCAGGGTCTGACTCACGGTCTGACTGAAGTCTCCAGCCTATAAATGTCATTCCCGGACATGTAAACTTATTCGTCGGAAGAACTTTGCCCAGATCAGTATAATATGAATACTTTACAGCCGGCATCTTGCCTGATACTTTTCCGCCAAAGTATGATGTATTTCCATCAAATTTTACAGTATAGGTCAGTGGCTGCCACTGGGCGTATAAAGTGACTTCGGCATCCTGTTCTGAAGCCAGATTCTTAACGGAAGCTGCATTTTTATATTTCACGCCCGTACCATCAGCTTTTGTATTCCAGCCCGTGAATTTCCATTTTGCAAATGAATATGCATTCTTTCTCAATGCAGTTGCCTTACTATATGTAAGAGTCTGGTCAGACATTGTTCCCTTAACTGTGTCCCCATTCTCATTCCCCGGTGCATTAAAATCAAACTTCACCGTATAAGTAACCAGTTTCCACTTCGCATACAAAGAAACATCTGTTTTAAAAGTATCTTTTGACAGTTCATATCCATCCGTAGCCAATGTCTTTCCGTCAGCTATTTCCACTTTATTCTTCAGTTTTGAATCAGAATACCATCCATCAAATACATATCCTGTCTTACTTGGATAACCTAAAAATTTAATTTGTTCACCGGAAATCAATCCGGATTCGGGAGTTCTTGATTTAAATACTCCGCCATTAAGAACATAATTAATCTTACAATACTTCTTTTCACTGCCATCATAAGAAATTCTATCAGAAGGCATCGCATAACTATATTCAAACTCTTGCGCCTTAATCACTGCGGTAAGCAATTCAACCGATTTAGAAGTACTGTCTCCCTCAACAACAAAATTCATACGATAAATAGGATCATCAAGGGACGCATCACCAAGTCCATACCTGGACCCAAAAGCATTATTAGCTACAGCCTGCATATCCGCCGGCACATAAAAATACATATTCGCAGATTTGTTATTTTCTGCGAAATGAGTTTCATCGCATTTATTATAATAATCCTTATTACCGAACTTAGCGAATGCGTTCGCTTGAATTTTCTTCAAATTCTGCGGAAGAAATACCTTTAAGGGGTTTTCTTTCGAATACGGATAAAAATCACAATTAAAGAATGCTTTCTCTCCAATGTTTTCAACACTGTCGGGCAGTCTCACTCCACTTGGAATTTCACTGTATTCAAACGCACCATCACCAATTTCTATAACCTTGTTTCCTGCAAAGGAAATAGATTTGATTATATTAGACTTATTTTCTTTGTCAGACTTTGTTTTACTGAAAGCATGGTGATGAATGGAAGTAACATTCGCGGGAATAATTACATCGCACTCGGATAAATCTATATGATTAAAAGTATTGGAAGGTATATATGTCACCGCATCATCAAATACCAGCGACTTTACTTTTACATACCAAAAAGGGTACATCAACTGATTATTCGAGTTTACTTCAGTTACATCCTCCAATTTTGTTGACTTAACAGTAAGATTATCCAGTACTAAATAGTTTGTTTTATCACCGCTAAATACTCTTTCTCCCATATGGCTTACATTCTTTCCAATGGTAACCGATTTCAAAGAAGAATTATTCGAAAAGGCATATTTACCGATGCTCGTCACACAGTCCGGAATAACCAAAGTCTCTATCCCACAGCTACTAAAGGCATATTCGCCAATTGTCTTTACACCACTTGAAAACGGAAGTGTTTCCAGCTTAGTACAAAATCGAAAAGCCTTATCTCCTATACTGGTAACAGTCTTGGGAATAGTTATGGAGGTCAGTTCACTACAAGATAAAAAAAGTGAATCTTCAATCTCGGTAACACCGGTGGGAATGTTAATGTTTTTAAGATGTCCGCACTTTTCAAATGCACTTTCCCCAATACTTTTTACCGATTTTGGAATAGTAATCGCTTGAATAGCAGTTGATGCAAAAGCCCTCTTTCCTATTCGTGTCACGCGATTTCCCAATGTTACTTTTTCGAGTCTGTTCGCATTATCAAACACATTATCTTCAATTTCGGTTACACCATTAGGAATGTTAATCTCAGTAATATTAGAGCACTCGCTGAATGCACCCGCTCCGATTTTGGTCACTCCCGAAGGAATAGACACCGATGTTATAGCCCATTGGTTGTAAAATGCCTGGGCACCAATTGTCTTTAAAGTACTGGGCAATACAATAGAGTTAAAAAGCATATCCATATCAGTTTGCTTATTTTCATCATCGTATGCATAGAAGGCCTTATCCCCAATCTCCGTGATTCCTTCAGGGATTACAATTTTGCTGACCTCATTTGTTTTAGGCTTCCACCCTTCTTTAAAGCCTTTTACTGTTGTTCCATCAATATACAGATAATCGGCTGGATCCACTGCATACTCTGCCTCACTGTTAAAGGCTTCTTCAAGAAGCTCGTCGCTTAATAATTCTTCGTCCGATAACTCTCCTTCAGCCGATTCTTCATCCAAAAATTCTTCCTCTTCTCCAAGGATTTCCTCTTCGAGTACAGTTTCCTCTTCTCCAGTGATCTCCTCGCCCTCAGCAACAGATTCATCTTCCGAAATCTCGTCAGCCGGCAAAGACCCCTCTTCACCTTCTTCACTAATTTCTTTCGGCAATTCCTCGTCTGTCTCTTCAAAGTTCTCCTCAATTAACTCTGTTCCATCCGGTCCTTCTTCCGTCTCGGAATAGTAAGCGTCCGTTGAAACCAACAACTCATCGGCATATGACATGTTTGGTAATGATCCAACTGTCATTACTACTATCAGTATACTTGCCAACAATTCACCTAAAAACTTCTTCACAATACACCTCCCGGTATTATCACTGAAAGTACAGCCCATTCTGCACTTTATTTCTCTTTCTTTTTCTTCAAATACATAAACGTTCCCGTTCCGAATAAAAGAACAAATCCGGATGCGATAGCAATCTTAACAGAATCTTTTCCGGCATCTGCTGCTTTTGGAACCTCCGTAGGTGGAATCGTCACTGTCTCAGTACCCGGCTGAACTTCGGGTTTCGCATCCCTTTCATCCGAAGGACTGTTTGTACTATCGATATCAACATTATTTTCTATATCGGAAACTGTGTCTTCTTTTTTATCAGACTCAGTCTCTTCTGAGTCGGTATTATCAACAACCGTTCCCTCATATGCTTTCTTTACAGAAGTTACGGAAGTCTTCGAATTCGATTTCATTTGTTTCGTATTATCCGTCACCAATGTATCCGCAGGTTTAGAGGCTGCCATAGATGTCGTTCCTGCTTCGGATGACTCTTCGGATGAATCCGAAGGTTCAGTAACAGGCTTTGAAGAACCGCCGCCTATAATAAACTTAAATGTTGCCTTAAAAGTAGCATTCTCCGTAAGTGCCGGAGCTGTGAACTTTCCGTCCGCAAGCTTAGCCGTAACATCTTCTCCGTTATATAAAACCTTATCAATCTTATATAGCAGGTTTGCCGAAACCTCATAGGTTATCTCACTGCCAACATCCTTCATCAGAGTGGCATTTCCGGTGTACTTAATTCCATCAACACTAACCTTTCCGTGTTCACCTGCAGAAATCTCTACACTATACGGCATTTGTACCGTAAGAGTCATGGAACTTGCATTGGCAAAAACCGTATTTATATTTAACAAAACAAGAAGCAGAACCGTTGAAATCGCATATCTGATATTAAATGCTTTTTTCATATGGTTTCCTTTCTTAACACGCATTTAGTCTAGTTAGAAGTTTTTACTTCATAAGTAATTGTGGCACTGTATGTTGCACCTGAAGTTGCACCGCTCCAATTAGGCACCTTTGCGAATAACTTAAAATCCTGATAAACGTACTCACCATATCTTGTTCCCTTAAAAGCTAAGCATATCATTCCGTTAGATTCTAAAGCTCCGGTATTTTTTATTTTTTCCGTTTTAGCATCGGTGTCTTCACAATATATTTCCAATCCTATCGTATCGGAAGGGTCACTTGCATTTTTCAAATCTTCATATTTTGGCTTAACAGCAACTAAATCAACATCATGCACATCCCTTACCTGCATCTCGCCAAGGTACTGAAGTCCTGTATCTCCATATTTGAGCGTCTGTGTTCCCTTTGGTATCGTGAGTGTATATGCCGGTTTCTCCGGAACAGATGCTGTGAGTGTTAGTGTATCCTCAGCATAAGCGCATACACTCATGCTAAGAATAATGCCTACTGATAAAATTGTTGCTAAAAACTTTTTCATTAAAATATACCTCCTATTTGACGCTTACCGTCAATTCTGTTTCAGCTCCGTTTAGAGCTTGTGTACCTGCTTCATCTGCGAAACATTCGAATTTGAGCATTGCATCCGGATAGTCACCCTTCTCCAAAGGTTTTGAAAGAACTATGTTTTCGGATGTTTCTCCCGGCGCTACCATATCGGATGTCCATAAGACAGTCCCGTCGCCAAGCACCAAAGAGACAATAAACCAGCAGGTGTTCTCTATAGGATTCGGTATCGTTACTTGCTGGTTTAGTTCCCCTGCTTTAAAAGACAGCATGGTATAACCCGGAATATTGATACTGTCCTCCAGTTTTTCCACCGGTTCGCTCTGTTCTGTAATTGTCATGTCATTGGAAGCCTCCGCAGGACGTTGTTTCATTAAAAGAATTATAATGAACACAATCGACACTACGAGAAGAAAAGAAAGAATTGTAATCAATATGGACGACTTATTTGCAGTCTTTTTTTCCGTATTTTCCTCATTAAGGTTCATAACTCAACATCCTTTTCCAATGTCTTTCTCCCAAATTACTCAGATAGCATATAACAAATGAAAAAGGATGTCCCCATACAAAGAGATAGTTTTTTTTAGAATTAGGAATTTGGTACAACCAGTCCGCTCTTAGTTGCAAGAATCGCAAGTTCGATTTTGGAATTGCAGCCGGTTTTTGAAATCAGATTTGTCAGATGAAATTTTACAGTGTTAACGCTTATCATAAGCTCGTCAGCGATTTCCTGATTTGTATGTCCCATAGCAATATATCTGAGCACCTCCAGCTCTTTCTCCGTAAATTCCGAGCTGTCCGCAAGCCCTAGTTTTACTGTTGGGGCACGATCAGGCCAGATATGCTCTCCTGCCATTGTCCGGTCCATAACCTCAAGCATCGGCGCATCCTGAACCTCTTTGTACCAGAATGAATCTACGTTCATTTCTTTTGCCTTGCTTAAGAAAACCGAATCCGGCATCGAGGTTACCATCAGAATTTTCACACTCGGATACGACCGTTTGATTCGTTCGGCCGCTTCAAGCCCGCTTATTCCTTCGGACATAACTATATCCATAATAATCAGGTCAACCCTGTTATTTATACAATATGCATCGGCAACTGTTGCCGAAGCTATTGACGCAACAAGAACGTAATTTTCCGAACTATTAACTATACTTTCAAAATACTGACGCGGAAGCGTCTGATCATCAACTATTAATACCCTGTAAGCCATTCTCATCCTTCTCCTTGGCAACATTTATTTTTAAAGTAAACATCGGATCAATCGAAATAGCCATTGTACCGCCTGCTTCCTCAACAAGCTTCCTAAGCGATAACAATCCGCCCTTTTCCACAATCTGCTCCTTAGGCTGAGCACCGTTATTTGTAAATACAGCGCACATTTCGCCATTGTTATCCGTAATATCTATATAGAGCGTATCGCCGCCGGCATGTCTTAGAGTATTTGTAAAGCATTCATGTATTGCTGTTGCAACAATATGCTTCTTTGGATTTTCCAAAGGCAAGACTCCCTGTATCCTTACATCAACTCCCAAGGTCTTTGCCGTGGAAAGCATAAGATCATATTCATCCCCTGCTTTGTCCTCCGACTCCCTCTTCAGGTAATCTATGCTTCCCGATATTCTTTCAAGAATAGCGTCACGTTCTTCCTTTGAGCCTCCGCTCGTAAGATATCTCTTGATGGATAAAAGGCCTGCCCCCAGCTCATCATGTATCTTTATCTTTGCATTCAGCTTTTCTTTTGCTGTTATGGCCAATAAAATGTCGTCATGATATTCGCTGAGCTTTCTGTTTAATTGTTTTACGGATTCCTGCTGATTCTCAAGAAAACGTGTTTTTTCATACTCCTCGGAAATATCCACCGCATTAAGCATACTGTACGTAACGGAACCGTCCGTTATGCCTGTCCTGTAGAAGCACCATGCTTCGTTCTCTGATAGGAGTCGCAGTATTCTGTCATCCGTCGGAAGCTCATTTGCTAATTCTATTTCGCTATATGAAAATGCGGCCTCTTCAAAATCATTGCCGTTTATAAGAAATTTACCGGTCATTTTTCGACACAGTTTCTCCATAGTCCTGTTCTTGAAAATGATTTTACCGTCAGCGTCAAAACACACTATTCCTGACGGAAGTGTATCGACTGCTTCCTTGATTGAGCGGTTTGTGATATGCGTTCGGTTCCATGACGCACTGATATAAGCCAGCCACACTTCTAAGAGCGTACCTACTATATACATTCCAACCATAACATAAACAGGAAGCCCGCTGTAACGAGGCACAATTATACGAAGTAACTGATCATTTATTTCCTTATAGCTTACAGCCGCAACACACTGAAAATTCAGATACGAAAGAATAATAAACAAGTCATATAAAATATTACGAAGCCATAGCGGAATATTACGTTTGTCGAGACAGTCCCCCAGGAAAATGAGCACAGATCCCCATAAAAGAATCATTGCCCAACAACCAAACATACATAAGTAACCTTCACTTAAAAGACCGAACTGCTGCATTACACTTCACCGCCTTCCTTAAATGAGACGACTAATGTAAGTCCGTCATCGCTATCCACAACAATATCTCCGTTCAAGGACAGGAATTCATCATTTTCTATCCATGCTCTGTCAAACAAAGCATCCTTATCCATGGACAGCCTTATACAAAACGTATCGTCCTTCCTGCTCATGGAAACAAGAAGACTCTTGGCAACAAATAAATTATGCTCAACAACAGCCTCAAACGCAAAATAGGCCATAGTCATTACTTCCTTTGGCAGCCTGAACTGCTTTACCGGCGTAACAACCGCTTCGAGACCGCAGAGACTTATATATCCGGAAGACTCGGAAATAGCGGTATACAGTTCTTCCACCGGCAATTTCCCGTCATCTGTTTCAATAAGTTCCATATTGCTTCTTCTTTTAATATATGCATTCAGCACAGCTATTCTTGCAATATTAACATCAAAATTCTCATCAGATATCGTATCGATAAGTTCACTGATATTGTCAAGCTGTGGCCTGACAATATGTGAGATATTGTCATATAGATTATTTCTTGTTTCCAGCTTCGAACGTTCTTCCTTTACGGCAATATCATTTTTTAAGAATTCATTTCGCGTTTCAATCCTGTCGGTTGTTTCATTTATTCTTTTATTCAGTTCATTTATTCTCGAAAGGTCCGCAATCCATGAGACATAGCCACCACTTATTTCTTTTCTGAGAACACGTGTATCCTCATTTTCCTCAAAGACCTTCTCACCGTTTTTGGATGCGTAAAGCGTATTGCCCGATGCATCGGTTATTTTTATCATTCTTTCCGAAAGACCGAAAAGTCTTTTGTAGCCTGTATTAGCCTGAAGCAAACCTACCTGAATACACGCCTCGGTAAGAGCAATAGTCATAAAGGCATATTCCTCAATAAATGACCAGACAGTAATTCCTGCTATTTTAGGCACATCAAATATACTCATAACCAGTAACGCAAAGCCTGTTGTAAAAAATAATATCGGGACCCAGATTTTTCTCCTGGCCGAATACAGGGTACACTTCCGCGATATTATTCCCAGTGCTGTTGCATAGAGAATATATATCCATGCATAGCAGGCATAAAACACACTTCCGTGCCCATAGCTTCCTGTTGCTCCGGCAGTTTCTCCCTCGGTGATAAAGACAAGGTTGTGAAAATCGTTGGTGTAAATCAGAATAATCATAATTACACAGGGTATTCCCACGAAGAAGTTTCTTCTGTCTATTCTCTCCTCTTCCGGAAGATTGATGGAAACAGCCAGTAGAAATGTCAAAAACGGGATGGCTTCGAGCACCACATAATACGAATACCACAGGTAACGCAGGGTAATAACGCTGTCCCAGATAAATTTGTACCTTGCCAGCTGAATCAGAAATGCTGCAAGCAGTAACCCGGCTATTCCCAAAAGAATGCCGCGGTTTCTTTTATCGACTATACGGTCACGTACTCTCAACGCCCACACCAGCACGCATAGACCATAGAAAATCTGACAGATACTGTCAGCTATATCTACGTCATACAGCAGGACATGACCTGCTCCGCCTGCGACAAACATCAAACTGACCAATATTACATTTTTATATTCCCTTACTATTTTCACAAGCTATCCTCAAACCAGTCTATTTGACTCTGTTGTAAATATCCTACAGAGAAATCAGCGTTTCGCAGTCTTTTACAATATCATCTATACAATCTGTATATTTTATGCTCAACTCTTCAACCAATATCGGTTCTTCAACATTTAGTTCTTCATCTGACTCCAAATCCTGAATTGCTTCTTGCAAGTTCTCCGTGTTTTGTATTTCAGAATATGTTTCTTCCGACTTTTGTGCCTCCGCTTTTGCACTTTCTTCGGTTTCGTTTTGAGTCGTTACATCATCTGTCACAACCTCTGTCGTTATATCCTTTCCGCAGGCTGTCAGCATGCCGACAGCCAGTAACAGCAAAAAAACCTGTGCTGATTATTTCATAATATTTCCCTTCAAAATTCAATATAATGCTCGTTAAACGGACAATCTTCCGTAAGACAGCTGCTGTTTTTATTCGAATACCGGCAGACAAATTCCTCAGTCTCCATTTCTGTTCCAAGATGTTTTTTAACAAATTCCACAGCAGCAGAAATAGCCAGATACGCACTTCTTTTACAGCATCTTTGTCCTCCGACACTTCCAACAGCATTTGCCACTTCCATAGTCAGCATGATGACCAAGTCATTGCGGTCCGAAATTACCGACCAAAATGCACGCACACCGTTTATGCTTTCGCATTGTTTCCAATAATCACAGTCGCCGCCTGCGTCAAACTCTTCCACGGTCTCCAGTCTCTGAAAAGCTTCTGAAAGCTTCATTGAAGCATCCTCTGAAGCCCGGTCCGGATTTTTTGCATTTTCCGCATTAAAATATGCCGTCAGCAAAGCCGCCCCCACCATCATGTGGTGCTCATGTCCCTTCATATTGCAGAAGTCCAAATCCATGAGCTTACACATCATTTCAATCGGATTCTTTGATTTTTCCGTCAGACACAAGGCGGTAACCTTTTGCCATTCATCACCAAACCTATTCATATCCAGCTCCTCATATATGGTCTCCGACGCAGGATTTAGTACCTTGAAAGGTAAATCGAACCGTCAAATCCGCTTTCGCACACAGCATATTTTCTTACATTTCCCGAAGCATCCGTATAAGTTATTCCGTAATGCGGCGTATCACCGGCAAACTCCATGGTTATCGTTACAGCTTTATCCATCACAAGACTATCCAATGAATACAGTTCTTCTTCGGTAAAATTCATCTCTCCGTCATCCGAAATCACCTGCGTCAATGAATTGAACTTAAACCCTGATACCTCTGTAGGTGTAAAGAAAACAAGCTTGCAGGCATAATCGGATGAATCTGCCACATAGGAATCACTGCCTGTTGAGGCAAAGGTATTTTCGGCGGGATCGACGTAAACCGCAGACCAGAACATCTTAGCAGATTCCGGATAATTATCCGCGGTTTCATACTCTGCAAATGTCCTTATTTCAACCTTCTCGATTAGTTTTCCAAGTTCTTCCAGTTGTTTCGTATAATCGACCGAACTCAAATCCTTAGAATCCAGTATTTCCAGTATGCCCGAATTTTCGATAAGTCTGTAGGTTTCAAAGCTTGCATCATTTGCTCCGCTTGAACCCTCGTTAAAGATACGACCGTCATTCAACAGAAAATATCTGTTACGTGCCCATCCTCCCGCAATAAAATGTGCTTCATCGTTCACAATTGTGTAAAGCGCCAGGATTCTCTCGCCAAAATACTTTGTCTGACCCTGATCGGATACTTCTACTATCATAAGTTCCTGTGTTCCGTCGCCGTTAATATCCTTCATGGCGTATCCCACTTTTTTAAGTGCTTCTTCTCCCATACTTCCCATTGCGGTTTCGAAGGTTCCCAGCGTCATCGGGAAGTAATTGTCTATCGGAAACTCACTGACAATATCTGCATAATATCCGTCGAGAACCTGTGCATATATTTCTTCCGGTCCGAGCGGTGCCTTCTCCTGCTCAGGTTCTTCAGTAACCTTTTCTTCCGGCTCGGGCGTTGCCTCTTCCGTAATCTCTATTTCGGGTTCAGGTGTCGGTTCCGTCTTTTCTTCAATAACCGTTTCCATATCCGCCGGCTTGGCTTCGGTAATCTGTTCACTCAAATCCGGCTTCTCATTTTTTCCGCAGGCACATAATGCCAGCATCATTGAACATACCAGCAAAGCCGCTATTCTTTTCTTTGTACATATCTTCTTAAACATACTATCTTTCTCCCTTTATTTTAATATTAACCTTCATATCTCCTAAGGGCTACAAAAAGACTACAAAAGGGCTACACGGAGAGTTTTTCCTTCGAAAAAGGAGATGCGGTATCAGATGTTGCTATTCATTCCAGCGCATTACAAATCGTTACATATTTTTTATCAATAGAGCGAAATGATTCTGGTAATACTGTTTACTGAAGGGTGGCAACAAAACAATACACTTCTAAAAACAGATAGCAAAAATGCCACTCACTATTAAAGAATCATCTTGCTACTTTTTCAGTACATCTGACCAAGTTCTATAAAATTAATCTCTTTCGTTTCCTTTTCGGTAAATCCAGCTCTGGAAAAGAAAACATACTTGTAACAGTTAAGTCCGGTCGCTTTAACCTGGCTTATCTCCATTTCGACTACTTCCTTTGATGTCTTCTTCTTTCTGAATTTGACCTCATAAAAGATGTATCCTTTTTCGTCTAAAGAAACCACATCAAATTCACCGTTAGTTCGTGTCTTGGGGTCATCATAACAGTACTTTCCAATCTTCTCAATGACCGGCTCTATTGCCCCCAGCCTATTCTGCCTTATCAAGTATTGCGTGCATATTTCCTCAAATCTATTGGTATATTACAAACCTGCAGTTTAGTTAACCAATGAATACTTTCATTATATGCGCCGCTTTGTTTCGAACATCTCAAAATATATTTAGAAAAAAGCGTTGCTACAA
>JAZUDO010000036.1:0-33187 GCA_045639685.1 Lachnospiraceae bacterium
CCACCTGATATATTTTCAAGCGTTGTTCCATCTTTTTCATAAACAAACAACCAATAATTACCATATACTTTTACCATATCAGTATCGTTCTCATCGGCCTCTGACATAAAGATACAAAATGCTGGAATTGCCACACTTGGCTTCATTTCATAGTGATAGTTATTAGAAAGATAATATTCTGTAATAGCCTTTTCAATTGGATCATTGCCGTAGTAAACATATTCAGGCAATATATTCCACTCTTCATAATCAAATTTCTTAAAGATATGCCACTCCTCATCTATAAGGACTTCAATGGTATCTGCTCCATATTGATAATTATAGCCACTTCCAAAATTAGACTGATTATCTTGCGCCGGGATATCGCCCTCACATACAGAATCAATTGCGCCATCCATCACGCCACATCTGCCTTCTGTACTTATTTCTGAGCTGTCATAATATAAATAACCATTTACACGAATAAGTGCAGGCCATTCTAATTCAGCTGACTCAGAATCATCAACATATGTCTCTTCAATACTGTTATCACTTTCCAGATTTACACCCCCGACAGTTTCATCCGCCGATATCGAAGACTCAACTTCTGCTTTTTCATATTTCGTATTATATTTGAAAAATCCTATCAAAAAGGCTATTAGAACAACAAGTCCTAATAATATCCCAATAACTATTCTCTTCATAAATATTCCTGTTCACATGTTTTACAACAACGACCTTCTATTATCCTACTTCTAATGCTTTTATTCCGATAACTACTGTGCCTGGCAACCAATCGTCTGTACTATTACTATATAAACTCTTATCCACTTCTTCCCAGGTCACATTTTCATCATTAGTCAATACAATGTATTGAATCGGACAAACAGCTGAAGGGTTCTGACCAACTAAGACTTTTTTGTATTTGAAAACCATATCGCCCTCAACTATATATTGGCCATTATCTTCCACATATTCCACTCCTAAATTCTCGTCAGTCTTGTCTGGGACAAGTTCATTTGTTTCTGATACTGTTACGTCCGTCGATAAATTACATGCTTTTTTTATCTCATTCATGAGTTCATAATCATACGTGTCCGTCGAAAAAGGAGTTACATTATATCCCTCTATCTTATATGTAAGAATAAAGTCCCTCTCTTCTATGGCATTAGGACCAGAACCAAAATAATAGCGTGTATAAATCACTAGTTCTTCTTTACCGTCTTTATCTACATCATATAAACATGGGTATGCCATCCTTGTGCACTCCAAGTCCTGCTCGCAGTCATTTAGAGTGTAGATAATTTCATCATCACTCGCCAAATATGTTACTAATTGATTTGTTCTATGATCTGCTTCGGGTAAAACTACGACTACATTTACTTTTCCCAATTCACTAATCAATAGTCTTTTCTCGCATAAAATCGCCTCTTTCGGAATCTCTGATATTCTGCGATATTTTGTTTCCGGTAACTCTGCTTTTGTCGCATCGAATCCAAAATCTAATATTCGTATTTTTCCGTTCGTATCATAATCAAAAAGGAAATATGCATTTCCCCAAAAATCATCTTGATTTCGACCACCGATGCCATATTCCGCTACCAAACACGGATAGCCATCATACTTTAACAATCCAACATTTCGAATTCCTGAGCCCATAAGTTTTCCTACCTGTGTGCCTTTTGGAGACTTATATATTTCAGCGTAATTATCCAATATCTGTTCTGAAGAATTGGTATCCGTACCTCCTACATTCTTCCAATAACGCCAAAGATATTCCATATCAAAGGAGGATTGTCTTTCTATCCCATCACATGTAATATTTACAACATATTGCTGATCATGCGTGAAATGTATAGGAAAAAACATAGCCCCATCATCTGATTTCGACTCATCTAATCTCTTCCAACCATCAGCCACTTTCTTTAACACTGCATAATCTACGCTCGAAGTTATATTTGCACGTGGACTAATCGTAACAAGCAATTCATCTACTCCATCCCTATCCAAATCAACTGCACGAACTGCAGCGTTCTCACCAATGTCACTCTCGAATTCGTCTTCATAAATTGCACCCTCTCCGGCAAGGTACAAAGCTAAATGATTATAGTATCCATCCATACCGGTGTATTCAATATAATCTCTCTGCCCATCTCCATTCAAATCTCCTAAATCAGTTTTAATCGGATTCATGTAATTTGAGCCTGATATCTCATCACCTGATTCATTTTCAAGTTGTGTTTCTTCCACTGGGTGTGTTGCATGCATATTATCTTTTGGATGTGTAGCCTGTATATTATCTTTGGGATTTGTCATGAATAATACACCTACCACTACGCAAGCAATAAGAGAAGCACTTAGAATCCAAAGTGAAGGCTTTTTGTAGTTAATTACAGTCCTTATTCTGTCCTTTACACTTACCTCTCCAAAAGCAACCGGACACGCAGATACCAAATGTCTCTGAGAACTGCAATCCAAAAGGACCTGACAATATAGTGCTTTCCAGTCTTTATCCTTATCCTTTGTAACTTTTTCATCGCATGCATATTCAATATCTTTACACAAGCAGATGTAGGCAATCCAACAAAGGGGATTAAACCAATATACAGAAAGTATTAGAAAACCCATTGGTTTCCAAATAAAGTCCCCTCTTTTAATATGGGCTACCTCATGTTCGATTACACACTGATAAGCTTCTTCCTCCAAGGAGTCCGGAATATATACACATGGTCTTAAAACACCTAATATAAATGGACTATCTATGTTTTCACTTCGGAATATGCCCTTATCTACAGGTTGCGAATTTCTCACCCTCCTTTTAAGCATAAGAAAGCTAATAATCGCATATACGAAAAGACCTATAACTCCAATGATCCAGAGATATGAAGCAACAATAATAACTATCTGGATTGGATTTGCGCTTGCAATTTCCTCTGCAGCAAAATTATTCTCTAAAATTGGATTGATTGCTGTATTTACAACAGTAATACCCGAATCAATCTGTGGTACCTTTGCATATTCAATGTCTACCGGTACAGGCTTTGCGCTCGGAATCAAACTAAAAATACTTTCTATGCTAAAAGGAAATACAAGTCTGATTGCAACAAGTCCCCATAACAGACAATTAATCCACTTCGGGACTTTTTTTATAAACATCCTAAAGGCAAGTCGTAATATGATAACAGCCAGAATAATCCAACTTGCAACAAGCGTATTGTTTAATATGGTGAGAAAGAATTTATCCATATTTATTCTCCCTTGAATTCATCTATCATCTTCTGAATTTCATCAACCTCAGATTTGGAAAGTTTCTTTCCTGATGTAAATGCAGCAATAAAAGCCGGCAATGACCCATGAAATGAATCCTCTACAAACTTATGACTCTGCATGGAATGATATTCGTCCTCCGAAATCACAGATGTTACTGTACCATTATCATTTTGAAACAAACCTTTATCTACAAGTCTTCGAAGTACCGTATGAGTAGTTGTTCTCTTCCAGTCAAGTTCTACTGCAGCCATCTTAACAAGTTCAGAGGATGTAACCGGCTCATTCGTCCATATCATTTCTGCAAATCTGGTTTCCAAATTTCCCAATTGTATCTCAGCCATAATCAATCTCCTTGCAGACTACTCCGTGTAGTCTCCCTGTCTACAGACTACTCTATGTAGTCTCAAAAGTCAATAGTTCTAAAAAACAAAAAACGGATACGATTTTCATCGTATCCGTATCATTCATGAGACATCGGGGATTCGAACTTTTTGCACCTGGCCAAAAATACGCATAAACACTGGCTTTGTGGCATCTACAGTTTTTGATTAAAAATAATAGACCGAACTATATTAATATATCCAGTAATGAATTATGAGCTAGTTCAAAAGCCTCCAACCCACTGAGTTTCTTTCCTTCTTTTAGCAGAGTTTTCTTACCATTACCTTCTAAAGTAGAAAAGCCTATGAAATCTGATAGGTGAGGTTCCAGCGAAAGATATCCTTTGAATCCTGAATCATGAAGGTCTTTAAGAATCTCCTTCACATTTCCATCTCCAAGGCCTGCAGGCACCACCTCGCCCGTATCCCACAGAGCATCTTTCACATGAATATATTCAATATATGGCTTTAATAATTTATATCCTTCCAAAGTATTTTCTTTCGCTTGCACATAATTAGCAAAATCAAAAATAGCTTTGAAATTCTCACAGTAAAAACAATCCATGAGTTCTTTACACTTTACGGCTTTTTCTCCATAAATACCTTTTTCATTCTCGTGTAATAGAACCACATCATTTGCCTTTGCATAATCAACGAACTGTCCTATTCTGTTAAATACCTCATCTTTATATGCTGATAAAGACTTATCCTGTGGAATATAAAAGCTAAACATTCTAATGTTCTTCGTTTCCATCATATGACTTATTTCTACCGCACGTTTAAATGCTTCAAAGTGTGGTTCAAATTCATCCTCTATGCCAATTTTTCCTAATGGAGAACCTAATGCAGAAAGTCTAACCCCGTTATCATCCAGATAACTTTTAATATATTTTACTTTTTCATCTGTATGATATATCAGATTGTTTCCATCCACTCCGCGCATTTCGATATGCGACATACCCAGTTTTTTAACAGTCTCAACCTGAACCTCTAATTCATTGGCAATTTCATCCGCAAAACCTGTAATTCTATTATTTATATCTATCATATATCCTCTCTCCTAGTATGTTCCAGTCGTATCAAAGACAATACCTGTATCCAGCTTTTTCTTCGATGTTGCACGCTTTTTATTTAACTCTCTAAGGAAAACTTCTTCATCAAATGGAATCGAAACAGTCTCATCCAACCAGCTTGAAAGATGCATTGCATTTGAAAGTGTTAATGCTCTTATCCCCTCTTCTCCAGAAGCAACCAGTGGGCTTCCATTAAGAATATGATTAGTGAAAGCCTTCAAAACGCCGATATGCTGTTCATTCTGGCCGTCTGTTTCAACCTCTATTTCTGTCACTTCAGGAGCTTTAAAGCCCTCTTTCTCAGTCATACAATGAACTCTTTCATTTTCACTTAACTTATAAAATGTCAACTTACCATACTCGCAAATAATCTTGCCCATCTCAAAAGTAAGCTCTAGGCGGTTTGTCCCAGGCGCATCTGCTGTTGTCGTTACAAATACTCCTGTAGCACCATTTTCAAATTCCATATATGCAGTTACATCATCTTCTACTTCAATGTCATGCCATTTTGCTTCGTGACAGAAAGCACGTACTTTAACAGGCAAGCCACAGAGCCATTGCAAAAGATCCAATTGGTGAGGGCACTGATTTAACAACACGCCGCCACCTTCACCATCCCATGTAGCCTTCCAACTGGCTGCATCATAGTAACTCTGATTACGATACCAGTCTGTTATAATCCAGTTTACTCGTTTCATCTGACCAAGTTCTCCACTTTCAATCATTTCATGGAGTTTTCTATATGTACAGTTTGTACGCTGATTAAACATAATTGCAAAGGTCTTGTCTGACTTTGCAGCCGCTTCATTCATCTCACGTACCTGTTTTGTATAAACGCCTGCCGGCTTTTCACTGATAGCATGTAATCCATGCTCCAAAGCATATATAACATATTCTGGATGGAAATAATGAGGTGTAGCCACTAGCACTGCATCACATGTTCCAGAATCAATAAGTTCTTTTCCATCTTTAAAAATTGCTATATTATTAGAAAGGTTCTCTTTTGCCCAATCTAATCTTGATTGTCTAACATCAGCTACAGCTGAAATGACCATATTAGGAACTTTTCCCTGAATAATGCTCTGTACATGATTGGTTCCCATACCACCAATTCCGATAATTCCCAGTCTTACCTGTTCCATTTTTCTTCTCTCCTTATCCGTGTTTTTTTGCTTCTTCATAAATTTGCATAGTCGTATACAACGTGTTCGCCACACCATCTAAATCATTTCCATACGGTTCACTGGTACTTAGGCACTTATAAAAATCTTCAATACAAGCTAAATGCCCTGTTCCCCAATAAGATTTGCCAATTCCATCCTTTGGCAAATTGCATTTAATAAATTCAGGTTCTGCTCCATTTATATATACCTGTATCACCTCATCAACCAGCATTACACGGCCATTTTCAAATGCTAGTTCCAAAATAACTGGCGCATCATTAGCGTAGGTTGTCGTCGCATAAAAGTTCGCTCTCTTTCCATCTTCAAATTCCATCCATGCGTCTATCGTATCCTCCACCTCAATAACTTCTTGCAAATGATAATTATGAGCTGAAGCGGATACCTTTTCAGGTATTCCCAAATAGCGTAACAACAAATCCAATGTATGAATGGACTGATTAATCAACGCACCTCCGCCTTCTTTTTTTAGACTACCGTGCCACCCGTCAGAATAGTATTCTTTATCACGACGCCATGTTACAAATCCACGACCACCTATAACATTCCCCAAACCTTTATTTTGGACAATTAGATCTAACTCTTTAGTAGTTTCATTGTATCTGTTCTGAAAGCAAAAACCTATTCGGCCCTTTGATTCCAATACTACTTTGGCCAGTTCTTCAAATTCCTCTTTAGAGATGGCTGGTGGTTTTTCCATAAAAACCGAGATATTATGTTTTAGAGTTTCAATAGCCATTGGTACATGCAAGTAGTGTGGTGTACAAATATGTACAACATCTAAATCTTCCTGATCAAGCATTTTTTTATAGTCATCATATACAGCTGCTTTCTTTTCAGTATATTTTTCAGCCATATTTTCGGCTTTATCAAGAACACAATCTGCAAATGCAACCACTTCTTCTACTCCAAGTTTGTTTAGAGCCCAACTGTGCACATTCGCTATGTTGCCACATCCAATAATACCTACTCTCATGCTTTCACTCCCATGCAGTTCCTTTTCATACTATGAAATAATTGTAAAACATCTCAAACAGTTATAATATGTATATAAAAAACCAATTTTATGCAATATTACGACCAGATTAAGGAAGCAAATGAAAGAAAAGATTCCATATTATGTCATAAACGAACCATATGAATTATTTTATAAAAACAGTTCGACAAACTCTCCTGTAGGCGCCCATACACACAACAAGGCTGAAATATATCTGACACTTACAGAATTACCTGATGCATTGCTAAATAATACCGTGTCACGTATTCCACAGGGAACCTTAATATTAATCCCACCATTCTGTGTACATCAGATGTATCATCAAAAAAATGTGTGTTATGAGCGATACATCTTAAATCTTGATACACAATGGTTAGAAAATGTGCTTTGTAGTAAACAGGATATATCTGAATATCTAAAGCCTTCCGCCGCCCCATTAATCATGCCACTGTCCAAAGAACAGTTGTCTTCCATTACACAGTCTATGCAGAATGTTTTACCTATCGTCCAAGAAAAAAGCATAAAAAGTACCGCCGAATTCCTCAACCTTTTATCGGTATTGGATTGCGCGGTACATGATACACATAAAAATAAATTTACTCCTAATATGTTCATTTCCAAGTCTCAAACGACTGTAAATGAAATCATTGCATACATAAACGAACATATAGAGGGCAATATTTCTCTATCTGACATAGAGTCCCATTTCTTTTTAAATAGAGACTATCTTTCGCGCGTGTTTGCCAAACACACTCATACATCTATTGGACGCTATATTACAATTCAGAAAATTGCCAAAGCTCAGGAATATCTTAATACAGGCCTCTCTGTTGCCCAAGTCAGTGACAAACTTGGCTTCTCAAGTTATGCATATTTCTTTAAGGTTTTTAAAAAGATTGTTGGAATCTCCCCAAGCCAATATAGAGCTGACAAGAAAACGGGGTTTGTAGCCCGCTCAGGTGGCCCAAGGTGACCCAAATTTTCAAAATTTTCGACAAAAAGAAAAGCTTCAAACTCGCTTTATTACTGAGTTTGAAGCTTCTTAAAACATGAGACATCGGGGATTCGAACCCCGGACAACTTGATTAAAAGTCAAGTGCTCTACCACCTGAGCTAATATCCCATATTAAATTAAAAAAGCACCAACGTACTCTAACTGGGCTAACTGGATTCGAACCAGCGAATACAGCAGTCAAAGTGCTGTGCCTTACCGCTTGGCGATAGCCCATTATGAATGGTACTAACGACCATAATCCCTTCTGCCTTCCGACATAGGAAGGTGGGTACAGGGATTCGAACCCTGGGCCTCCAGAGCCACAATCTGGCGCGCTAACCAACTGCGCTATACCCACCATATAACGAATCAGCGGTTATCACTAATTCAACGTGCTCGAAGGGATTCGAACCCCCGACCCACGGCTTAGAAGGCCGTTGCTCTATCCAGCTGAGCTACGAACACACACCGGGTAAAAATTTACCTTGTTTTTCAGTTTTTACAAACTGATAGAGCGGGTGATGGGAATCGAACCCACGTATCCAGCTTGGAAGGCTGGTGTTCTACCATTGAACTACACCCGCATGATTAAAAGCATTTTTATTCAAATCCTAGTCGGGGTGACAGGATTCGAACCTGCGACCTCCTGGTCCCAAACCAGGCGCTCTAGCCAAGCTGAGCCACACCCCGAGGTCGTAACGCAATGACTATTATATGGAAAGAGCGTATAGTTGTCAACACTTTTTAGAAAAATAATTCATTCATTTTATAAAAAAATTCATTCATTCTATAAAAACAATTCCTTCTTTTACGTAAGATACTTAATTTCGAATTCCAGCTTTCTGTTTTCATCGATAGTCATAATAATATACGACGGTTTTCTTCCCTCCTGCCTTGGATAAGTCAAGCTTCCGGGATTAATTGTATACAATCCCCTGTCGTACTCCACTACAGGCCTGTGGGTATGCCCATACATCACTATATCCACTCCGCGGCTTCTGGCTTCATCCTTCAGTATCTCATTTCCCATGGAAATATAGTAATTGTGTCCGTGCGTAAGCCATATCTTATATCCGGCGATAGTGAATTCCTCTTCTCTTGGATTATCCGAAAAGAAGTCATTATTACCTGTTACCATTTTTACAGGACATTTTGCGGCTTCATATATAACATACTCACTGCCTTCAATGTCACCGCAATGAATAACCATATCGAGAGGTGCGTATTTTTCACATAACGCAACATATAAATCATTTTTCCTGTGTGTGTCACTTACTACTAAGATTCGCATAACAATTCTCGAAGTTTACCTTTCATCTGAACCAGTGCTTTTCCCCTGTGGCTGATTCTGTTCTTTTCTTCCGGATCAAGTTCAGCGGAGTATACTCCTCTGTCAGGCAGGTACAGAATCGGATCATATCCAAAGCCATGCTCTCCCTTTTCCTCATAGCCGATTATTCCGTCATAGGTCGCCTCGCTGCTCATCTCGGTTCCATCCGGTAAAACGGCAGCAATGGCACATACAAATCTTGCGGTACGCTTCTCATCCGGGACGCCCTCAAGACGCTCAATAATCTTCGCATTTTTTATACTGTAAGGTGTATCCTTACCAAGATAACGCGCCGAATATATTCCCGGTTCGCCACCCAATGCATCAACAACAAGTCCGGAGTCGTCAGCAAGGACTATTGCCTCTATTCCCTTTTCTCTGACAAGCTTAGCTACTGCCCTTGCCTTGATAAATGCATTTTCCATAAATGTGGTTCCGTTTTCCTCCGCATCAAGGAAAACACCGGCTTCCTTCATGGAAAGCACCTCCACATCCATGTCTGACATTATTTCTCTTATTTCATTCATCTTGCCCATATTTCCGGTGGCAAAAATTAATCTCATCGTAATACCTCTTCTATATATTTTTCTTTGGCGGCTTCGGTCCCATAAACTGATAATAATAGGTCTTCATCATGCCGTTGTATATTTTTCTGTTCTTATCAGCCTTCCTGCCGATATACTTCTCCGCCTCTTCAAATGCGGTAATCATATACAGAGACCAGCTGTCCAAAACCCTGAATCTTTCTCCGATTGTCGTATAAAGCCCTGCAAGCTCATCCTTACTCATAAGACGCTCACCGTATGGTGGATTTGTAATGATAAATCCGTATTTCTTTGGATGAGACAGCTCAGCAACATCTCTTTTTTGAAAATGAATCAGCTTATCAACACCTGCAAGTTTTGCATTCTGTCTTGCTATGGTCACCATCTCATCATCCAGGTCATACGCCTGTATGTCACAATCGATGTTTATATCCTCTTCCTCAATGGCCTCTTCAAATGCGTCGCACCATTGTTTTGGATCAATAAGATGGTTCCAGCCCTCAGCCGTAAAATGTCTGTGAGCTCCGGGAGCAATATTGGCTGCCATCATTGCTGCTTCTATTGCAAATGTTCCGGAACCGCAAAATGGATCCACAAGAATTCTGTCCGCCTTCCAGGGGGTAAGCATAATAAGTGAAGCTGCCAGGTTTTCCGCAATGGGTGCCTTTGCTGTAAGCTTACGGTAACCGCGCTTATGAAGGGAATCACCTGTGGTATCCAAACCAATCGTAACATTGTCCTTCATAATAAATACACGTAACGGAAAGCTCACACCATCTTCGGGAAAATGCGTTATTCCATAACGCTGACTCATTCGGTCAACCATTGCTTTTTTCATTATAGACTGTATATCCGACGGGCTAAACAGGGCGCTTTTAACACTGGCTGCCTTTGCTACCCAGAATTTACCGTTCTCCGGGATATACTCCTCCCAAGGTATTGACTTTGTACCCTGAAAAAGTTCCTCAAAGGTCTCCGCATGAAAGGAACCAACCTTTATCAGAATGCGCTCTGCCGTTCTGAGCCCAATATTGGCTCTGCAGACCGCTTCCTCATCACCGATAAATGTAACTCTTCCGTCCTCAACCAGACTAACTTCATAGCCCAGATCAATTATTTCTTTTTTCAAAACCGACTCCATACCAAAATGACATGGCGCCATCAATTCAACTCTGCTATTCATTTCTTACTGCTCTTCAAACGCTTTGCGTACGGCCTTTGCAAGCTGGTCTGCACAGCTTGTAGACTTGAATCCGCATGTGTTGCCCAGAAGCTTCTCTTCTATCTGTTCAACCGTAAATCCGTCAACAAGCTTGCTGATTGCCTTAAGATTGCCATTACAGCCGCCAATAAATTCCACATTGCTGATTACATTACCGTTAATATCAAAATTAATCTGCATAGCACAGGTTCCCTGTGTTTTATATGAATATCTCATATCTGTTCCTCCAATTAGATTTGTATGTATTTTATGCTAAATCTCAACGCTTACAAAAGCGTCTCCGTTGTTATTTGCCTCACAGGGATTAATACCAAGGAGACTTGCTGTTACCTTTGCGCCTTTTCCTGCAAATGTTCTTGCCCCTGCAGCATCAACCGTGCACCACGCTCTGTTCATTACAGGAATCTCAATACTTGTCGTTTCTCCTGCCTTAACCAATACCCTCTTATAGGCTGCGAGCTTTGCAACATCAACCTCATTTGCATCATCCACATGAACATAAATCTGAACAACTTCTGCCACATCTTTGTCGGAGCTGTTTGTAAGTTTAACAGCAACCTTGCTGTCACAGTTATTAAGAACCGCATACTTATCTCTTGCGTCAACTGCTTTATCATAATCTGCACTTATCTTATTTGCAAGAGCAGAATAATCTGATTCGCAGGAAACAGCATCAATCTTTGCATTTCCATAGGTAAGGCCAAATCCGAATGGATAAATGGGTTCGCCCTTATAATATCTGTATGTTCTGCCCTTCATTGCATAATCCGTAAAATCAGGCATAGCATCAAGTGCCTCATTGTTATAGAAGGTCAGCGGAAGCTTTCCGGATGGTGAAACTTCGCCAAACAGAATATCAGCTACAGTTTTGCCTCCCTGTGCACCCGGATACCAGCACATAAGAAGTGCATCTGCCTTCTTTGCCACGCTCATATCAATTGCACTTCCGGCCATCATACATACAATAACCTTCTTTCCTGTTGCAAGAACAGCCTCAAGAAGCCTCTGCTGTCCCGGCGGAAGCATAAGGTCCTTCTTATCTCCTGAAGCATGAGCATTTCCCGTATCTCCTTCTTCTCCTTCAAGAGTCTCATCAAGTCCAAGGCAGAGAACCACAACGTCTGAATGTTTTGCAACAATAAGCGCCTCAGATATTCTGTCATCGGGCTTTGCCAGAAATTCCTCTTTATCCAGGAAAAGATGTGATCCCAGAGAATACAATACTCTTGCATCATCTCCCACATAATCCTGAATTCCTTCAAGTATTGTTGTATATCTGGATGCTGTTCCGTGATAGTTACCCATCAAACAACGTCTGCTGTCAGCATTTGGTCCGATTACACCGATTGTCTTCTGCTCACCCTTTTTAAGAGGGAGGATTCCGTTATTCTTAAGCATAACGATACTCTCTTCGGCAGCTTTACGGGCAACTGCAAGATGATCCTTACACTCCACTACTTCGTAAGGAATCTTGTCATATTCATTTTCTTCGAATTCACCCAGCAAATATCTTGTTGTAAACAGGTGAACTGCTGCTGTTCTGATATCTTCCTTATCAATCAGCCCCTTATCATAAGCCGAAAGAATTGCTCTGTATGTACATCCGCAGTTCAGGTCACAGCCCTTCTTCAGTGCAAGAGCCGCACTTTCCTCCGGACTGTTTGTTACCTTATGATTCTCATGGAAATCCCTTACTGCCCAGCAATCCGATACAAAATGTCCTTCGAACTTCCAAAGTCCCCTAAGTACATCCTCCATCAGGTATGTATTTCCGCAGCAGGGTTCACCGTTAGTTCTGTTATACGCACCCATAACCGACTCAACGTCAGCTTCCATAACCAGCGCTTCAAATGCAGGAAGATAAGTTTCCCACATATCCTTCATATCACTTGTTGCATTAAATTCATGTCTCAGGGCTTCCGGTCCGGAATGTACAGCAAAATGCTTTGCACATGCCGCAATCTTTCTAACCTCACCGTCTCCCTGAAGTCCGTTGACAAATGCAACCCCAAGTCTGCTTGTCAGGTAAGGATCTTCTCCGAGAGTTTCATGACCTCTTCCCCAACGGGGATCTCTGAAAATGTTAATATTGGGAGACCACAGTGTAAGTCCCTTATATATATCCCTGTCACCCTCAGCAGTATATGCATTATATTTTGCTCGTGCCTCAGTAGCTATAACCTCTGCTTCTTCTCTCACAAGCTCATCATCAAATGTTGCAGCCATTGCAATTGCTTGGGGAAAAACGGTAGCCTGGCCGGCTCTGGCTACGCCGTGAAGGCCTTCGCTCCACCAGTTATACTCATTTACACCAAGACGTTCGATTGCCGGTGCATCAAATCTCAACTGGGACGCCATTTCCTCCAAAGTCATCTTGTCTACAAGTTTTTCTGCTAATTCTCTTGCTGTCTTTCTGTCCATAGTAACCCCCATTTTTCTAATATGTATATACGCAAATTGCCTTGCGCTATTATACCTAAATTGCTTCTGGCTATACAGATGTTGCTTTTTAACTATTGTATGTGTATCATTAACATATATGTATCTTGTCAGCCTATAACATTATACATTATTTTTAGCGTAAATGAGGAAAAATATGGATAATTTACATCAACTTAAGCCAAAAGAATTTCTCCAGCCCACAACACATTCATATTCCAGAAAAATGGAGGGGGCCGAGGAGATAATACAGTACCTGCCAAATTCCCATGTTATGATATGGTACAATACAGACCCCACTTCATATGACAACCATTTTCATAAATGCATTGAAATAATATATCTTCTCGAAGGGGACTGTCATGCTGATTTCCAGACTCAGAAACTGGATTTGAATACCGGCGATATTTTGATTATTCCCCCTTACATGATGCACAGCGTCAAGGCACTTCATCCCTTCAGGCAGTTCGTTATGCAGCTTGACGTTACTCCAATGAATTGTTTCGGAATATACAGTTCATCCGCATCCAACGTCAACGATGTCCTGCTTTGCAACGAAGAGACCTGCCCCCATATTTACACAGACATACTCAATAACATAATTGACATTATCAACTCATATTTCGGATATGAGCCCTATTGGGAGTTGGAAACATATTCTCATTTTCTTCAAATGATTGCCACAATTGGCAAAGCGGAAAATGTGACCAAATCAGTCAAAATGTCTGATGATCCACGTGGAAACAAATTACACTACGATAAATTTGCAGAACTGCTTCAATATATCAACGCAAACTACTCTGAACAATTAACATTGGAAAATGTATCAAGCCGTGTTGGTTTTTCAAAATACCATTTCATCAGGCTATTTAAAGAATATACAGATATGACATTCTATGATTATCTGACAGCCAAGCGAATAGAGCATGCAAAAGAAGAACTGGCTGCCGGCAACAAAGGAATAACTGAAATTGCTTTCTCCTGCGGTTTCAACAGTCAGACAGCCTTTTGCAGAACCTTCAAAAAGATCTGCGGTTGCCCGCCGACAGAATATCGTCAAAAAATTATGATGAAATAAAATAAAAAGCGCTTTCGGTTTCCCGAAAACGCTTTTATTATTATCAGTTCAATTAACCCTTTACTGAACCAAGAGCAACACCGGCAACGATGTATTTTGCCAAGAACAAATATACAACTATAAGCGGTAATACTGTAAGTGTCAGTCCCATGTAAATTGAGCCGAACTCTGTCTTGTAGATATCACCCTTAAGGAGTGAAACCATGATAGGCATCGTATACTTCTCCTGCTTTGTAAGAAGAATCAACGGTGTGAACAGGTTGTTCCAAGAGTTAACGAAAATGAAAATAGCCTGTGTAGCAATAGCCGGTTTCATAATCGGTAAAGCAATCTTATTAAAGATATAGAACTCTTTTGCACCATCAATACGAGCTGACTGTACGATTTCCAACGGTAATGAAGGAATCATGTACTGTCTCATAAAGAATACAACTGAAGGAGATGCTACTGCACCGATAATAAGCATAGAAAGCTTATTTGTCATACCAATCTTGTAAACCATCTGATAGAAACCGATCATTGTAACAGTACCGGGAATCATCATGATTGACATTACGAAACTGAAGAAAGGCTTTCTCAACTTCCACTCATATACAACTACTGCATATGCAGTAAGTGTTGAGAAGTATGTTGCAAGAGCTGTTGTACATACAGATATAATAACTGAGTTCTTAAAACCAACCATAGGGCTAAAACTCTTACCTGTAAGTATGTCATAGTTACTCTTCAAATATGTAGATGGTATAAGCGATACAGCATGCTGCTGAATCTGTGTTGTACTTCTTGTAGCATTTACTATCATAATCCAGAAAGGAAATATACTAAGTACTGTCAAGATAACACAAATGATATAAATAAAGACTTTAATAATCTTGGTTTCTTTGTTATCAAGCATGTCTTAAACCCCCTTTCCTTCAAGAAGAGCCTGAGCTTTTGCTTCAGCTGCTCTCATCTTTTCCTGCTTCTTTACAAGCTTACGAAGCTCTGCCTCATCTTTATCACGCATGATGTAGAACAGGAGTGCTGAAAGAATAACGATAATTACAAACATTATCATACTTGCAGCACCTGCTTTGTTGTATAAGTAACTTCCACTGAATGCCTGGTCGTAGATATAAACGTTAGTGGTCTTAGTAGCGTTGTTAGGACCTGACTTATTAACCAATAACTTCGGAATATCGAACATATTCAAACCACCGATAAGTGATGTTACTAAAATGAACAACATAACGGTCTTGATATTTGGCAATGTAATACGGAAAAATGTCTGTGTACGGTTTGCACCATCAACCTGAGCTGACTCAAAGATTTCAGGGCTGATACCGTTAACACCGGCAATAATATTAATTGTTGTATAGCCATACCACATCCATGTCTGAATAAAGATTACAACACCCTGAGCAATTCCCTTATATTTCATAAAGTCATATGGCTCTTTGAGTAATCCAAATCTTGTCATAAGGTCATTAATAGGACCCATTGGATATCCAAACAATGATGCGAACAAGATAGCAACTGTTGCAGCTGTGATAATATTAGGCATATAGAAAACAACCTTAAAGAATCCCTCGCCGGCTACCTTTGATCTGCTATCTGTAAACCAAGATGTAAGGAGCAACGCTAAAAGAATCTGAGGGATGAAGTTAAAAATCCAAATCTTAACTGTATTCTTTATAGATACGATAAATGTCTCATTTGAAAGAACATCCTTGAAATTCTTGAAAGGATCATCTTTAAGAAAATGCATTGTAGTATTGCCCAAACCCTTTAAGTCGGAGAAACCAACTGAAATGGTATAGACAATGGGATAAAGTGTAAATATTAAAAATACTACTACGAAAGGAATACAGAAGATGTATCCAAACTTAGCATATTTAGCATTAATGTTATTCTTATTTTTCATATGTACTAATCCCCGTAAGAAATAGATAAAAAAATTGAGGCGGACGGCAACCCATCCGCCTCAAATGATTATAACCTAATCGTTTATCAAATAATCTAAATTATTCAACAACTACGTCTAAGTTATCAGCAACGTCCTGCTTGAAAGCTGCGATAGCTTCGTCACGAGACATTTCGCCAAGTGTGTACTGGTTAACCTTATCTCTCCAGAATGCGTTGATTGTCTCATCGTACTGTGTAAGGTTCTTACCATTTGCAAAAGCGTTTGCAGGAACGAATGCATCGAACATGTTCTGGCCACCTAAGAAATCAAGTTCGCCGTTAGAGATGTTCATAACTGTACCTGAAGCTACAGCATCCTTTGTTCCGCCTTCGCCATTGAATGTACCGTTAGCCCACAAATACTGAAGACCGTTCTCTGTGCAGTCAAGTGTTACCCACTCGATGATCTGCTTAACAGCGTCCTTCTTCTCTGTGTTCTTGTTTGCAAGAAGCCATGTACCACCCCAGAAGAAACCGATTGGAGGTGTACAAACTTTCCAGTCACCATATGTTCCTTCACCAACAGCTTCGCCGCCGCAGTTAGGAGCGATTGTGTAGTTGATCAACCATGCAGGACCGAAGAAACCGAAACATCCCTGAGGACCTTCATCCTTCATATCAGCAAACCAAGCATCACCCCAGTCTGTTGTGTCGTTGCAGTAACCCTTGTCCTTAAGTTCCTTAGAAAGGTCTAAGAACTCTTCTCTCTTAGGATCGATAACAAGCTTGCCGTCTACGATCCAACCCTGATCAGAGCTGTTCTCAACTGCGTGCCAGATATCACCATCACCTGAGCAGATAGCATAACCTTTAGCCTTTAACTCAGCTGCTGCTTCATAGAACTTATCCCAACCAGGACCGATCTTCTTCTCGATCTCTGCAGGATCATCTGTTCCCCATACATCCTTAGCGATTGAGCTACGATAAATGAAAGCACCACCTGTAGCCTGGTAACCAAGACCAACTAACTGACCTTCAGGGTTTGTTCCTATATCAACTGTGTACTGAGCGATATCAGCTGCTGCTAATGCTGCGTCTACGTCGATACCAAGATCTGCGTAAGGCATAGCGTACTGATAAGCATCACCCTGAGTATACTTAAGGATGAAAGCTGCCTCAGCTGCGTAGATATCAGGCTGATCAGCGCCACCAGCTGCTAAAGCCTGGTCAAGTGCTGGCTGATATGCACCTTCTGTTGTAGCGATGATTGTAGATGTCATTGTGAAACCACAATCAGGATGTAAATCAATGTACTTCTGAACCATGTTAGGAACTTCATCTGTGAAAGCCCAAACATTAAGTACTACGTCACCTTCTGCAGCTGGTTCTGCTTTAGGTTCATCTGGTGTAGCAGGTGTCTCAACAACTTCGCCACCTTCGCCACCGTTGCCTGTGTTTGCTGCTCCGCCGTTGTTACCACAACCAACGAGCATGCCTGCCATCATGCATACGCATAATGCAGAAGCAATTAACTTCTTCATTGTTTTTTCCTCCTATATAAATAATGAATTTGAAGTTTACGATACCGCGACCATTCGCAATACCGACAACTATAATTATATTGCTTTTGTAACAAATTGCTTTACAAATATTGCTTTTGACGATACAAATATTGCGACTGTTGAAAAAATGCTCAAGAAAAAAATATTTCGTTGTGCAAAACGTCAAATAAATATGAACAAATTATGTACAAAATGTTACAAAGAAAAGAACTTGTTCATATTTGTTAACATTTTTGCATGTTTTCCCGATTGCTCTTAGTACAATCTGCTACCACCCCGGTAAAGACGGGCATATTTTTTACGTACATTGCACCTTTCGGAGTGCTTTTGCGACTTCTTTTGGGGGGCTGTACCATCAACAGCTTATCTATGACACGCTGATGGTACAATCTGGCACGTCTTTTGCGTCTTTTACCATTGCCATCTTTTCGATGGCTTGCCAATGGTACAGCCAAGCACGTCTTTTGCGTCTTTTTTGCCATCATAAACCTGTCAATGACACACTGATGGCACGAAATCAAGTTGATTTTGTCTGTTTTTATGAATTTTTTACCATCAACAAGCTTCTCGTAGTAACTATAATGGTACTATTCCGGTCAAGTCATAAATTTCTCTCTGTTTTCTTACCATCAACCCACATTTCAAATCTTGTTCAATGGTAAATTTCCCCTTGCTTCATAAATTCCCTTCTCTTTTCTTACCATCAGCCCCCATTCCAAATCTTGTTCAATGGTAAATTTCTGCTTGCTTCATAAATTTCCTTCTATTTTCTTACCATCGCCCTGCATTCCAGCTCAAGTCCAATGGTAAATTTCCATTTGAACCATAAACTTCCCCATTTTTTCTTACCATCAAAAGCCTTCGCCATAGCAAAACAATGGTAATCAAGCAATATTTCCCCTGTTTCTTCTATATTCAATTGTTCATATTCCTAAAACACCCCATCAAGTTGCCCCTTTCCTCCCACTTTCTCTCTTTTATGCCCCTTTCCTGCCACTTTCTCTCTTTTATGCCCCTTTCCTGTCATTCCCTCCCCTTTTCTGTTATTCCCTTCTCCGTTCCTGCCATTTTCCACAAAAAAGAGCGGTGCAATTTGCACCGCTCTCTCTCATTTGCTCTCCAAATGCCCATTGACCAATTCAGTCACAGTGGAGCATTCGCTTCAGATTAAATCTTTTTAGATAAAATCAAGCAACCAATCCGTTCAACTTATGCCCAAGGATTCTCTGTAGGATAAGGAAGGTTCTTTGGCTGGTTGTATCCGATGTCCTTAATTCCAAGGAACTTGAATACTTCGAAGAGGCTCTTTCCGTAATGACCGAAAGCAACTGCTCCGTGATGAGGATATCTCTTCTCAACAAGAACGTGACGATAGAAACGTCCCATCTCAGGAATAGCGAAGATACCGATACCACCGAATGAACGTGTAGCAACGTCAAGAACTTCACCTTCAGCAATGTAAGAAACAAGTTCTCCGTCAGAGTTGCACTGCAGACGATAGAATGTAATATCACTTGCAGCGATATCGCCTTCAAGAGTACCTCTTGAGATATCAGGATCAGAACCTGCCGGCTCGAGTACTCTGTGCTGGATAAGCTGATACTTAACAGCACGGTCAGCGCACATCTTGCACTCAGGAGTATTTCCGCAATGGAAGCCCATGAATGTATCTGTAAGCTTGTAATCATATTTGCCCTTGATATCTTCATCATAGATATACTGAGGAACAGAGTTGTTAATATCAAGAAGTGTAACTGTATCGCCTGATACGCACAATCCGATGTATCCGCTTAATGCGCCGTAAATATCAACTTCGCAAGATACCGGAATACCACGGCTTACAAGACGGCTGTTAACATAGCAAGGCTCGAAGCCGAACTGTGAAGGGAATGCAGGCCAGCACTTATCAGCAAATGCAACATACTTTCTTGATCCCTTATGGTTCTCTGCCCAGTCAAGTAATGTAAGTTCGAACTGTGCCATACGAGCGTTAAGGTCAGCATAGTACTTGCCTTCGCCCATTTCCTTAGCCATATCCTCGCAGATAGCAGGAATACGAGGATCGTTAGCATGCTCTCTGTAAGAAACAAGAAGGTCAAGTTCAGAGTTCTCTTCGATTTCAACGCCGAGTTCATATAATCCCTTAATAGGTGCGTTACAAGCGAAGAAGTCCTGAGGGCGAGGACCAAATGTAATAATCTTAAGGTTCTTTACGCCGATGATAGCACGTGCTACAGGTACGAAATCACCAATCATCTTTGCGATTTCATCTGCTGTACCAACAGGATACTCAGGAATATATCCCTTAAGATGTCTCATTCCAAGGTTGTATGAGCAGTTAAGCATACCACAATATGCATCACCACGACCATTGATCATGTCGCCATCACCTTCTGCAGCTGATACAAACATGCAAGGTCCGTCAAAATTCTTAGCAATAAGTGTTTCAGGTGTTTCAGGTCCGAAGTTTCCAAGGAAAACAACGAGTGCATTACACTCAGCCTTCTTAACATCTTCAACTGCCTTAAGCATATCAAGTTCATTTTCAACAGTTACAGGACACTCATAAAGGTCACCCTTGTAGGCTGCTTTAATTGCGCTACGGCGCTTCTCAGATAACTGAATTGGGAAACAATCACGGCTAACCGCAATAATTCCGAGTTTTACAACAGGTATGTTGTTCATCATTATTCAATTCCTCCTAGTATAAATTGATTTCTTTATTTAATGGTATTAACCATTTATTAACTGCTGTGATGAGGCTGTCCTCTCCGCCTTCATGCTTACTCTTAAGCTCGAAGTTTGTAAATCTCGGAAGAACAATACCTACCTTGAATCCGTTTCCGTCTACTCCACAGGGTGCATAATGAAGTGTTGTTGCATAAACTTCAACTGCTGTGCCTGCAGGTACGAAAAATGCTTCAAGTTTGTCGGCATCAACCTTTGTGCCGTCTTCGATAAGTTCCTGCTGTGCTCCGATGATAAGAATTGCATCGGTTGCTGCAACATTGATTTCAGAATCTCTGTGATACTCGGCAAGGCTCATTGAGCTGTTGTGACCGTTGCAGTATCCGATCTGAATAGGCATCTCACCGTATGTTTTTGTCTTAAGTTCGTCAAAAACGCTTGTTGCCTCAAGTACTTCTACACTTGGTTCATAAGCAACATCCTCAGGAAGAGGTGTGCTTGCGTTAAGTGCATCTACAAGAGGAGCAAAATCAACATTTGTAACGATTTTTCCATACTTGGAAAATGCTGCATCCTTTACATTTTGAATCTTCATGTCTATCCTCCTTGTTTTTGAAGAAAGTCATCTGCTTTCTTACTTGTTTTTGAAGAAAGTCATTGGCTTCCTTCTATACATAATAGTTTGAAACTTGAAAACACCTTCTGTTCCAATTAGTTGAAGCTTGGGAATACGCTCTTGAGTGCAGGATAAATCTGCTTGAATTCCTGATATCTTGCTTCATACTTTGCAACAAGTTCCGGATCCGGCTCAACTGTATCAACAATCTTAACGATTGCAGAAGCAGCTGCTTCAACACTTGCGTACTCACCGTTAGCTACAGCTGCAAGCATAGCGCCGCCAAGTGCGGGGCCTTCTTCGCTTTCGATAACGTCAATCTTAATGTTAAGAACATTGGCAACAATCTTCTTCCATAATGGGCTCTTTGCACCGCCACCGCAGATCTTACTTCTTTCAATCTTAACTCCAAGACTTCTTGCAACTTCGAATGAATCTCTGAGTGCAAATGCAACACCTTCAAGAACTGCCTGTGTCATATCTGCTCTTGTGGAATCCATTGTAAGTCCGGTAAATGTAGCTCTTGCAAGAGGATCGTTAATCGGTGAACGCTCGCCCATGAGGTAAGGAAGGAAGAATACATGGTTCTCACCAAGCTTATCAATTGCCTTCTGCTCTCCGGCATAATCCTGTGTTCCGATAATTTCATCCATCCACCACTTGTTGCAGCTTGCTGCCGAAAGCATACATCCCATAAGATGATATGTTCCGTCTGCATGCGCAAATGAATGAAGTGCGTTGTTGCTGTCAACGCCGAAGTTCTTTGATGAAATGAAGATTGTTCCGCTTGTTCCGAGAGAAATGTTACAAGCGCCGTCGCCTACAGTACCTGTTCCTACAGCAGCTGCCGCATTATCACCTGCGCCGGCAACAATCTTACAATCCTTTGATATGCCAAGTTCTTCTGCAACAGCAGGAAGAATTGTTCCAACTGTCTCATAACTTTCATAAATCTTAGCGAGCTGCTCTTCCTTAACTGAGCAGATTTCGCACATTTCCTTAGACCATGTTCTGTTCTTTACGTCGAAGAGAAGCATACCTGATGCATCAGAAACATCTGTGCAGTGTACTCCCGACAATTTATAAGCAATGTAATCCTTGGGAAGCATAATCTTTGCAATCTTTGCAAAGTTCTCAGGCTCGTTAGCCTTTACCCAGAGAATCTTAGGTGCAGTAAAGCCTGCAAATGCGATGTTGGCTGTGTACTCAGACAGTTTATCCTTTCCGATTACTCCGTTAAGATACTCGCACTCCTTTGTTGTACGTCCGTCATTCCATAAAATAGCCGGGCGAATAACATTGTCATCCTTATCAAGGATAACAAGACCATGCATCTGTCCGCCAAAGCTGATGCCGGCAACTTCATTACCGTCTACTCCTGCAATTAATTCTTTGATTCCGGCCATAACCTGTGTGTTCCAGTCTTCCGGATTCTGTTCTGACCATCCCGGTTTTGGGAAGCTTAAAGGATATTCCTTGGATACAATGTTCTTAATTGATCCGGCGCCATCCATAAGCAGTAATTTTACAGCTGAAGTTCCTAAGTCTACACCTATATAATACATATTCCAAACCATACCTTTCTTTAAAAATGTGTGCACGTGCACCACTTAATCATAAATCTAATGGGGCAATCTTTCAAGTGAACTTTCACTTAATAAAATCATTTTGTCGTTTTCTACAAATATCACAAAATTTCTTGTGCATTAAGCACATAGTCTGTCTACTTGCGCTTCACGCTTGGGAATTGTAAGATAAATGGAGAAAAGTGAAAAAGGGGTAAATCATGTCAACAATTAAAGATATAGCCGCACTGGCCGGGGTATCGAGAGGTACCGTCGACAGAGTGCTTAATAAGAGAGGCGGAGTTCATCCCGCCACAAGAGAAAGAGTCCTTGAAATTGCCAAGGCGTTGGATTATAAGCCCAATAAAGCCGGCATTGTTCTTTCCGCTCAGAGAAAAAATCTCAAAATCGGCGTGGTAATGTTCGGCACAAACAATCCTTTCTTTGATGATGTAAAGGAAGGTCTGAAACGTTCCGAGGATGAGTTGGACAGCTACAATTGTGAAATATTCGTAAAGAGCACACCCATTTCCAATGAAGAGGATCAGATTAAGGCCATAGATGACCTGGTTGCGTCCGGCATAAATGCCCTCGCCATCGTTCCTCAGAATCAGGATGGCGTTGCAAAAAAAATTGATGAACTGTATGCAGCCCACATTCCTACCATAACATTTAACTCAGACATCCCATCCTGCAAGCGTCTTGCTTATGTGGGAAGCAATTATCGTAAGAGCGGACAGACTGTGGCTGGTCTTATGAAGCTGTTTGACCATAGCAGTCAACTTAATATCGGCATTGTCGGCGGAACACAGACAGTGCTCTGTCACACCGAAAGAATCGAAGGCTTTAAGGATGTTATCTCCAACTGTCCCGATATGAATATTGTCGGTGATATTGTATGGTCCGATGACGACGATAATATCTGCCATGACATCGTTCTCGATCTTCTGAAAAAGCATCCGGAAATAAATGCAATGTATTTTACTGCAGGTGCAATAGAGGGAGGCTGTAAAGCAATCAAAGAGCTTCATCGCGACAAGGACATGCTAATCATTGCCCACGACAAGGTTCCATCTACCCAGAAGCTAATAAAAGAAGGACTCATCCAGGCAACGGTATGCCAACAACCTGTTATTCAGGGTGCACTTCCGTTGAAGCTCCTTTTTGACTATCTCACAACCGGTGAAAAGCCGTCCGAGAAAAACTACACAGATATTGAGATTTATATCAAAGAAAACTTATAAAAACACAAAACATAAAAAAAGATGGAATTACCGATTGGTAATTCCATCTTTTTAAACCACTAATCTTCTTTGGCAGGTTCGCCTTTCAAAACTCTCTCGTAATCATATCCTCTGTCAGAGTTCAGTTCGAATTTTCTTAGTTCAAAATACTCAAGACCGAATTCGGCAATATTAAACTCAAGCTTAAGTTCTCCGTCTGCAACAGAAACAACACCGGTCCTAACAAATGGTTTGTCATTTTCCTTAATAAGTGCAATCTGCTCATCACTTGGATTGGCGGGCTCTCCGAGATCATGCCATACCTTCAGCGGATTACAGGTACTTTCATCAACTGTCTTTGTTATCAGTGTGTATTTAATCTCGCCATCATTGACTCCTGCAGTTTTTTCCGATACCGGAACATTAATGCTGATATCAAGTGCCTCTCCGGTCCTGTCTATTCTGCTGTTAAACAGCACTCCTCTGTAGATTTCGTCATCTCCAAGACAAATGACAGAATTGTCATCCTTATGAACGCATTTGCCTGTAAGCTCCTTAAAGAACTTAAACGAATAGAAGGTTGGCTTTCTGATTGACTTGTCCGCAAGAAGTCCGAATCCGCCATGGAACGGAGTAAAGGGAACGCCCCACTCCTCAAAGACATCTCCAAATGTCCAGTAAGAATAACTGTCTGATGTATCTCCAAGAATGGCAAGAAGGCTTGCCACATAAGCTGCATTCTGGTTTGTGTCGTGAATCGGTGCATTTGGAATATATGATGTGTTGAATTCGGTAATATGCATCGGTATTCCCGCATAATCCGGATACGAATCAATAATACGTCTTGAATCCTCTACACTCTTCATGCTTTCATGAAGTTCAACAAGTCTTATATATCCATAATGTCCTACAGGATCCGGTTGCTCTGATGTGTAATGATGTCTTGTTATAAAATCAATCGGAAGCTTCTTTCTGTCAAGGAAATCCATAAAGAAGGTCATATGTTTAACATCTTCCACACCGCATATTGCCGGACCGCCTATTTTGAATCTGCTGTCCAGTTCCTTAATTGCGTTGAAGGTGCGTTCAAACAGTACAAGGTACTCCTCCATATCCGCATCCTCCCAGAATCCCGGGAGATTAGGCTCATTCCAAACCTCAATCGGCCAGGTTACCACCTCATCTGCTCCGTACCTGTCCATAAGATGCTTCAATGTAACAGTTACAAGTTTGCACCAGTCATCGTAAGATTTCGGCGGAGTTGTGTTGCCCTTCCAGTAGAACACAGTATTATCACCGCTTGCCATTTTGTAAGGCATAAAGCCCAGTTCAAGGAATGGTCTGATTCCCACACTGAGATATCCATCCATAACTCTGTCAAGATATGTAAAATTGTAATCTATGGTAACATTGCCGTCCCAGTCCTTGCGTTCCTGATAAATGGCCATATCATCGCAAAACAGTCCATGACCTCTGATATGCTTAAATCCAATCTCGGCCTGAACCTCTTTAAGCTGCTCCATATACTCCTTTGTAAGAGCCAGTCCCATTCTTCCCGTTCCGACGCATTCGTCAACATGGTTGTTAAACAGGACTTCTTTGTTGCTGTCAATCTTAATGTCATACTTCATAATTTATGCTCTCCTTAATCATTATAATCGCCTACCGTAGGATAGCATTAAGCTATGACGTAATTATAATATATCTCTCAAAAAAAGGTAAAGAAAAATAAAAGAATTCTCAAGCAACAAAAAAGAATTCACAGCAACGTGAATCCTTTCATATCATAAATAATTATCTAATTATATCCGAGCAATTCAAGCTCTTCAATTCAAGCCTCAGCAAGTTCGAGATCTCCGGTATGAATATCAAAATCATATCTCATAACCTTGCCATCCTCAGACTCAAACAGCTTGTCTGCCTTTTCAAACATTCTAATATTATTCTCAGCAATTTTGTCCGCTCTCTCAAGCATAGCATCTGCTGCGCTAACACTCTGCAGGCTGCTTGCAAGCATTCTGCCTTCGGGTGAAATGGTAACATTCACACTTGGTGCAGCAACCGTCACATGCGTCTGCGGAACCTTCGCCATATAATCATCGGGGCGCCAAAAACTTCCCTTGACCTCATTCGTCAAGTAGTTCGTTCCAATAAACATCACAAAATACCTCATTCCCTTGAGCTACTCAATCCCCCCGAATTAAACTGTAGAGCCCTCCCTTGCCCTGTGTGAAACCCACACAATTAGAAAAATAGCAAAAAAAATACTAACATACAAGTAGCAAAATAAATTTTCGTGATTTTGTACACAAAAAAAACCAAACGTTCCCATGTTTTGTGCACTTTGAAAACGTTTGGCCTATTCTTAAATTATCTTTGAAAACCCATCATTGAAACCACGCACGTATTACAGGTATTTTGCAATTGTGCTACGCATCAACTTATAGTCAATCGGCTTCGGTATATAATCGTCCATACCGGACTCCAGAGATTTTCTTCGGTCTTCTTCAAAAGCATTGGCAGTCATTGCTATAATCGGCAAATGCTTTGTAAGCTGCTTCGTCTTCTCACGAATTACTCCGGTTGCGGTATAACCATCCATTACCGGCATCTGAACATCCATAAGAACCACATCATAAGGAACACTGTCAGGTGTCTTTTCCAACGCCTGTTCTATTTTTTCAACAGCTTCCCTGCCATCTCTTGCCTTATCTACAATAAGCTTATACTCGCCAAGAATTTCCTCTGCTATCTCGAGATTCATCTCATTATCTTCAACAAGAAGAACTCTCTTGCCGTCAAACACGTTCATATCCGGTTCGGAACAGATTGTTCCGCCGACTTCACCGCTCTTTAGACGTTGTACGCCAGCACCCTCCTTTCCAAGTACGGTAAATTTGAAATCCATTATTACACGGGTTCCTCTTCCCTCTGTACTGTCTATTCTGATGCTTCCGCCCATCATCTCAATAATATTCTTGGTAATGGCAAGACCAAGACCGCTTCCCTGAATTCCGCTTACCGTAGTGGTATCGCCCCTGGTAAATGGTTCAAATACCGCTTCAATAAGCTCCTTTCTCATGCCTATGCCATCATCTTCAACAATTATCTGATATATAGCTTCGCCATCCTCAAAAACTCTCTTTTGTGAAGCGGACATTACTATTTTGCCGGCAACATCGGTATACTTAATTGCATTTGATACAACATTCAGGAGAATCTGCTTTATTCTAAGCATATCGCAGATAACCCTTGTATCTGTGATACCACTCGTATCGATTTCCAAGGTCTGTTTCTTTTCCTGAACATCAACAGCGACGATGCTGCTTACAGATTGAATTATCTCTACAATGTCTTCCTCATTTTCCGTAAGATTCATCTTTCCGGATTCAATTCGGCTCATATCAAGGACATCGTTAATAAGGGCCAGTAGATGTTTTGAAGACATTCCTATCTTCTGAAGATAGCCAAGAACCTTTTCCCTGTCATTTATATGGGAAGCAGCAAGTCCGGAATACCCGATAATGGCATTCATTGGTGTTCTTATATCATGGGACATATTGTTTAAGAATGTAGTCTTTGCCTTGTTTGCCGCCTGAGCCAGAGCCAGTGCATCCTCCAGTGTTCTCCTTTGGTCACGCATCTTCTGATATCTGTCGTTAACATCAAACAATCCAATAATAATATGCTCATGAACGCCTATCGGAGATCCGACTATTTTAAACTGATACCATTTTACATTGCCGTCAATCTCCAACCTGAATTCATTGGATATTTCACCCTTTTCCTTCAATTCACGTCTTATATAATCCCGATTGAATATCTCTCGGATTCTTTCCCTGTCTTCTTCAACGCAAATGGTATCATTCAGATACATAACATCACTGAACAAGTTCGGTCTGGTAACAGCCTTTTCCTTAAATGACTGATTCATTACCTTGTAATCGGAATATATAGTGTATTCTCCGGTCTGAAGGTCCGCATCACCGATAGCCTCGAAATGCTCAGACAATCTCATGACATTGTTAATTCTGGCATTTTCAGCCTCTTCATCCAATACCTGCTCCGTAATGTCACGAACAACGATATTGGCAAATACATGGCCGCCTTTTGAAGAAAGATATGCCGTATGACAAAGGCATTTGCACTGCTCACCTATTCCGTTATCCCAGCATACTATCTCCTGTGTCGGAAGACCTTTATCAAATGCCGCCAGCAGATTATCCCTATTCAGCACGTTCATATATTCTTCTTTTTTATCCCTTATGGCATTTTTACCATAATATTCAATAACCTTTGAATAGGTTTTTCGTGATATTTCTTTGAGTTTTTCACCAAACTCGCTTTCGTAACATCCGTTAAAATATTCAATCTGTGTCGTAAGCACATCGTCGGTAAGATCAGCAATAAAATATCCGCACGCTGCCGTAAATGCTGCCTGCTTGAATACGTCAGCCTTCCAAAGAGCCTCCTCCAATTCTTCCTGCTTCGTTTCAAGAATCTGATTGTACTCCTTCTCCCTTGATAACGCACCTTCAAGACGAAGTTTCTCGGCATAGGCTCTTTGAACTTCAACTTTATCAAAAAGAATTCCAAAGAATCCGGCAATTGTCTTTGTTGCCTCTTTAGCAAATTCACTATATGAATTATCTACACTCATATAATGAATAACAAGTCTTCCTACAATCTGTCCCTGGCAGAAAACCTGCTGCATCAGAGATGCCTTGGCGGTACAGTCCGGATCCGGAAATACACCATCAAATCCCTTGCTGCAATCCTCCATCCATACCATTCCGTCCTTTTCATAAGGAATACTCTTATTATTGCAGAAATGACACCGTGCGCAGGCATATAAAGGTATATCTTCTATCCCGGGTTTATTCTCAACAAATCTGGTTCCGTTAATACCCTTAAAAATAACCTGATCGCAATCCATCAGATAAAGAATTCTTTTACCAAATTCACTCCAGAAGCCTTCCAGCGAGCAGTCATCTCTTCCGATATAACTCAGTGCATCTGCACGAAGCTTCTCGTGGTCACGCTGCGCCTCCGTAATAAGCACAAGCTTTTTCTGTTCTTCAATTGCAGCCTGTTGCTGTTTTTCTCTTTCAACATTAATTCGTAAAATCTGAGAAATATCCTCATGTGTTCCTTCAGTACGTATTCCGGCTGTGTATGCATAATTTCTTACTCCGCCACAGCGTACATGTCTTACGGTTCCGTCCGGATGATGCCATGGATACTGTATCTCCGTACGTATTCCGCTTGACATGCTCTCTACATACTCATTGACTTCTCCGATATGGTCACTATCAATGTTACTGTACCAGGCCATAAAAATTTCTTCAGGACTTACCCCCTTTTTTAGTCCAAGAAGTTCAAGCATGGTATCATCGGCATACATTCTGGGCGGGACATTTTCATCGACCTCAACTGCCCAGATTCCTATGCTGGCTGTTGCCAAAATGTTCTCATTAATTTCTACTGATCCAAGTTTGTTCATAATTCACCCCCCGATGAACATTTTTCATAGATTATACAGTTCTATTAAACTTTTCCAGTGATTATACAGTTCCAATAAACTCTTCCATAGTTCATATAACTCTATCGAACTCTTTTACATATTATATTATCCTACGTAACAAATCTTTATGCAAACAAAAACTCCACCAAAAGCCCCCCTCACTCACAAAAAAAAGACGCCTTTGCGTCTTCTTTGGGGACTGACCACCTGCCGAAGCAGGTGGTCCTTAGGGGAAGGCATCCTGCTTAGCACAAATGCACCTCGCAGAATGTCTGTATATACCAAGACTAAAATGTCTATTGGCCGTTTTCCATTGCAATAGCAGCTCTTATGCCGCCGTCAATGTTGAAAAATCCGAAAAGGTACTCCTTCTCGTCATCCTCCCAAACATATCTTGAAATTCTCAACTGATGAAATGCCGGTTTGCCGTTAAGCTTTACACGAAATACCAGTACATCCAGAACATTTTCATCAAGAACCGCATCAATAGCCTCCGGTTTCAAAGCACTTCTTAACCTCTCACGATCCTCTTCAACGACATGTTCTTCAATCAGGTTCTTCAGGTTCACATAGAAGGGCTCTTCCGATTTCATCGAGTCAAGAATCGGATGGTTGGAAACCTTTTTGATAATTTCGAATTTATCAATTTTCTCATCAACTCTGCATAACAAATCAAAGTTAGCGGTCATCACATCTATGTATGCATCCAGCCTTTCGATTTTGCGCATCTGCTCACGTTTGTATCTTTCAAGGGATACGATACTGTAAAAGGCTTCCTTACTCGGCAGTTCAATCTTATATCTTCTCGCTGTTGCGATAAGGTTAAATGCATTCTGATAGAATATCATAAAACATTCAAAAACATCGCCCTCCGGAACAAGGCCCTCCTCCTGTGCCTGCAACATAACGGTATAAAATTCACTTCGAATAAATCTTCGCTTTTGTGATTCAAAAAACTCATCCGGCACATCTGATGCATTGTAAGCCATACGTAAAAAAGCAAACCATTCGGGATTGGCATCATATACACCTACCAATTTATCGATAACCGTGTCAAAGGCATCCTCTATAGTCGGATTCTCCTTTGGAATAACCAATGTGTCTGTGGGAATACGTCCGAAAACAGCATCCAATATAGACAGTTTTCCGGAAAAACGTTGTGAAATCAGTCCCTGGGTTACACCCGCTTCTTTGGCGATATCCGTAAGAGAAGTATTGGAATACCCCTTCTTTCCGAAAACTCTTATTGCTGCATCCAATATATAATTATCGGATTCAATTCTTTTTATCAGTTTTTTGTTGGTTCCTTCAGGTATATCTGCCATTTTCAGTCTCCTACTCGCTGATAAACGTCATTTTTTCTGATAAGTATCATTTTTTAACCAAAAGTAATGTTGCGATTACTAATATCATTATTAGTAATTACAACATTACTATAATCTTGCCAAAATCAAATGTCAATAGCCTGTTCTTATCCTCCCCATAGAATGACGTCCTTTTACCTTAATATCTCGTCAATGGTGGATACCGTGCTAAAGGTTCCCTTGTTCTCTGAAATGATGTCTCTTAATACCTGAAGCTCAAAGTAGTTTACATAACATATAAGCGTGTTGTTTTCTCCCGCTATGGCGCCTCTCGAATCTATAATGGTACAGGTTTTTTTCAGCTTATCCTTTATGCTTTTAACAACAGCTTCCGGGCTCTGGGTAATAATGGTAACCTGCTTAATTGCTTCGAAGTGATCCGTAAAATGATCGATTATTGCAGATGCTACAACATACACCAGCAAACTCATCAAAGATGCATTTCTGTCTATAACCACAAAAACAATTGCATACACAACAACATTAAACCCAATCAGAATGTACGTCATACTGTAGTTTCTTCCGGTTTTGTCGGAAAGCTTCTTAAGTATAATGTTGGCAAATATTTCGGATCCGTCTATACAGCCTCCAAATCTCAAAATCATCGAAAGTCCCAATCCAAGAATTGCCCCGCCAAAGGCAACCGCAAGAAAATGCTCCGTATTCAGTTCAAATGGAATACGCTCGAAAAAAGCAAGACCGATTGTATACCCTATCGTTCCTATTAGGGCCTTTACAAAAAACTTTTTGCCCAGGTAAAAGAACCCTGCCACAAGGAACGGAAGTATAACACAGGCAACACAAACCGACAGATTAAATCCTGTCAGTTTACTTATGATAATGGCTATTCCGGCTGTTCCGTAATCAATTGCATCATTGGGGAGCAATATACATGCTACCGAAAAGCTTGCCAACAGGGAGCCTGCCACTATCATAAAAAATGAAAATGCCGCATTAATATATTTCCTTTTATTCATATAAATTTACTGCTTATCCTTCTTCTGTGTTTCCGGTGTTGTCCCGGTTGTGCTTGCAGGTGCAGCACCGGTCGTTGCCGTACCCTTTGGCTTGCTGTATTTGCGTGTTATTTCTTCATTTTTCTCCAGCAGCATTTTCCTAAGCTTCGATTTCTTAACTATCTTAACCGCAAAAACAACCACAACTATTATGATAGCCAGAACGATTATTGTAGGTATGCTGTCAATCAGGAACAGTACAAATGACTTAAAGCCGTTTGCAACGGATTTCATCGCATTATTCCAGCTCTTCTTAATCTGTGAACCGAAGGTCTCTTCCTCGACAACTATCTCCTCCTCAATAATGGTATATTCATTTACCTCACGTAGTTCCATGTTGATGGTTGAATACTCAACCTGTTCGTCAATATCATCCATGGTCCTCTTATATGGAACAAGCTCCTTCTCAACCTGAGCCTTTCTCTCTGCAATATCCTTCATGTTGGTGATGATCTCGTCGTAATGCTTGTCATTGGCCTGAGCTTCCTTAAGTTCATTTTCCAAAACATCAAGTTGTTTTGCCAGATACTCTGCTTCATCATTGAGAATATCAACGTAGGATTTGTTGGTATTGTATTCACTGGTCTTGTCTTCTATGGTCTGATTACGATTAAGAACATTCCCCAACGAAAGACCTTCCTGCATAAATGCACTGTAGCTCTTGCTTGGAATTCTAATGGTAAGGGTATCGGTTGAAATAACCAGTTTGCCCTTTCCACTGTTATCATTGAGGAAGGATCTTAACTCATTGTCGTACTTTTCATACTCAATATAGCCCTTGTATTTGTTAATAAGGTCCAAAAGTCTTTCATACGTCTCGTTGTATGTCATTGTTTCCAGCACAACACTTGAACGATAGATAATCTTCTTATCCTGTGCAAATGTTACTCCTGTAACAGTTGCGCCGTTTTCCATGGCAACATCGGAATCATAATTAAAGTCATCATAATCTTCTTCCACTGACTCAGCATAGGTTGCTTCATATTCAGCCGGCGCGGAATCATATGCAGCATAGTCCGAATAATTCGCCGTAGTTTCACTTGCGTTTCCGCATCCGGAAAGAAGTATACAGCCTGCCAAAACTCCCATAAGTAACTTTTTCATTTTCATAATTTTCTCCTTTCTACTACAATATATTTATGGTTAATAAACCTTACAGCCAGTAAGGAATTATCCATCTTGTTGCTTAGCTGTATAATGATGGAGCAATCGGTATGTCGTCTTCCTTTCTTGGACTTAGCGTCCGTTTAAAAGACT
>JAZUDO010000037.1:0-21623 GCA_045639685.1 Lachnospiraceae bacterium
TCAATGTTCTGTGCCGAATGTGATATAGGCACTTTCGGTGTCTGTATTCATTTTCGGTCAGATTGAATTTTTACGTGTAAAATGTCGGGAAATTTATACATTGAACAGATTTTTACGAGCTAATGTCGGCTGTAGTTGACATGAAAGAAAGTGTTATGATGCTAAGATAAAATGAAGCATACGATACAACAAGTCGGAGTGCCTTATGATAAAGATGATATTAAAATGAATGAGGATAAATTAAAACATCAGACTGAATATACCCCTGATAAAGTATATTCTGCTTTAGATAGAATTTTTGATATGAAGGGGGATGGAACGAATTTCTTAAGTTAAAATCTCATTGCAAACATTTGTTCTTGCTTATATAATATTTTTTAAGCAAAGGTGTCACCAGACACGGTAGGCGGTTAGCTCTCTTCGGAGGGACTGAACCCTCCGTTAACATAGAAACCCTTCGGGGACTTCAATGAAAGGAGGGCTTCTGCAATTATGATAGCAATAGAGATATTCAGTGCGGTTGCATCCGCATTAACCATCTTCTCTGCTGGAGTTGCAGTAGGGAAGTTTATAGCTTCTAAAAACAGTAAAAACGACCGCCGTTAGTTTGGAAGACGAGGCGATCGTTTTTTACATCAAATCGTATTTGGGCTAGCCGTCTATCGGTGACCCTTTGTGTTTTTATTATATGCTTTGTATGACATGTTGTCAAATTAGGCTTTTGGAAAACCTACTTATCATAGCATTTGATATCTAAATTTGTTAAAATATTTCATATAAAATTGTAAAGGATGATAAGTGATTATGACGAATTCTGAAGCTTGGGATTACGCTATTGGTATGATTAAGGTTGACGGTTTAGAACCTACCGAAGATTTTAAAAAATATATAGAACTCGAAAAAAGCGGACAAATTACAATGGAAGATGTCAAAAAGTATTTAGACAAAAAATACAAGATGATATAATGCTAATAGTTAATGGTAATGCATCAGATTATTTGGAGTTCACTATGATTAAGATGATTATTAAAATGAATGATGATAGATTAAGGCAACAAAATGAATATACTCCTGATAAAGTTTATTCCACATTAGACAGGATTTTTGAGCAGAAGGGTATGGAACGCATAGAAACCAATAAAGGCGTTGAATATCGTGGGCATGACAAGCCTACTGATTTCGGACACTTTGGTCAAATAATGATAGGGCTTAAGAAACAGTCTTGGTTTATGGATAATGCCTCAACATGGCTTTTTTGCAATAATGATGATGTTGATGACCCAAGCGATTTTAGTGAAGAGGATTTATTAGCTCATTACAAAAGAAAATTTGCACTAAGCGGGAGGTAACATTGGAGCGAAAATATTATAAATTGCTTACTTCTCCAAATATGGATACTGATGATTTCAAAATATAGTCTGCATATAAATCTCTATGAGCCGCCAGAGTAGGCGGCTTTTATTAGGTATTAACATTATGAAAATAAACTACGAACTTCTCGAAGACAGAATAAAAACTTTAAGAATGCATGCCGGCGACAGCCAGCAGGACTTGGCTGATGCCATAGGTGTAACCAGGGCTACTGTCAGTGCGATTGAAAACTGCAGCAAGACCGAAGCGCCCAGTGCCGAAATGATTATTACTATCGCCCAGCATTACCACGTTTCGGTGGATTATCTGATTGGAGATTCAAACCTCTCCTACGACCAGAACAAATCAATCCGTCAGCTTAATCTGTCACAGGCTGCTGTGGAGATTCTGATGAACGGATATGTCGATAACAGGATGGTATCATTGCTGCTTGAGCGCCGTGAATTCATTGATTTGCTTAACAAGATTTCCGCGTACCTATCCGACCTAACCTTCGATACATACAATGCATATCAGTCTATTCTGGATGCCGCGGACAAAGATATAGATTCCTACAAAGAGTCAGCCGGTATTCCAAAACAGAAATATGACAAGGACCATCAATTACTCAAGGCACAAATCAAAGACTTTGACCCTGCAATGCTCAATTCATTTACAACAGAATTCGGCAAGATAATAAATGACATTAAAGATGAATATGGAATAGATGAGAAGAATCGCGCTGATATAGCTCTTCAGAATGCCAAGATTACCGAGGTATCCTCAACCGTCCTTAATCGCCTTAAAGGAAAACCTTTCACCGCTGAAATGGTTGCTGATTTGCTATCTGCCAAAATGAAAGAAGAAAGAGTTTTCGGCAAGAACCCGGAAGTCTACAAGATGCTAAAGCAGATGTACATGATAGTCTTCAAAGAAAAGCAAATGGATAAATTGAAGGGGAAATGATTCATAAGCTTCTGTAACATACTCGTTAACCATATTAAAAGGCCTTTATGTTCTTTTGAATTGAACATAGAGGCCTTTATCAAATTCGATTATTCTTTAACTACCACTTCGTAATAACTGTATCAAACAATGTTGGCATCTTAGCAGGACCATACCAGTCGCAATCAAGTGCAAACTTATCTCCGGGCTTAATGGTTACTTCGTACTTATTGCCCTGATAGGTGTAGTTGAAAATATAAGTAACAGTTGGCTTGTCAGCTATCATCTGCATCATCCACAAAGGATATGAATTCCATGGGCCGAAGTCCATTATAAGTACATCGCCCGGCTTGGCATTAGCAATCTGCCAAAGTGCCCACTGACTGATAGGTGACATTTCACGAACATCCTTAGTTGCTCCGCACTTAGTGCAGACATAGCCTTCTGTTCCGAAAGTTGTTGCTGTAGGTGATGTGATAATCTGCCACTCAAAGTTATGGTCGCAGGAATTATTACTTTCGTCAGTTGGTTCAATCTTAAAAATCTTAAACTTTGCTTTTATTGAAACATCACTTTCAAGTGGCATTTTAAATTTGTTATCATTTATCGAAATATCACCTTCAACTACTTCCCATTGGTCAAATACATAACCTTCTGTGGGAATTGCTTTAAGTGTTATGTTTGAACCAAAAGACGCCCTAGTTTTATATCCCTCATCAAGTTCTTTCTCTTCTCCATCGACATATACTTTCACGGTTCCTTTGCCTTCACAATCTACCGATATATACTTCATACCAGTAGTCTTTACTTTATCAGTCGCCCACTCCGCTTTATATTTATCCACGCTTTTGGGCGGAACGAATACACGTTCTAATAAAATACTTGCAATTAAGCCATCACATACAGGTGGATTATCAGCCGCAATATATAAACTCCAAACAGATTCGAATACAGCTTGACCCATATATGTTACACTACTCGGTAATACTGCCTTTTTTACACTATTAAAATTGTATCCTCCGATTGATTTCATGCCTTCCGAAATAATTAATGTATCTATTGAAGCACCGACAAATCCGTAATCAGGGATACTTGTCACACTATACGTAATATTTCCATCCGTTACTTTTCCCGGAATCGTAATATTATCAGTATGTGAGTCGAATGCATTTCCTTTACTCACACTAACCTCCTTAGGATTTACACTTGTTACAACAAATTTAAATATTGCATCATTCTTTTGTGATGAATTGAGGTCAGCATCAGTATAAAAAGTATAGCCAATCTCCCCCGGCTCAGCTGCATATGCCTTTACCGGATAAATCATAACAGCAAGCAATGCTATCAATACCACACCAAAAACTTTTTCTTTAAACCTTCCCATATTCTTTATTCCCTTTCATATGAAATACTTTCTGCCAATACATGGTCCTACTAAACGACTTTGTAACAACAATGTATTTATAAACGAAATCCTCACCGGCAAAAGCCAACGCTTATCTATTTAACAGAAATCAACAAATTTCTACTGAATTATACGCTTTTGACCCCCCCCAGTCAATGGATTTTGCTATGTTTTTATGTTTTTATGTTATGTGACCAATAATTTGCATTCAAAACATTTGTCGAAAGCAGCAATGACAAAATGACAAAAATGACACTCATCTTCCACTGCCAAGAATCAGAGGTTTTGCATCTGCTCCGAAGTAAAGAAAAAATGTCATTTTTATCATCAAGACCGAGCAAAGCCAATATTTATCAGCCTTGTCGGGTTTTCTTTTTTATCATCAAAATATCATTTTCGTGACAAAATTTTGTCATTTGGTATTGGATTATATAAACGGACAGCCTTGCATCAGCTCATCATCTTCCGTTATATCTATAAACCCATCATTAATCAGCTTCATTCCTTCATATACAAAACCGTTTGCGGTACGCTTTGCAGGATATCCTTTGTCTTCCATATATTTGAAGAATATGCTCTTTTTATGTTCGCTTCGTTCTTCCCGCTTACAGAACTCGGTATATGCCTCGTACATTTCTCTGCGTCCGACATTACCAGCTTCATCCTGTTCAACACATTCATCAAGGAACGCTTTAACACTGTCTGCACTTCTGTGAAGTGATTCAACGCACTCTCTGCTTTCATCACTTTCCTTAAACGTCCCATCCTCATAAAGCCTGTTAAGAGATTTGACCGACATAGTCAAGATGAATGGTATCTCAGCATACAGCTTATCCTTAAGATGTTTGTCCTTATCTGGTATTGCCTGATTCATATTAAGAATCATCAGTCTTCTGTAATATGCATTGGACTTTTCATCAAGATTAAGCGGCAGCTCATTTGCTGAAAAGAGAAGTTTGGCATAGGAAGTAAACTGCGTTGCATCGGCTCCCTTTCTTTCATACAGAAGTGTATCTTCGCCGACGGCTTTTTTGATTACATCCACATTTTCAAGTGCCGTTGCCGGAATATCGGCACAGGCATTCAATAGTTTCCCAAACAGCCCTGTTGCATAGAATCTTTGATTAAGACTCTGCAAAGATATACTTGAAGCATTATCAATTCCGACCACCTTCTGAAAGATGGATACCAGAATGGATTTACCGGTTCCGCCGCGCCCCTTAATCATCAGGAACTTCTGAAAAGAGGTATCCACGCTCATGCAATATCCCAGATACTCCCACATCATCAGCTGATTATCCTCATCCGGAACAGACGATGACAGATATCTTTGTACATTCTCGCCATCGGGAATATCTCCAAGCCACTTGGTGTCAAACTCATATGGTATCTGATTGATTGACAGATATTTGGGATTATGCGGATGCATGGTCAGTGTCTTTGCGTCCAGCCATCCGTTTTTGAAGTTAATCCAGTGCTTGGGATGATTATTGATTTCATAGAATTGCTTAATAAGCCCCGGCTGCGTAAGAAGGAGTGAAAGAACTGCCGATATGACAGCGCTCTTTATAAGCTCCGGATATATATATTCCGTTATCTTTGTGCGAAGAATAATGCAATCCTTATCTTCCTTATAGACACCGTTCTCATATACATAGGCCACACCGTTAAGAAGAATGAACGGAACAGTATTCAGAATAGATTCAACGATCCTGATATCAAAGGTTCCTACTGGCTTACCTTTTTCGTTAAAACGATGATATCTGTCAAGGTTCTTCCTTCCGTCCTCTGTTCCTTCGAATCTGGCAATGAACTCACCGATAATTCCCTTAAGTTCTTCCTCATATTCCGATTTTTCAAGATATTCTTTTTTATTAAAAAGCCAGTACCCTTCAACATAATCATGGTACTGGCTCTTAAGATACTCTGTTAACTTGTCATTATCGCTTTTTCGAAGGTACGTGACGTATTTGTAATCGTTGATATACAATCCTCGATACTCATTGGCATTCATATATTCAATCAAATCATCTACACTGTCACCATCATTTCCGATATATAGTGAATTATATCCGGCTGCAATTATATTTATCGCAAGGTCACGTCTGCTGACGATAAAGATATAGCTGTGAGCTACATCAACAGGCGGTTCACTGACCAGCTTGTTATAATACTCCAAGTTCATCGAATCACCTCCGTCTGCTTCGTATTCTTCTGTGAAAGTTCACGTTCCATTTCCTTTTTGAAACCGAGTCGTTCCAGGAGATTTCTTAAGATCGTATTTTCCTTATTGACGGCTTCAAGGTCTCTTTTTTCTGTTGCAGCTGCCATTCTTGCTTTAATTGATTCTTTTTCATCAAGCTTCTCCTGCAACGTTTTTACTTTACCTTCAAGACTTGAGATTTTACTGTCCTTCTTCGAAATCTGTGAATCTTTTTCCTTGATTTCTTCCTTCAGTTTTTTAATACTGATATTTTCCTTGGCAAATGCAATATATTTCTTTGCGCAGTCCATGATATAGTCAAGGGCGCTTTGGGGCAGTGACACAAACCCAAATAGCCCCTTAGTAACCTGAATCTTGTCTATTTCATCTATCGCAATCTGTTTCTTGGCCAATTCATCGAACTTTATTCTCTTCTTATCAATATCCGTATCAAGCTTCTGTGACGATTTGGTTTTGGCTTCAATTTTCTTATCAAGTACAGCCACATCATCCTGCTTTTGAGTAATTGCAGCTTCAACAGCATCAATTACCTTTGTTGCCGTCTCAAGCTCCGTATTAAGGGCTTCCAGCTCCTCTTTACGCATCTTGACCTTATAATCATATACATCAAGATGTTCCTCATGTGTATTCTTCTGCAGCCATCCGATATCATGCTCCGCCATAACCGTAGCCATGAGTTCTTTGTTGGCATCTATGAAATGATTCCACTCGGTATCGCGTTTTCCCGTTCCTTTATATCCCATGGCAGCCAATGCGCCCTTAAGGGTTACTCTGGTATCAAGACCACGCTTACTATCGTCGATAAATGGAACAAAATCGATATGAACATGCGGTGTTGCCTCATCCATATGGATATAGGCTCCGAATACCCTTAAGTTCGGATTGTTTTCAACAAACCTCTTCGTGAATTCTTCCAATATTTCTTTTGCTTCTTCGGCTCCCTCGCCGTCAGCCGGTGTATCATCCTTATTTCCCATCTGAAATATTGCTTCACAGAAAAGTTTTTCCTGCTTACCGGTTCTTATGTGTTCATAATAATCGGTTATCTTTCTGCTCTCCCTTGTCTGCTTGTCATTATATCTTTGCAATGCATCATCAAAAAGTTCATGATATACAACCTTGATATCATCATCAATCTCTATCACATTCCTTTCAGTCCTCTCAGCATCAACATTACTTGCCAGGAAGCTTCTTTTATTATGGGTCATTGAACCGGGGCCCATACACCCGCTTATTGTTTTTTCTATTACTATTGTACTCATATATTTAATCCTCCGTATAATCTGTTATGAAATGTACGTGCGCGTATTCGCGCGAAGGCTCCACAACGGAGCCATAATTGTGTACTCGCCGACCACTCAGCCTTTGTTACTTTCGGCGAAAGTAACGCAAAAGCGCTTCCGTCAGAAACAAGTTCCAACAGAAGCGCCATTGCGGTCTTGCAGACGGCTTTTCCGTCTACCCACTCTCACGACCTTCCTTCGTCATACCGTGTTCGTTAGGTATCCGGCACCCGCATACCGGGTGTAAGTGTGCCACAACGGCACATTGTTTTTATTCCATCACAGACAATACTTTGGATTAACGCGTCGAAGTTTTCCTTTCTTGGTATAATTTTCAAATTATCATAATGTTCATTTCCCGTCTCAACCTGATTTTGGTTCCCACCGGTTCCCACCCTAAATCGATGGTTCCCACTGTGTCCAAAAGTCCGGGAATGCCCGAAAATACAACAAAAAAAGGATTCAAGTTTCCTTGAATCCTCAGAGCGCGAGACGGGACTCGAACCCGCGGCCTCGACCTTGGCAAGGTCGCGCTCCACCAACTGAGCCACTCGCGCATGTTCGTCGGTCTCATCAACCGACTTGATTATATTATCAAATGAAATAAGAACTGTCAACACCTTTTTTTCAGTTTTTTCAAAGCGCTGACAGTTCTTATATTTTTTACTTAAGACTTGATAAAACAGTAAGTGCTTCGGATGAATCATATCCGTATCCGTAACAGTTGACTTCATATACGCTTCCGTTCACCGAAGCATATGCCTGCCATACAGGAGTTCCCGAATATTCGTACTTCATTCCTGTCCAGGTTACACCGTTAACGGCAAATGCTGCATCCTCTGCATTATTGAGACCTTTATTAATTTCTATATCATTTTTTGCAGCCTCAAGATCCTTCTTTGTAATGATAAAGTACTTTGTTCCTGCCCAGAGCTGAAGGGCATCCTTATTATCCTCCGCTCCGATATTACCGTTTTTAGTGGTAAATCCTGAAGGAACAGTTACTGTGATGTTGCCCCATGTATAGGAATCTCCTGAAGGAGTGATCCCATCAAACTGCTCTGTCACTTCGCCTGAACCTGCTGCCTCGTTTCCCTCTTCTGTACCGGCATCTGTTTTGGTATCATTTTCCGTGTCAGTACCGTTTTCAGGTACCGAACCCTTTACTACCGTTACTTCCTTTTCTATCGGCGCAAGCAATTCAGCCTTTCTTTCTTCCATGGTCTTGTCAGGCTCGCTGTAAAAATCCTGTGGCATAGCCATTCCGGCATTAATCTTTGGCAAATACCAACTGTCAAATGTATACATTATATCTCTCAGATTGTTTGTTTCCTCATCCCAAAGACATCCCCAAGGGCGGAGTACAACCTTCAAAGTCATAGAACCTGTATCATCAGCATATGTAGACGAGAACGAAAACATATCCTCATAGTAGGAATCCGGAGAGTTTGGTGCCATTACCCATTCTCCACCGAAAACCTCACCTTCAGGTTCATCCACAAATACCCATCCTGATTTGCTCAATCCTGTACCATTTGCACCTTCACCATTTTCCATGGAAACATTTATCTCTCCATATACTACCGGCTTATCGTAGGAACCGCCGTCAGCCCCCTCATCCGAGGTTGCATACCAGGCACGAATTGTTCCGTCACCATTTTCATCAAGTTCAATCGTTGCACAGGCATCCCAGGTGGCATTCTTGTTACCTTCGTAAGCTCCGTCACAGCTGTCAATAAACATGTAACCGTACCAGTCACCATTCCAGTATTTCTGAATATCGGTTTTCTCCACATATTCAATTATGGTTTCATATTCAACAGGCTGTTCCTGTTCTTCTTCCTCTTCTTTTTCCTCTTTATCCTTTTTCTTCTTTTTCTTTTCCTTTTTCTCCTCTTCGTCGGCATCTTCCTCATATTCATCTTCCTGAGTTTCTTCTTTACCACAGCCGACAAACATGACACCGATCAAAAGTGAAAATAACGCTGCAACCAATAATCTTTTTAAACTAATCTTTCTCATTTCCCCTGTCTTCCCTTACCTTTTTAATATATACTACACTCTATTCATCACCCAAAGTGTCTGCGTACTTTATTCTGTACACACGCTTCAGTGAATCATTTATTCTCTGTTCATCAATCGTGCCATCCTTTACCGCTTCCACAACACCTTCAATGGCAACCGTAAAATCCTCAGGCATCAGAATCATATCACAACCTGCCTTCAGCGCCTTTATGGCAGCTTCATCAGACCCGTAATATTCTGAAATGGCTCCCATGTTCATGGCGTCCGTGATAATCACACCGTCATATTCCCAGTCTTCACGAAGAATACCGGTAATCACATCCTTTGAAAGAGAGCACGGTGTATTGTCTCCCGTAATCTCCGGTGCCGAAAAATGACCAACCATAATCATCTGTGCTCCGGCCTCGACTCCTGCCTTAAAGGGAAGGAACTCACATTCCTCCATATCTGCTCTGGTCTTTTCTGTAGCAGCAATGCCTTCGTGGGTATCCGCATCCACCTCACCCTGACCGGGCCAATGCTTTAAGCATGAAGTAATGCCAACACTCTGAAGTCCTTTAACAGCTTCAGGTACAAGTCGTGCTGCCACCTCCGCATTGTCTGAAAATGACCTTTTCCCGATTGCCGTATTATCCGGATTGGTAAGTACGTCGGCTACCGGTGCGAAATCAACATTGAAGCCGTAGTCCGCAAGATAAGTACCTATTTTATTGTATGTGTCATATACAAGTGAAGGATCGTCGGCAAATCCCATGTCCTGCGCAGTCATGGATTTTTCCAAACCAAGTCCCGCCTGTACTCTTGCAACGTCTCCGCCTTCCTCATCTATCGCCAGGAAAAGCGGATATTTGCTAAATGAAACTGTATTGGCAAGCATTTCCCTAACCTGTTCTTCGCCGGTAATATTCTGCTTGAAATAAATGATTCCACCCACCGGATACTGCTCCAGAGCAGCCTTTGTTCCATCACCGGCCTTTGTAACATTACCCTGGCCCGTCAGTGCCTCAGGCGTTATAACAAAGAGACCTGCAACCTTATCCTCAAGAGACATTTCCGCAATCATTCCCTCAAGCATTTCATCAAATATCTCTTCCTGTGTCTGCAACGGCTCCGTTACTTCCGGTTCTTCAATCACTTCCGGCTCCGGTATTTCTTCTATAACTTCAATCTCGGGTGTAAAATCTATAACCTCCACAGGTTCGGGTGTTGGAACCGCCACCTCAGCCACTTCTTCATCTTTATCAAAGATCGGTAGCATACCCACATAATTCTTTCCTACAAAAATCAATGCGGCAAGTACGACAAGAACTACCGAAACAGCAACAATTGCCACATTTCTGTCATGCTTTCTCTTCTTCCTTCTTATTGCTCTGCGTTCCTCCGGTCTTAAGGAATTACTGAGCTTTGCATCCGAACTGCCTGACTTGTTTGATTTCTTCCTGCCCTCTGCCCTGGCGGCAAGTTCCTTTTCAACTTCATCAGGGTTGATTTCTCTCGTAGCAACCAGTTCAACATCCGCCATAATGTCATTTACATCAGATATTCTCTCTACCGGTTCCTCTTTCTTCTTACTGTCTTTTTCCTGCTTCTCTATCTCACGGCTGTCATTTTCCTGATTGTCTTTTTTTTCTTCCTGACAAGGTTCCTGATCAATTAAATCCAAATCGTCTAACATAATATTCTCCCTGCGGCCCCAAAGCGCCTAAACTCACAAGTTGTAGTATAGCATATATATACTCAATACAAAATATATTTATTCTTAATTTTTCTGAAGCAAAAAAAGACATGGAAAAAGCGGATACCAATCTCTGATTACTATTGATACCCGCTCTCTAAAACGATGTCTCCAATGGCCTTTACCTCTCTTTCATTCTTTAGGTCCTCTTATTCAATTGTATCGACATCTCCCGGCGTATTCTCCCTGCGTACTCATGTACTGTAGCACCTGATTCCTACTCGATTGTTTATTCGGAACTCCTTCGGCTGCCACTAACTTACGCCCCAACTACTAATGTCATCTTTGAATTAATTTACGTTTCTGGCGGTCCGTCCTCCTTATAATTAATTCTGTATATATAAAAGATGCATCATTTTGAAAATGATCTCCGAACCCTTTCTGTTCGGATTTGTATCTTATGAACTTATTATATCACCCGATTTTGATTTGTCAATACAATTTATGTAATTTATATAAATATTTTGAATTTGAATAGTTTTAATTGTTGTATTTGTTCTAATTCAATATATTGCATATATTGTTCTGACATTTTACACTTATCAAATTCCTCCCTCAACATCAGGCTACATACAACAAAACCCCCGCATTTCTGCAGGGGCTTTTGTTTTCATTTATCTGTTTGTTAAGAAATCTCTCAATTCGCCGTACTTCTCACCCATAATGCCGAAGTCCATTTCCTTGTAACTCCAAAGGGCATATCCGATGTCATATTTTGCAAACAAGTCCAGCACGTCCTTGTACCATTTGATTGCTTCCGCCGGATCTGCTCTGTCAATAACACCGAATTCACCACAGTACAGAACCAGTCCTCTCTCCTTTGCCACATCAAGTGCACACTTAATAGTTTCCTCGTGGAACTCTACACCCATGCGTGATGCCTTGGAATTAACAACAGCCATTCCCTGCATCCCTATCTTGGCTGATTCCTTCTTAAACCACTCCATATCATCAGTATAAGGAACGTCCATTGTCTGAGATATTGTAGGAACCCAGGGTGCCTTCTGATGTGTAAACAGAAGCGGCTCATAATAATGGAAGGTATTGATTACATTATCGTCAAATGGCTCCTCCAAAAGTTTAAGCGTTCCTGCACTGTTCCATTCAACACCGCCATATACGATTGTTGTGTCCGGCGCATTCTTTCTGATGACCGCAACCGCTCTTCTGATAAGCTTGTTCCATGGTTCTGCGTATTCCGGATTAACTACCTCGTTAAGGAGTTCCATTCCCACAAAATCACTGTATTTTCCGTATCTTGAAGAAAGCAATTCCCATAATCCAAGGAATCTGTCTATAGCCTCTTCACTGTCAAACAAAGTGTTGAGGTTTTCATTCTTTCCCGCATTATCGAAAAAATAACCCCAGGTTTTATGTACGTCAAGAAGAACATTCAGTCCGTATTCCTTACACCATTCCAATGTATCATCAACAAAATGATAATTATGAGGCAAAGCCTCTCCCTCTTCTGTCTCAAGTACTTCGTAATCAATAGGAAGACGAATGTGGTCAAACCGCATGTCCTTTATATTCTTAATATCTTCCTTTGTAATAAATGTCTCATAGTGCTCTGTTGTATATTCACTGCACTGTGATAAAAATCCCCCGAGATTTACTCCCTTTTTTAATGTCAGCATATTTGCTCCTTTCAACCCATAAGTCCTTTGCAACCTAATAACATCATATATTTTCCTGCAAATGCATTATATCGTTTTCATTGTTTTTTTATCGTTTTGATGTTAGAATCAGATACATGATAAATACAGCAAATCAAGCCAACAGCATAAATATAGACGAAACTGCAAAAGAATGGGTCTATCGTGAATACGTCAACAGGGAAGACCTTGTTCTTCATGCCCCCTACGAAGCAGAGATGGATTTCTACAGTGCAGTCAAGGCCGGTGACATTCCCAGGGTAAAAGACTTTTTGAATAAAGGTTTTACTTCAATCCAAGGATTGGGAACACTTTCCGACAACAATCTGCGTAATTTTAAGTATCATTTCATAATCACCGCCGCCATGATTTCCCGAAACTGCATCGATGCCGGACTCCCCTTGGAGCAGGCCTACTCTCTTTCAGATTTCTATATACAAAAAGCAGACAAGCTCAATTCCCTGCAGGAAATCGATTCCCTGCACGAGGAAATGGTTGTGGCCTATGCCAGAATTATGCAAAAGATGAAGAAAGATCACGGTTATTCGAAACAAATCAGAAAATGCATCAATTACATATATTCTCACCTGCATACACGAATTACCCTTAACAGTCTGTCAGAGATTACAGGCTTGTCCCCCAGTTACCTTTCAAAACTGTTTAAAAACGAAACCGGTATGACCGTAAGCGAGTACATTGAATATCAGAAACTGGAAACCGCCAAGAACATGCTGGCGTATTCAGACTACACCCCGGGAGAAATATCATTTATCCTGGGATTTCCTTCCCAGAGTTATTTCACGGAACGTTTCAGAAAAGCAACAGGTGTAACACCTAAAAAATATTACAAACAGTGAGGCACACATGAAAGATTATTCATTTCTTCTTGTAGGAATCAACGCAAAGTACATTCACTCCAATCCGGCCATAAGAAGTCTCAAGGCCTTCGCCGGCAAGGAATACAGGGATGTGGTTTCCATCAGGGAATACACAATCAACAACCGCAGAGAAGAAATCCTTGCAGACATATACAAATGCAGGCCCGATGCCATAGGCTTTTCTGTATACATATGGAACGTAACCCTTGTTAAGGAATTAATAGCCGATTTAGGCAAGCTTCTTCCAACGTGTCAGATATTTTTGGGCGGTCCCGAGGTTTCATACGATTCGGAACACTACCTGAAGGAATACAAAAATGTGACCGCTATCATTCTCGGAGAAGGCGAACTAACCTTCAGGCGAATTTTGGCTGCCCGTACCGACAGCTGTTACATCGGCAACGATCTTGAACTGATTCCCGGTCTTCTGTTAAGGAGCGGTTATACAGGTCCACAAGAATCTGTGGAAATGGACCATCTGCCCTTTTTATACCAGTCAGAGGAGCAATCTCTTCTTGAGGATTACGAAAACAGAATCATCTATTACGAATCCTCCAGAGGTTGTCCATATAAATGCAGTTACTGTCTCTCTTCAGTTGAAAAAACGCTCCATTTCAGAAGTCTGACCATAGTACTTCGGGAACTAGATTTCTTCTTAAAAAACAATGTACCTCAAGTCAAGTTCATAGACCGCACATTTAACTGCAATCATGAGCGAGCTCAGCAAATATGGAACTTTCTCCAGAGAAATGACAACAGTGTCACCAATTTTCATTTTGAAATAGCAGGTGATATTTTAACCGATGAAGAGATTGAAATGCTGGGAAGTTTCCGTCCGGGACAGGTTCAGCTTGAGATAGGTGTTCAAACCACCAACGAGAAGACAATGGATGCCATAAACAGGCCCTGCAACATTGCTCACCTTACTGAGGTTGTCAGCCGCCTCAGGGCAAAGAACAATCTTCATATTCATCTCGATCTTATTGCCGGACTCCCCTATGAAGACTTCAAAAGCTTCAGGCAATCCTTTAATGACGTATTTTGTATGAAGCCGCACCAATTGCAACTGGGCTTTCTTAAGGTTCTTAACGGTACTCCGATCAAAAGTCGTGCCGGGGATTACGGTATTGTCTACTGTAATGAGCCTCCCTACGAGGTTCTCTATACCGACAGTATCAGCTATGACGAGATTCTGACCTTGAAAAATGTTGAAGCAATAACTGAGATATACTTCAATTCCGCTCAGTTTACTCAAAGTCTGCCCTATCTTCTGTCATTTTTTGAGACACCCTTTGACTGCTTTGAAGCACTGGGGCGATATTATGAGGACAATGGCTTATTTGTAATTACTCCCGCCAGAAGCAGGCGCTACAACATTCTTCTCGATTTTGCATCTTCCCTCGAAAACTGCGATATGGAAAAGCTTCGTGAGCTGCTGACTCTCGATTACTATCTGCGGGAAAAGCCTAAAGCAAAGCCGGATTTTGTTATTGCACCTCCCCCGGAGGGATTAATCAGTTATGACAGTCGCAATCCCATTACGGGAAACTTCAATATATGCTATACTGAATCGTAATATCTGCCTGAAATCATTATTCTATATTAAGAAATCTATAAATGTACTTGGAAAGGAGACAGCATATGTCCTGGAACAGTTTCATATTCAATTATATGTGTAAAAGGAGCGACGGCAAAAGAGATGCCGGGCTCACTACCCCTGCCGAGGTAGAAAGAATTGATAATATCCAATACGGTGAAAGTCCCAAATGGCAGATTCTCGACCTGTACCGTCCGAAGGAATACAGCGGAAATCTCCCCGTTATTGTTAGTGTTCACGGAGGTGGATGGGTATACGGTACAAAGGAAACCTATCAATTTTACTGCATGGATCTTGCCAAGAGAGGATTTGCTGTTGTGAATTTCACCTACAGACTTTCACCAAAAAGTAAGCATCCCGCTGCCATAGAAGATACAAATTCCGCATTCAAATGGGTTCTCGACAACGCGGATAAATACAATTTGGACAAAGACAACATATTTGCGGTAGGCGATTCAGCCGGAGCCCAGTGTCTTGCCATATATGCCTGCATTCTGACAAATCCCGAATATGCCGGCAAATATTCATTTAAAACTCCGGAAGGGCTGTCAATCAAGGGTATCGCCTTAAACTGCGGAATATACAACGCCGAAAAGCTTAGAACCGTCAAATCAATGAAGGATTATCTTCCAAAGAGCAATCCGGAAGAGATCCTTCATGACATAACGGTTATCCATTTTGTAACAGAGAATTTTCCTCCCGCTTATGTAATGACTTCCAACGAAGACTTCTTACGAGAGGAACCTGATTTTCTTCTTCCGGTTTTTAAGGAAAAAGGTGTCAGATATGAATACAAGAAATATGGCGACGATGAGCATCTCCTCTATCATGTATTTCATTGCAACATGCGCAGTGAAGAGGCTAAAATCGCCAATGATGACGAGTGTTATTTTTTCAAATCTTTAATGAACGGACAATAAAAGCATGAACAAACTATATGAAACACAAAGCTACTTAAAATCTATCATTACTACCGTTGAAGCTTCGGAGGAAGCTGATGGCAAGTATTATATCATACCCGCCGATTCCATATTTTTTCCCGAAGAGGGTGGTCAGTATTCCGACACCGGAATTATCAAAGCATCAGATAAGGTTATAAAGGTCCTTCACGGTGACTACCTCAAGTCAAAGGAGGGGGACCCTGTTATCCGATACGAAGTAGACTCTCCCCTTGAGCCCGGAACAGAAATAGAATGTATCCTTGACTGGGACAACAGATACGACCGTATGCAGAATCACAGCGGTGAGCATATTATGACAGGTATGATTCACAACAGATACGGTCTCGACAATGTAGGTTTTCACCTGAGCGATGACGCTCCGGTAACCCTTGTTATGAACGGTGTCCTTACAAAGGAACAGGTGATGGAAATTGAAGTTCTTGCCAACAAGGTAATATATGACAATGTTCCAATAACCGACTCCTATCCCACCAAGGAAGAACTGGAGAATATCTCCTACAGAAGCAAAATCGATATTCAAGGTCAGGTAAGGCTCATAACCATCGGAGAAAAGGATAATCCCATAGATGTCTGCGCCTGCTGTGCTCCCCATGTAAAACGTTCCGGAGAAATCGGCATAATCAAGGTAGTTTCCGTTATGAACTATAAAGGAGGCATTCAGGTAGGCATTCTTTGCGGCAGAAGAGCCCTTGAATTCATTAACCATCAGCAAAATATATTAACTTCGATTTCAACAGCACTGTCCACCGCACCGGAAAATGTCCCCGGTATAGTTAATTCTCACATTGAAGAGCTGGCTGCACTCAAGGGTGAGTTATCTTCTCTCCGTGAGAAAGAATATCTGCAGCAAATCGGTTCCATGACGGAGGACGACGTTCATATTGTCTTTGGAGACAGTGAACTGTCCCCCATTAACATGAAAAATCTCTTTAATGATCTTACAAACCATTTTGAAGGTTATGTAGGTGTGTTTGCGGGAAATGATTCGGAGGGGTACAGATACTTCGCCGGAAGCGGTAATCTTGATTCGAAAATCCTTTCAAATATGATGAGGGAATCCCTCGGAGCCAAGGGTGGCGGAAGTTCTGAACTGATTCAGGGAAAAGTGGCTTCCACCAAGGAAGAAATTATGTCATTTTGGAAAGAAATCCAGTAACCAAGCGGTGTTTGACCAATTTAGTCAAAATAATACCCCCTCATTTGACGGATATGTCATCCGGAAAATGAAGGGGTTTTTTGTACTAAAAATATAATCTCGATTAGATTTTATTGCATTTGCATTTCTGCTATTTAACTAAATTCAGCAGGGAACCTGCCAATGAAATTTCATACAGCATCATAATAATCATTACTACGAAATATATAATATAGCAGATTACTCCGTAATTACCTACGACGGTGTTGATTCTTGTTCCCTTAGGCAAATCTCCATCCTTTGAATCGATATGAAAATGCTTCATATTCACTATCATAAGAACTATTCCTGCAATAACAATCGCAGCGATAATAATAAATACAAGTCCTACCAAAGCAAAATCCAAAAGGTGCTGATTAACGTAGCTGTTATACTCAGCCACATTTCCGCCGGGTCCTGTAAGCTCCTCCACTTTTTCCAAATCAACCCTGCCCATTACTACAGCAAATACAGAACCGATTGCATTTACAAAAGCGTGGGCGATAATGGTATAGCGAATTCGTCCCGTTCTAATATATACATAGGCAAAAAGCATTCCCAAAAATGTGGCGTAGAATGCCTGCTGCAGATTTCCGTGCATCAAACCGAAGAATACACCGGAAACCACCATTGCAACGCCTTCTCCGTATCCGATTATTCTGTCAATCAACAGCTTTCTAAAAACAAGCTCCTCCATAATCGGCGCAAGAACAACAGCACAAATTAGTGTAAATGCATTTGCTCCCACAAGCGCATTCTGAACCGGATTAACCAGCGCATGACCTGTCAGTCTACTGATATATCGGCCGATTGCCACGATGATAAAGGACGCACATATTCCACCCGCATAGGCTGAAAGCATTATGGTAATTTCCTGCCCAACGCTTATCTTCCTCTCCGCAATCTCTGTTGTAGGCAAATTCCTTATGCAAAAATAGGCAAAGGGCATGGCCACAACATACATGGTGATTGAACTGACCATGACTTTAAAATTATTGTCAGAGGATATGCCGGGCGAAAATCTTTCACCAATTCCCAGTATTATCACCGATAAAAAAACATTTATCAGTGAAATACTCAGAATTGAAAATCCTATACGTGAAAATACCGTTTTGGCATTTTGTTCATTTGTCATATTTAAGCCCTCAGTGTAACGTTCAGTTCATCCTGAAGTTTCTTCAATATATCTGCAACAAAACCGTCAATCATTTCAGAAGTAAACTCTGTCTCACCGGGAGTGAATACAACGGAGAATGCCATACTCTTCTTGTCTTCTCCGAGCTGAGCGCCCTCATAAATATCAAACAGTTCAATGCTTGTAATATAATCGCAGCTGTTTTTAATTGCATTTTCAATTTGTGCACAGGTAACTTCTTTATCCATTACGAAGCAGAAATCTCTCTTTTCTTCAGCATACTTTGGAAGAGGAATGAATCTTCTGTCCTTATCATAATACTGTGTAAGTGCCTTGAGATCGATTTCAGCCACAAATGAAGGAACACGCATGTCCATTTCATCAATTATTTCATAGAGAACCTGTCCGAGATATCCTACCTCTTCTCCGTTGCACATAACCTTTGCGGTTCTGTAAGGATGAAGGAATGTCTTCTTATCTGCAACATACTCAAATTTGATATCAAGAGCATCAGCGATGGCATTTACCATTCCCTTAAGTGTGAAGAAATCTTCTTCCTCACCGAAAGCACCGATACAGATTGTTTCTCTTTCATCGGGATACTCTGTAAGCGGAAGGTCCTTTGCAATAAACTTATTGCCCATCTCGAAAATTCTTCCCTCAAGAATGCCATTTTTCTGGTTCTTCATCATTGCTGTAATCATCTGCGGAGCCAGTGTGGTTCTCATAAGAGAAAGCTCTCTGTTGATAGGATTGATAAGCTTGATCGCATGACGTTCAGGTGCATTCTCCGGAAGTCTTAACATATCAAGATCTGAAGGAGAGAAGAATGAGTAATGTACTCCTTCAAATGCTCCTGCGGCGCAAAGTGCCCTCTTTATCTTTAACTCTCTTCTCTGACGAAGGTTATATCCGCCGCTTGTTACTGCTGCCGAAGGCAGGAATGTAGGCACGATATGGTAATAACCGTACATACGGATTACTTCCTCTGCCACATCCTGGTATGTTTCCATATCATTTCTGTAGGCGGGAACGCTGAGTGTCAGTTCATCACCGTTAAGTACAGGGTTAAAGTTAAGGTTCGTAAGAATTCTTACAATATCCTCATCGGGAACTGTTATACCAAGAACACCGTTTGTCTGCTTAACGCTTACTGTAAGCGGTGAAGGCTCTACCGAATTTCCTGTATTTACGTCGAAATGTGTTGCTGAAATCTTACCGCAGCCAAGCTCCTCAACAAGGTGAAGTGCTCTCTTCATAGCCATAACGGTTGTATACTCATCAACGCCCTTTACGAAACGTGTACTTGAATCGGATACCTGACCGAGAGCTCTTGAAGACTTTCTAATATTATCATGCGCAAATTTTGCAGCCTCAAATACAACCTCTGTTGTTGTATCGAGGATTTCAGAATTAAGTCCTCCCATGATACCTGCAAGTGCCACGGGCTTTTTGCCATCACAGATTACAAGGTTTTCAGAGGTAAGCTCGAACTCCTTCTCGTCAAGTGTTACTATCTTCTCACCATTATCTGCTCTTCTTACATTGATTGCATCACCCTCAAGGTAATTGTAATCAAATGCATGCATAGGCTGTCCAAGTTCCTTAAGAATATAGTTTGTAATATCTACCATATTGGAAATGGCATTACATCCCACCAGAGCAAGTCTTCTCTTCATCCATGCGGGAGACTCACCAATCTTAACATCATATACATAATGTGAAATGTATCTCGGGCAAAGGTCTGTAGCATCTACGGATACTGCAAATTCCTTTGTAACGTCTGTCTGTGTATAGTCAAGAGCAGGCATCTTAAGGGGCTGCTCAAGAACTGCAGCTACTTCACGGGCAATACCAAAAATGCTCTGGCAGTCAGGTCTGTTTGCTGTAATGGAAATATCGAAAATCCAGTCATCAAGACCGAGAATAGGCTTAACATCCGCACCGGGAACAGCATCCTGTGGCAATACAAGAAGTCCGTTGTAACCGGCACCGGGATACATATCCTCATTTACACCGATTTCAACTCCGGAACAAAGCATTCCGTATGAATCGTATCCGCGAAGCTTACCTGCTCCGATTGTCATTACGCCTTCAACAGTCACGTGATCCTTTGCTGTTGCATATACTGTTGCTCCAACAAGTGCAAGAGGATACTTGCCTCCTGCTTCAACATTGTCGGCACCGCAGCAAATCTGAAGTACTCCATTTTCACCGGCATCAACAGTGCAAAGGTGAAGATGTGTTCCTTCGATTGCTTCACAGGTCTTTACAAGGCCTACAACAACCTTAGAAATATCGTGACCTACTTCATATTTTTCTTCAACCTCGAAACCGCATGAGAACAGCTTCTCTTCGAGGATATCAGGTGTAACATTTATATCTACATAATCTTTTAACCAGCTTAAAGGTACTAACATTTGATTATCCTCCTTTCATCAGTCATCAATCTGATTCAGAACTCTCAAATCAGATTCAAACAAAAGCTTAATATTGTTGATACCGTACTTGAGCATTGCAATACGCTCAATACCGATACCGAAAGCAATTCCGCTGTATTCATCGCTGTTGATTCCGCAGTCCTCAAGAACCTTCTTGTTAACTACACCGGAGCCCAGGATTTCAATCCAGCCGGTGCCCTTGCAAAGCTTGCAGCCCTTGCCGTGGCACTGGAAGCAGCTTACATCAACTTCTGCAGAAGGCTCGGTGAACGGGAAATATGACGGTCTGAGACGAGTCTTTGTATCTGCGCCGAAAATCTTCTGAACAAATACATCAAGCATTCCCTGAAGGTCGCAAAGAGTGATGCCCTTATCAACTACAAGTCCTTCCATCTGCGAGAACATGGGTGAATGAGTTGCATCATCATCTGAACGGAATACCTTACCGGGAGAAATAATCTTGATCGGAGGCTTCTGCTCTTCCATTACATGAACCTGACCCGATGATGTCTGTGTTCTTAAAAGGAATTCAGGGCTTAAATAGAACGTATCCTGCATATCTCTTGCGGGATGATCCTGGGGAATATTAAGAGCGGTGAAGTTGTAGTAATCTGTCTCGATCTCTTTTCCCTCATAAACCTCAAAGCCCATTGATCCGAATATATCTACAATCTGATTGCGAACCTGTGTGATGGGATGCAGATTACCGCGTTCCTGCTTCTTGGAAGGAAGAGTAACATCAATCTTCTCACTCTCGTAGCGCTTGCGACTTTCTGCTTCTTTTAATTTGGCATCAAGCTCATCAAACTTCTCT
>JAZUDO010000038.1:0-8188 GCA_045639685.1 Lachnospiraceae bacterium
CTCCGACTTTAAAAATGTGCTTATCATAGGTGGTTCCGGCTCCGGTAAGACAAGATTCTTTGTTAAGCCTAACCTGATGCAGCTTCACAGTTCATATGTTGTTACTGATCCGAAGGGCACGATACTTCTTGAAGTCGGAAAGCTACTTTTTGACAATGGATATCGTATCAAGGTGCTGAATACTATCAACTTTACAAAGTCCAATCATTACAATCCTTTTGCTTATATCAGAAGCGAAAAGGATATATTAAAGTTAGTAAATACAATCATTGTAAATACCAAGGGAGAAGGTGCACAGGCCACCGAAGATTTCTGGGTGAAAGCTGAGAAACTCTACTATACAGCGCTTATTGCACTTATATATTATGAGGCTCCTGCAGAAGAACAAAACTTTTCCATGCTGATTGATCTGGTGGATTCATCAGAAGTTCGTGAGGATGATGAAACTTTTGAAAACGGCGTAGATTTACTGTTTAAAGACCTCGAAAAGAAGGATCCGAATCACTTTGCGGTAAGGCAATATAAAAAATATAAGCTTGCAGCCGGCAAGACCGCGAAAAGTATTTTAATTTCATGCGGTGCTAGACTTGCTCCGTTTGATATAGCGGAGCTTAGGGAGATAACATCCTATGATGAGCTGCAGCTTGAAAGAATCGGCAAAGAAAAGACAGCATTCTTTGTAATTATTTCAGATACGGATGCAACCTTTAATTTTTTGGTCAGCATCATGTATACACAGTTATTTAATCTGCTATGTGAAATGGCAGATGACAAATATGGTGGAAGGCTTCCGGTACACGTCAGGTTCTTACTTGACGAATTTGCCAATATAGGCCAGATACCTAATTTCGAGAAGCTGATTGCGACCATAAGATCGCGAGAAATATCGGCTTCTATTATTTTGCAGTCAAAGTCACAGCTAAAGGCTTTGTATAAAGATAATGCAGATACTATCGAAGGAAACTGCGACACAACCTTGTTTTTAGGTGGTAAGGAAAAAACAACCTTAAAAGAAATGGCAGAGATTCTCGGTAAGGAAACAATTGATCTTTATAACACTTCCGATACAAGAGGTAATAGCCCTTCAATGGGAATAAATTATCAGAAGACCGGAAAAGAGTTAATGAGCCAGGATGAGATTGCGGTCATGGACGGCGGTAAATGTATATGTCAGCTTAGAGGCGTGAGACCTTTTCTCTCAAATAAATATGATATTACGAAGCACAAAAGATATAAGGAACTGTCCGATTATGACAAAAAGAATGAATTTGACATAGAACATTATGTCAGTCATTATGGTATCGCCGAAGTACACGAAGACGATGAAATAGATGAAGTTTTCGATGCGGGCGAGATCAAAGAATAAAGTCGGGTCAATTTGACCCGAGGTTACAACTAAATATTGAGAGCCGGATTCCCCGGTTATGTAAGCACATAAGTCACGAGATTTACGTGCTATTTTTTTGCCCTTTTTCAATCAAAAAACAAACGAAAATATAGAGAAAGGATAAGAGAGCCGGGGAGATTTGGGGCAGTCCCCACCGGCCCTCATGGTATATGCGATGGAATTCTTTACCACTGCGATCGATGGACTCAAAGTTGTTGTTACCGCCATTGGCGGAGGTGTTGGTGTTTGGGGTGTAATTAACCTTCTTGAAGGTTATGGTAATGATAACCCTGGTGCCAAGTCACAAGGTATGAAACAGCTTATGGCAGGAGCAGGTATCATAATTATTGCTCAGACGGTGATTCCACAGCTTACAACATTGTTCTCATAAGAGGATAAATGGAAGCGATTCTTGATAAAATCACCGAACTAATAAAAGGAATATTGGAAGGCTGGATTATGACAAACCTTGAAGGCATGTTTACCGACGTAAATGAAAAAGTCGGGACCATAGCCGGAGAGGTTGCCCAGACTCCCAGTTCATGGAACAGTACGGTATTTGACCTGATAGAACAGCTTACGGATACGGTAATAATACCGATAGCGGGCTTAATTATATCGTACGTTCTAATCTATGAACTAATCAGTATGGTTATTGATAAAAACAACATGCATGAGTTTGATTCAGGTATGTTTTTCAGATATTTAATGAAGGCATGTGTGGCAGTATTACTTTTATCAAAAACTTCGGATATTGCGATGGCGATATTTGATGTCGGAAGTTACATGGTAAATCAGGCATCATTGGTAATCACCGGAGCAACCACGTTGGATGTGGGTTCAACAATACAAACGTTGTTTACTTCACAACTTAGCACAATGAGTATTGGCGAATTGGTAAGTCTTGGCATGGAGTCCATGGTTGTCAGCTTCTGTATGAAAATCATGAGCGTCCTTATCACCGTCGTCTTAGCAGGACGTATGATAGAAATTTACCTTTATGTATCGGTGGCACCTGTTCCGTTTGCAACAATGACAAACAAGGAATGGGGATCAATAGGAAACAATTATTTGAAGGGCTTAATAGCACTGGCATTCCAGGGATTTTTCATAATGGTATGTGTAGCTATATATTCAGCTCTTGTAGCAAGTGTTGCGGTATCTGATAACCTGCACTCTGCATTATGGCAGGTAGCATCATATACGGTTATTCTTTGCTTCTCATTATTTAAAACGGGATCAATTTCCAAATCGATTCTGAATGCACATTAAAGGAGGAAACTAATGGCTATATCAGTACCGGTGCCAAAGGATTTAAGCGGTATAAAGCAGAAGGTGGCACTTAATTTAACCAAAAGGCAGCTCATATGTTTTTCAGCTGCGGCGCTTAGCGGAATTCCTCTGTACCTTACAACAAGAAGACCATTAGGGACGGAAGTTGCTGCATTACTCATGGTAATGGTTATGCTTCCGTCATTCTTTCTTGCAATGTACCAGAAGGATGGATTCCCGGCAGAAAAGATAGCGTATTTTATGTTCCGGCAAAAAGTATTATTACCGGGCATAAGGCCTTATAAATCGGAGAATCTGATATTAAGGCTTGAAAGAATTGAAAAAATGAAGAAGGAGGTGGAATACCTTGAATCTAAATCTATTAGCGGGAAGCGGCTTGTCGATAAAGGAAAAAATGCGATTAAGGGAACTAAAACAAAGACTGGCAGTCGCGGACATGCCGGACAATAAGCCGACGACTTCGCAGAAGACCATCACATTTGAAAAAATGTATCCTGATGGTATATGTCATGTAAAAAAAGGATTCTATACAAAAATGGTTGAGTTTTTCGATATTAATTACGATCTTCTTGACCTTGATGAACAGGTGGATGTATTGGGAATGTATTCGAAATTCCTAAACTACTTTGATCCGTCGATAAAGTGTGAACTCTTTTTATTTAACAGACATGTAAATGAAGAAATGTTAAAGTCGAGATTCGACATACCAATGCAGGGGGATGCTTTTGATGACATCAGAGAAGAGTTTTCCGAGATGTTAAAAACATTATCAGCAAAGGGTAACAACGGAATTATAAAATCAAAGTTCATTATCTTTGGTTGTGACTGCATGGATTATAACGATGCGGTTCAGAAATTGAATAATATCGAGATTGATGTCATAAAGAATCTTCGTGATCTTGGCACCAATGCGAGACCGGTAGACGGTAAAGAGAGGCTCCGTATTCTGTATGAGTATTTTAATCAGAGTACAATGGAGCCGTTTACTTTTTCTTTCGGAAAATTAAAGGAATCGGGAAAATCGGAAAAGGACTATGTTGCTCCACCCGGATTTGATTTCAGATATCCGTCACGGTTTAGAAGCGGTAAGATGTTCGGCTCATGTTTCTATCTTGATATTCTGGCTCCAAAGTTTACGGATGAACTGGTAAAGAAGCTTCTTGATATCGATGATAATTTAACCATTACGATGCATATGCAGACAATGGACCCTGTAAAAGCAATAAAGATGTTAAAAGGGGCTTTATCCAATATTCAGAAAACCAAGATTGATGAACAGAAGAAAGCTGTTCGTGCCGGATATGACATGGATATACTTCCAACCGACATCGTAACGTATGAAAAGGATACTCTTGAACTTCTTGATGACCTTAATACAAGCAATCAGAAGATTATTAAGATGACTTTTCTTATTACTTGTTTTGGAAAAACAAAGAAGGAACTGGATAATCTTACGCAGCGTGTCTCAGGTATTATTCAGCAGGCAAACTGCAGTCTTAAAAATCTTCAGTACCTTCAGGAACAGGCGCTTATGGCATCAGCACCTATCGGTATTAATGAGACCGGAATAGAGAGAAATCTTACAACAAAAAGTACAGCAATACTTATTCCGTTTAATACACAGGAGCTTTTCATGGGAGGCCAGTCGTTATATTACGGCTTAAATGCATTATCCAACAACATGATTATGGCAGACCGAAAGAAGCTTCGTACACCAAACGGCGTCATACTTGGAACTCCCGGTTCCGGCAAATCATTCTCTGCAAAGAGAGAGATTCTTGGAAGCTTTTTGGTAACAAGGGATGACATTTTGGTATGTGATCCCGAAGGTGAGTATTTTCCTCTTGTGCAGGCTCTTGGAGGCCAGGTTGTAAAGCTTGCAACCAATTCAAAGGATTATCTTAATCCGATGGATATTCAGCTTAGTCATAAAGGTGACAGGGAAGCACTTAAATTGAAATCAGATTTCCTTATTACTCTTTGTGATGCAATAGCAGGCGGTGAAAAGGGATTACAGAACGACGAGAAGGGTATTATCGACGAATGTATCAGAGGTCTTTATGATGATTATTTCGAAAATCCTATACCGGAGAATATGCCTATTCTTGAAGATTTGTACAATGCACTTTTAAAGTATGAGCCTAAACATGTAGCTGCGGAACTTGCGCAGGACGCAAAAAAGAAGGCGGTCAGAATTGCCAATTCTCTTGTGTTATATGTAAACGGTTCGCAGAACTATTTTAACCACAGGACAAATGTGGATTCACAGAATCGTATTGTTTGTTTTGATATAAGGGATCTTGGAAATCAGCTTAAGGAACTTGGAATGTTGATTGTTCAGGATGCGGTTTGGAACAGAGTTTCAATAAACCGTGAGAGACGAATAGCAACAAGGTACTATTGCGACGAATTCCACCTGCTCCTTCGTGATAAACAGACAGCGCAGTATTCCGTGGAAATATGGAAGCGATTCAGAAAATGGGGAGGAATTCCTACAGGACTTACCCAGAATGTCGGAGACTTTTTAAGGTCAGAAGAGATTGAAGGAATCCTTGGTAACTCGGATTTTGTATATCTTTTGAACCAGAATGCAAAAGATCAGTTAATACTTGCGGATAAACTTGGGCTTTCGGAAAGTCAGCTAAAGCATGTACGTAATGCCGAAGCAGGATGCGGACTTATTCTTTTTGATAACGTGGTTATTCCCTTCAGGGATCAGTATCCGAAGGATACAAAGACCTACGCAATCATGAATACCAAACCTGAAGAGGCAGTTTCGAAAAAAGAGGAATGATGAATGGCAGAGAGAGAATTTATGGGACGTGACGGTCCAAAGAAGGAGGCTGCAGGCCAGCCTTCCGGAAAAGGTCAGAGATTATATAAGGAATTTGCCGGAGAGACGGAAGGATATAAGAAAACTTTTGTATCGGGAGCCGACACAAATATATCAGTCAGCACAGATAAATCTGAGGTACTTGGCGGTGCTACAACTACTGCAGATTCCGTATCCGGGAAAGGAAAATTATCTGAAAAAGGTGATATAAAAGCGCAGTCAAAGAAAGCCCAGAGGGCAAAAATGCAGCGGGAATATCATCTGGAAGAAAAGACTAATCCTAAAACCGGTGAAAAGAGTATTGAACTTGTCAGTAATAAAAAAGGCAAGGGAAAGAAAGGTTCCGGTAAGGGTATTAATGTGGGGAATCTTGCAACGTATTCATTTACGGGAGCATTACGAAAGGGCAAAGACATAGTTGATTCAAGTATATCGGTTGATGCGGATGATAATGCTGTATCGGAAGATATTGTTAAGAAATCCGAAGTGGGATTGATTACGACAAAGAAGATATACAGGCACTTTGTTCCAACGGCGCATCGTGCAACGCATTCACGTGGCATACCCTCAACTGTTAAGAAAAAACCAATGCCGAGAGAAGCTGTTGCAGCAAGAAGCGGATATACGGTAGAAAATGATTTTACCGGGCCTTCGAAAAAGAGTTCCAGTTCACATCTTGCTAACGAAGAAGCAAAAAAGAGACTGCAAAAGGGGCGAATCAGACGGGAGTATGTAAAAGCCAGGAGTAAAAAAGCATCGGCACAGTCGGCTGCAACATATGCAAGGCAGGCAGTTCAGAAGGCAACGGAAGTAGCAAGAAAGCTTATTGAGATAGCAAAAGCCAATATCGGAACAATCGGTATATTTGCAGGAATCGGTATGATTTTTCTTATGATTTCGTCAGCAGTAACTTCGTGTGGTGCAATGCTTGGAGCTGGAGCAAGCGAGATAGTCGGTTGCTCTTATCAGTCGGAGCCGGCACAGATGGACGGAGTGGAGGATTCCTTCAGGCTTAAAGAACTGGAGCTTCAAAAGACCATCAATAACATTGAAACGGATTATCCCGGTTACGATGAATATAATTATGTGCTCGACGAAATTGAACATGCTCCTTTCGTATTACAGAACTATTTGTCCGCTAAATATGTGACATTTACAGCGGATGGAGCAGAGGCAGACATTCAGTCGATTTTTGATGAAATGTATACTTTAACGACAACGCCAAGAACGGAAACAAGGACGAGGATGGTTACAAAGACCGGAATTGATGAATACGGCAATGAGTATGAATACGAAGAAGAGGAAGAATATGAAGTAACAATTCTTGATGTTTATCTTACAAGAAAAGATTTGAAGGAAATAGTAACAGGAAAGCTAAACAGCGATGAGCTTAGTATTTATGAAGCACTTGAAACAACAAAAGGAGCATTGCAGCGTTTTTATACACCGCTTGACTGTGACTGGTATAATCAGATTTCCTGCTATTACGGTTACAGGATAAATCCTATATCCGGAGAAGAACAGTTCCACAGAGGCATTGATATAGCAGTAGCGGAAGGAACCGAAGTATATGCATCAATTAGCGGTACCGTAAAAGAAACCGGATATGATGACGGTGGTTATGGTAATTACATTGTTATATCAAACAGTGAGGGCTACGAATCAAGATATGCGCATTTATCTGTAATTTCCGTATCAGAAGGCCAGAGCATAACGCATGGTGATTTGATTGGTAAGACCGGAAATACGGGAGCTTCTACAGGTTCACATTTACATCTTGAATGCCTGTATAACGGAGAATATTATAACCCGCTTTTCTATTATGAAAATGGTAATGGTTCTATATACGGAACAACGGATCCGATTGGTGGAAGCGGAGATGTGGCTGCCCTAATCAAGGAAGCAGAAAACTATCTTGGATATCCGTATGTATGGGGCGGTTCAACACCGGAAACGAGCTTTGACTGTTCAGGATTTGTATGCTGGGTTTATACAAACTCCGGATATGCAGATTTACCGCGAACAACAGCACAGAACATTTATAACAAGTGTGAAAAAATTGATGCGTCAGAAGCAAGAGCCGGAGATCTCATTTTCTTTACGGGAACATATAACTCCGGTAATCCTGTATCACATGTCGGTATTTATGCCGGTAACGGTCAGATGATTCATTGCGGTAATCCTATTAAATATGCATCCGTGAACACATCATACTGGCAGAGTCATTTTTATGCTTATGGAAGACTTCCTGTTACAGAAGATTAGGAGGCGACATGACAATAGAACGGCTTGAAAAAGAAATATCCAAAGTCGATGAACAGATTCAGGCTTTGGTAGCCAGGCGCAAAGACCTGGTTGATCAGAAAACAATGGCGGAAGATGCCGCCAGCATAAAGGTAATAAGAAAACTTAAAATCTCGCCCGAGAAGCTGCAGTTATTAAACAAGCTTTCTGAGGACGAGATTTCTCGTTTATTAAGGCAAAAAGAAGAGGAGAGAGTTAATCATGAAATTAAACAAAGTAATTAAGAGAGCAGGTGTACTTGCACTTGCCGGAGTACTTGCAGCATCACCGATTGCAATACTTGGCTTTTCATCGGTGGAAGCAATTGCAGCTACAGAGGACACGATGGATGTGTCGGGAAATAATATTCAGCCTGATACGGAAATAGAAGT
>JAZUDO010000039.1:0-11722 GCA_045639685.1 Lachnospiraceae bacterium
CGTATCACCGATATTTAAATCATAGTCTCTGCTTCTTCTGAAAGAGATCATCACCTCGTTATCATGCTCCGGATATCTCCCCTCCATTGGTAAAATATATTCCATATCAGTAAATTCGTCATACGCAAAGACCGTTCCCTCCTTTTGTTCTTCTACACGGAAAGATGGGAAAACATATGTAACACGTGTCTTACTTACCTCCGGAAAACTTTGAAGCTCTTCACTTAATGCATAAGCATCAACGCCTTCATTTACAGTGATGACATCATCCGATACCTCTATTCCCATGAGCTTTACCAGCCCATCGGACCCGTTAAAGAACATTACAAAGGTGAACATGCAAAACAAAAGTGCAATACCTGCAAGGAAAATACAAAGTCCAACGCCTACCCCCGTTCTTAAGTTTTTTATACTGTCCTTAAAGCCAAGTCTTAAGTTAATGCTGTTTCCCGACTTCTCGAGCGGAAGTACGTTACGTCTGAAGTTATGTGTATGTATACCTTTACGAAAAGCCACAACAGGCGGAAAGCTCTTTACCATGGATGCTTTCGCCAGCGCAAATATAAGTATCAGACCGATAACACCGATCACCACCGGTATCACCATGTACGCCTTCGCAGAAGATACAACTTCACGGCCAAGCATGACACTTATGATACTATTCATAAACGGAGTAGTTATAAGTGCAGCAATTCCTCCAAGGACACCGCCAATCCCACTTGAAACCAAATACTCAAGTGCATATGCCGAAGATATCTCTCTGCTCTTATAGCCTAAAGCTTCCAGAACACCAATCATCTCCATCTGGTTTTCAATATCGCTTCTTATTTTATTTCTTACCATAAAGATTGAGGCTACAAATGTAATGAGAGAGAGCACAATGCTCATATAAAGAAACATATTCAAAAACTTAGTCTCATTTGCCTTCTCGTCGGCTTTACTGAATTCATATCCCGTAAAACTGTCACCGGACTTATTCATACACTTTGTAAAATATTCTCTGAACTCAAAGTCATCACTGCCCTGAAAAGCCAAAAATGTATTTTCCAAATAAACCGGTGTCAGAAGTCTGTAGTCCTCTGTTGAGATTATATTTTTAAAGAAAATTCCGGCTTCATTTGAGATTCCTGTATTATAGAATCCGGCGACTATGAAAGGATATTCTCTTCCGCCGCTCACAGTAGTAAAATCATCTCCGATAACATATCCTAAGTTGTATTTGAAATAAGCCGGTAATATTACCCAGTGATCAAGATTTTCAATCTCCTCTTTTGTCATTGACTCGATAATGTTGCCCTCATCGATTTTTTTATTTTCTTTCTCAGCAATGAATATAAGATTGTAGGCGATTTTCTCGCCATCACGAAGTACACCTGTCGCTGACCCCATAAGCAAACTCCCACTGCGGACATCATCAAAGCCATAATCATCCTTAAGAATATCGCGGTAATCCTCTCGATAATCGCTTTTACTGATTGTGATAATTGTGCTCACGGAACCACTTTGCTTAAAACTCTCATCGAAGGCATTGCTTATCTTACTTACATTAATGGCAAAAATGCCGAACATAAGCGTAGAAACAAAAGTAAGAAATGCGATTGCAATCGCTTCCTTCTTATTCTTCTTTAAATTGAAAAGTGATAGTCTGTATATTTTTCCCATAATTACCACCCCATATTCTCAAGAAACTCAGTAAGCTTATTTCTTCTTTCCTTTATATCATCTTCTCCGAAATTAGGCATTCTGTAGTCTCCTACAACTCCGCCGTCTCTTAAGTACAATACACGATTTCCGCGAAGTGCGGTCTTAAGGTCATGTGTAACCATCACGATACTCTGTCCGTTTTTATGAATGTCTGTAAAAATATCAAGGACATCATTGCTTGATGCGGAATTTAACTGACCTGTCGGCTCATCGGCAAAGAGGATTTTCGGATTATTGATGATAGCTCTCACGATACCCACTCTCTGAGCCTCGCCGCCCGAAAGCTGATTCGGATACTTATTCCACGAAGTCTCTTTAATACCGGTTTTCTCAAGAAGCTCTTTCGCCTTATTTACAAGCTCCGGTGAGTTCTTTTGTACTATAAGCGCACCCGTTAATACATTATCAAGAACCGTCTGGTTCTCAAGAAGATAAATGCTCTGGAAAACAAATCCGCAATTGCCGCGTCTAAACGAGGCAAGCTCATCATTACTTTTGTCCTGAATCTCGGTGCCATCAAAAATGATCTTGCCCATACTCGGTTTATCCATTCCTGATAATGCATACAATAATGTGGATTTACCGGATCCCGATGACCCCATGATAACTGTAAAGTCACCGTCTATTATCTCCATATCTAAATTTTTTATAACATGCTGCATAACTCCGCCGTTTGAAAAAGATTTGCATAGTTTTTCCGTTTTTAAAATTGAAGAAGCCATATAATATACCCTTTCTACGATTATTTTATCGCCGTACTATCTTACGATTTTTCTATCGCTCTAATGGTATAATATATGACTTCTGTCAAAATATCCTTAAATCAATATTATCAAAATGTTAAAAAAATATTAAATGAATGGTTTTGGGGCAGATTGTGAATGTTAACTTAACGGAATCACCAATGTAACAGCAAATCCATTGCCATCACTCTCCACTATGAGATCCCCACTCATTTTATTCATGAGGCTTTTGGCAATATATAATCCCAAACCATGTCCCTCCTTATCAGTATCCTTCCAATCTTTTCCACGATAAAACTTATTGGTAATCAAATCAAGTTCAGCAGTCGGAACCCCGGGACCGTAATCTTTTATCTGCATTTCCAAATACTTCCCCGATACCTCAAACCAAACATCTATCTTTGTATTTGCATACTTATAGGAGTTTGAGATTATATTACCTATAACCTGTGCCATTCGCTTTCTGTCAATATTAATAATCACCGCCGGAATTTCACTCATTTCTGTAAAGTTTTTGCCATCCATATCCTTTACTATGTCTGCTAAAACATTCGATTCTTCATCCCTGCAATTAACTTTAAATTCACCCAGGTCATCCAGCGTAGTGGCAAATAAATCCGCCAGCAGTGCATTAATCTGCTCTGCTTTTTTATTTATTCCCTCCGCATCCTCGTTAAGAGTATCAATTTCTTTTCTGGTAAATCGGATAATGTCCCGATCGGTAGCTTCTGTACTTTTCGCTCCTGTTGTATCTATTTCTACGGCTTCAGCTTCCGTTTGACTGTCCAATTTAACGGACAATCTCATTTGCATAAGTTCTGATGTAAGCTTTATTCCGGTCACCGGTGTCTTAAGGTCATGACTTAATGATGCCACCAGTTCACGTTCTTTTTTTTGTAGTTCGAACTCTCTTTCCTTTGCCTTCGCCAGTTCCTCACGCATAATGTCAAAGCTTTCCGAAAATGCTCCAAACATATTGTCACGGTCCATTTCGAGAGGCTCATCCAGTTTTCCCTGTGCCACCTTCACAGCAAAATCTTTCATATTTTTGAAAGGAATCAAAATGTTTTTCCGTATATATAAGCCATACAGAATAATACCCATGACTATAATCAAGAACATAACGAAGAAAGCAAGTATCACATAACGAACCATTCTTTTAATCCCTGATGTCGGATCATCAAGTAATATAACCACATCCCGGTTACTGCCACCTGACAGATAACTATAAGGGTAGCGTTTCTCAATGGCCCTTCCGACAGAAATATTATCTGTATCCACTGTGTCTGGCCCATGTGAATACAGCAAACCGCTTTCCTCATTAACTATAACAAAATCTGCATCTATATCATCAAGCGCATCAAGATTATCAATATTATCTTCTGCTTCTTTTACGATATGATTCAGCAGAATAATATTTTCTTTTGATACATCCCGGGTGTCGTTATAGACAACATTTGTAATTATAATAAAGAAGATTATGGCAAGCACCGCCAGGATGATTGTAATCCCCGCAGTTTTCCTGTAATTTTTCATCCGTTAACCTCTTCCACCATATAACCGACACCATAGACTGTCTTAATAATTTCCGGATTTTTCGGATTGGCTTCTATCTTTTCGCGAATATGTCTTATATGTACCGTTATGGTTCCGTCACAGGTATTCTCATCCTCCCAGACATTATCAAACAATTCGTCTCTGGTGATAACTCTGCCCGGATTTTCCAAAAGGTACAGCAAAAGTTTATATTCCATAGCCCTAAGTTCTTCTGCTTCTTTGCCGTTCATTAGTTTATGGGTAGCTTTATCAAGATACAAATTCTCCCGAATCAATATTCTGGTGTCCTTCGCATTCGCGTTTTGTCTGCCTCCTACGTTTTCGATAGATTGGCGTGCCACCCCCCTGGCTCTTTCATATCTATCAAGCACCGCCTTTACTTTAGCGAGAAGAATGTTCAGAGTATATGGCTTTTTGATATAATCATCGCCGCCGATATTAAGTGCTATAAGTATATCATCATCGCTTGTTCGGGCACTGATAAAGAAGATAGGCATATCATAGCTTTCACGCACTTTTTTGCATAATTCAAACCCTGATCTATCGCCAAGATTGATGTCAAGAAGAAGCAATGATACTTCATGTTCTTCAAGAAACGTGATAGCGTCATCATAGCTTGTAACGTAGGCAGTCTTGACACCCACAATATTAAAATACTCCGATGTAGTCCTTGCTATAAGCTCATCATCATCTATCATCAGCACTTTTATCTGTTCTGTATTATCCATAACTAACTATCCCTTTCATAGCATACCGGCTTAGTCGTCAAATTCTTTGATTTCTATATCTTCCATTCAAAGCAGACCGGTTCTATATGAACTTTCCTTACAACTTAATCACAACTTAATTGTAAAGTTGTAAGCAAAATACGTCAATTATAGGTTTTTAAGAAAATCACTTAAAAAACTATGAAATGGGCAATGCTATGCAATTAAAAATACCAATTTCTTTTACTATATTTACTTCATTTCACAAACTCCGCAGTAAATACGTGTTTCTGCGATTAGATTCTTAAAACATAAAGGTTTCATTACAAAACTCAAAAGGTTACAATCATTGTAGTTCCCACTCCCGGAGCACTATCCAATTCAATCTTTGCATCATGAATCTCTACGATGTGTTTTACAATGCTCAGTGTAATTCTTAGGCAGGGAAATAACAATCGTATTAAAAAAACGTCGTATCAACCAGCAACAGTTGTTTACAAACACAGAAAAAGGCTGCTACGTATCGTAGCAACCTTCGGTTCTTTTCTAGACTAATACAACATTTCTAAAAAAACTCCCCTATATAGCGCAGTATATTTTTGTGAGAACATGGTTCAAAAACTCCACTGATACCATAAAACGCCTGAAACCATAATGTTCCAAGCAAATAAACATTCCCCTCAAAACATCTTTGTTGCCGGAAATCTCACCGTCATTCATGGTGAAATTACTGCCCTCAACACAGACGCCACCACCGCTATGTTTCCTTTTTAATATCAGATGCAAATTTCCTCAATCTCACATCTGTGCTTTTTCTTATCTCCACTTTCCGAATCATAGCTTACGCCGACAAGTAAAACCCTATCCGTATAACCTTCAAGCACGCCATGATAACGCTTCTCTTTTATTTGCTTTATCGCAGTATCAGCGTCCTTATTATACTTAAGCTCTATTACCATGGCAGGTCTCATACCCGCATTTGCTCTCGGTATAAATACAAAGTCCGCAAAGCCTTTTCCAGCCGGCATCTCACGAACTATGTTGTAATAAGCAGGAGCCGTAAAGTATGCCATCGTAAGTACGCAGCTTAGTGAATTCTCATCGTTGTACTTAAGAACCGAGGTATATGTATCATGCGCAAGCTCAATTATCTCAGCGACTTTATCACAATTCATAGAGATTGTTTCTCTAAGAAGCTCATCACATCTTGAAATGATTTTCCCGATTTCAGTCCAGCTTCCCGCATTCAGTGCAGCCTGAAATGCTTTTTTTACTTCGTAATTAGGTATATATGCGCTTCCATTTTCACTGTCATAGCCCAGATATCCCAAATGAATAAGTGCTGTAAGTGCCTCATCCTTTGAACCAACCGTAATCAAATCATTCTGAAAACTTTCTGTATACACATAAACATTTTCTCCTGCAAGCATCTTCATAACATCATCCTTTAAGCCCTCATAATTCATAGTGATAAAGGTATTTATCGATGCGAAGGAAGATGTATTCTTCCAATAGGAATCAAAACTTTTCTTTTTTATTAACATAGATACAGAATTAGGGTTATACATATCCATTCCATCAATATGATAACCATCATACCAGGCTTTAACTGTATCATAGTCTAATTTATATTCTTCACAAAGACTCTTTACTTCACTTTCTGTAAATCCATAATATTCTGTAATAGGTGAGGAATTAAGCATTGTAAACTCCTCAAAATTATTAAGCGCTGACTCATCTTTTATCTTCTTTATCGGAAGTATTCCCGTTATATACGCAAGCGCCAGGAATGACTTTGATTCCTCCGACTTAAATAGTGAATGAAGAAACTGAAGATATTTGTGAACGAGCTCCTTATCTTCACTGTTTCTGATTACACAGTCCCACTCATCGATAATGATTACGAACGCTGTATCTGTCTGCTGATATACATCATTAATAAGCAAATATAAATCTTTGGAATAATCAAGTGCATCTTTAAACTCTTTCTCAAAATCTTCACATACACGTTTTTGTATAAATTCGATTAAATCTTCTTTATGAAAATCAAAGGCAGATGATATATCCAAATGAATCACATTGTACTGATTCATATACTTCCTATAGTCTTCACTCTTTGCAATCTCGGTATCATCAAACAGATTCGACGAATCACACCCTTTGCTGTAATACGCATCTATCATTCCCGCAGCATGTGACTTACCAAAACGTCTGGCATGACTTAGGGCTATACAGTTCTTTGGTGTTCCAAGCTGTTCATTAAGATAATTTAAAAGCCCCGTCTTATCTATATAAATTTTATAATTTCTGTCTTTTGTAAAGCTTCCGTTATTCGGATTAAAATATATACCCATAATCTGTTTTCCTCATTAAATCAACAATACATACATCTACAAATTATTCTATTATTACCATATTTAGATGTCAATTTACTCTTCTGAAAATATGCCTTATATTTCAGTAATCAATAAGAGCGTGTATACAATATACACGCTCTTATAAATATTATTTATATTCAACGCTTAACCGCAATTTCTATTGTTTTACGGTACGGTCACCGTCGTCTTATAGCTGTGACCATTTACGTTCGCTGTTATCTCAGCGCTTCCGCTTGCCAGAGCTTTAATCTTTGCCTTCTTTCCGTTTGGCTCGATGCTTACTGTCGATTCGTCAGAGGTTGACCAGGTTATAGAATCTGTCTTTTCAACATTTGAAAGAGAAAGCTTCTTTGTCTTTTTGTTCTTTAAGGTGATAGAATCCTTTACATTTAATTTCGGTATCTTTACGGTAAAGGTTGACTTCTTTGTTACGGATTTTCCGTCACTGTTTGTAAATGTAACCGATATGTTAGTCTTACCCGATTTATGAGCAGTAATAAGTCCCGTAGCTTCATCTATCGTGGCAATCTTTGTCTTAGATGACTTCCAGCTAACAGTCTGATCCTTTGCAGCTAAATCAAAATCCGAAACGAAAAGATTTCCGCTTATTGTCTGTCCTTCGAAAGTTGCCTTCATTGCCTTCTTATCAAAAGCAGGCGCAACTATCTTAAGCTCGACAGTACCTACTTCTACCTTCTTGCCCTCTTTTTTATAAGCCGTAACATGTATAACACCTGACTTCTTTGGTGTAACCTCTCCCTTCTTGTTTACTGCCGCGAGCTTCTTTTCCTTCTTGTCCTTAATGCTGTAGGCTACAATCTTTTCGCCTTCCTTAAAAGAAGCTGTATCAAATCTGCCTGATATGTTTATTTTTTGACCGACTATTGCTATTGGCTTTACATCAGGTTCAGGGTTTGGATTAGGGTTTGGATTCGGGTTTGGATTCGGGTTAGGTGCTTCCTTCTTCTCGATACGGCCCTCTCCTGCCTTCCATGCTTCAAGGTCTGTAATCTCATCCTTTCCCTCAGCATCCTTATAGTATCTGCCGCAAGAACACTTATAGTATTCCTTTACACCGTATGTATCAACAGTCGAATCAACCTCGGGAACCTTTACATACTTATGAATGTGCATGTTATATCCGCACGCATCACACTTCTCATCATTATTTGTGTCCAAATGCTTTGCGATGTCCACATACTTACAATCCTTACATTCTCTCCAATGATTTGTTTCATCCGATTCCCAATCACCGTATGTATGTGCTTCCGTAGAATTTTTGTATCCGCAATCCTTGCACTCTTTCCAGTGGTTTGTTTCATCCGACTTCCACTCCAGATCATGTGGTTCAAACACAGCCGTAACGGTTACAGCCTTAGCAGGCATCGTAAATTCATCATCTGCTACAGTTACATCTTCGGATTCCCATTTTGCGAAATGATATCCGGCATTTGCTGAAACTGTAAGCTTTACCTTTTCTCCTTCTGCTGCATTATGAGATGAACATGCAGCGCCCTTGGTATCGTCATTTGATTTTACAACTACTTTATATGCCGGAGTTGCATATTCAGCGTATGTCAAATTACTGTCAGAAACATATTTCTCAAGCCATATTTTACACTTTGACAAATCAACATCTTTGGATATGCCAAGATCACTCAATGAATAATCTTTTGTCTCTGTAACCTCTACAGACCTTACCCAGTCAGAGTCATTCTTTCCCTGAACATAAAGGTATACATCACTATCATTGTCATCATATGTAACGGATAATGTCTGTCCGATTACTTTGGCTGTACTTGCAAACTTTCCATTGTTCTTAATTCTGAAGGTCATCGCATCTCCTAGCTTAGGATTTGATGATGCTGCCTCAGCGCTGGAAGCAAAGAGAACAGATGACAGATTCAGATTGAAGGCTGGCACAACCGCGATTAAACCGGTCACAGAGCTGTTGCCTACGTAGCTGTCCGGAGACGCGATCAGCGCATAGCCATCGAAGGCCTCACCGGGCGCGCGAAGCCAAAACTGACCGTTGTTTTTGTCAGCATACGGCGAACCGATAGGACTATTATCTTCTTTTAATCCTATCTTAATTCCATTATTCAGGCTACTTTTACTATTTGCTCCAACAGTTATATAATTATCATTCTCAACACCGTATGCAAGATATAACTTATCTTCTGTATCATCAATATCCTCACTACCATACTTATTAGTATATACAGTCGGACTATTCATCAACGCCTCTTCTGCGTCTGTAAAATTACCAAGGGCATTCCCCTGAAGAAAATCTCTTATACTACTGCTTTTATATGTATTATTATTACCATCAAATTCTATACTCTTCAGCGAATTTGCAGGGTTACACATAAGTACAAGCGAACCATCCCCATCTTTTCCTGCTATATACCAGGTCTTTTCGTCACCCAAATTCACCTTCCCAAGTATCGCATCTGTACCATACAGACCAAACACTTTTGTCAGTTCATCCTTGGGTACAAATTTAAATGTATTCCAATCTATGGTAAGCTCACTTACTCCGCATTGGGTACACTTACCATCCAAAATGCAATGAGCTTCTGATGTACCATTAGAATCAATTTCACCGCATCTGCTGCATACAGCCACATGTAGTTCACCGCTTAAATATTTGTACGCTGTAAAATCATGAGGGAGTTTAGAATTTTCATCCGTTATGACATCCTTTTTACCACAAACCGAACATGTTCCCGTCTTTGTTCCGTCTGACGTACAGGTCGCATTTCCATCAGACACATATTCAGAGAAGGTATGACCGTTAATATCTGTATTACCAATTGTAGCCATTTTAGCATAAATAAGGTTTGTATCTATATCCTTACCTTCAGCATCCTTCTCAATGCCTTTCTTCTCAATCCATATCTTACAGTTGTCAAAGCTGTCTACACCTACACACTCTGCAAAGATATCCAAATTTTGTGTGATTTCTTTAGACCATACTCTGTCTACGCCTTCAGTTTTGTACTGAATGTAGATATACTCGCCATCTTCTACTTTAGTTACCTTAACACCATTATTATCATACACCGCAGAACCGGTAACCTTTTTTTCTCCATTCAGGCGGAAGGTCATCGTATCCGTAAGCGCTGCCTCAGAAGATGCTGCTGTCGCACTCGATGCAAAGAGAATCCGAGACAAATCCAGATTAAAAGCGGGCACAACAGAGTAGTAAAGAATATAACTCTCAGGGGTGTCAACACTGCTGCCCGGTATCGCCACAAGCGCAGGGTTATCGTAGTCATCATAAGGCACGCGTAGCCAAAACCAATTTCCGGAGGTAGCAAAAGGCGACCCGGCAGGACTATTATCTGATAATAATCCAATCTTAATTCCATTATTCAGATTATAAAAATCACTTCCATTTGCTCCAACAGTTATATATTTATATTCATCCTCAGCCCCGTATGCAAGATATAACTTATCTGATGTGGAATATGTCTCCGTACTCTTGTCCTTATTAGTATATACAGTCGTGTTTTTCATTAATTCTATTTCTGCAGAGGTAAATTGTTCAAGAGCATACTTAGCTTCTCCGTTAACATCATCCCCCGTCAGATATGTCCTTATACGACTGCTTTCATAATTGCTATCGTCACCAAACTCCATAACATTCAGCGAATTGCCCGGGTCACACATAAGTACAAGTGAGTCATCACTGTCTTTACCTGCTATATACCAGGTCTTTGCAACACCATATGTAGAATCATAGCCAAAAAATACCTTCTGTGCTGCACCGCTACCATTACCATTGTACAGAGTAAAACTGTCGGCATCAACCAGATCAGCAGGTGTCGCAAACTTTGTCACACTTGGTTTCTGCGTACTTCCTCCTGTATTCGCATTTGCCCTGATAGTTCCATAATCAGACAATGATATGCTTGTGACTGTCACTGCCACGCACATAATAAGACTAAGAATTTTTGTAAATTTTCCCTTCATTTCGAAATGTCTCCTTTGTTTATATATAAGATGCGAATTTCCTCAATCTCGCAGCTGTGTTTTTTCTTATCTTCACCTTCCGCTTCATAGCTTATGCCAACAAGTAATCCCCTGCCTGTATAACCTTCATGCACGCCATGATAGCGCTTCTCTTTTATCTGCTTTATCGCCGTATCAGGGTCCTCATTATATACATATACATTTTTTCCCTCATCAAATCAACAATACACCCATCTATAAATTATTCTATTATTACCATATTTAGATGTCAATTTGCTCATCTGAAAATATGCCTTATATTTCAGTAATCAATAGAGCGTGTATAAAACCTACACGCTCTTATAAATATTATTTATATTAAACTCATAACCGTAATTTCTATTGCTTTATGGCACTGTCACCGTCGTCTTATCAGCATTTTTTTAATTCATATTTTAATAGCATTTTCTACCTGCTTTCCACCTGTGACTTTTTATATGAAACAACCAACACTGTCGCAAATATTGCCATGCAAATACCATTTAGCCTGTGTCTCAAACATTTGCTCATAAATTCCCTTTTTCTTCATTAATTCATTATGCGTTCCCTCTTCTTGTATAGTTTTATCTCCAATGACTATAATCCTGTCACAAAACTTACAAGAGGACATTCTATG
>JAZUDO010000040.1:0-12753 GCA_045639685.1 Lachnospiraceae bacterium
AATGTTTTCTTTCTCTATACCAAGTGCTTCTGCAATCTTAGCCTGAGCCTTTAAGTGCTTATACTCACCATGAACTGGTATTGAATACTTTGGCTTTACTAATGAGTAAATAAGTTTAATTTCTTCTTCACAAGCATGGCCTGAAACATGAGCATCCTGGAATATAACATCAGCTCCCTTTGCAGAAAGCTCATTTATAACCTTCGATACAGCCTTTTCATTTCCAGGTATTGGGTTTGAACTAAAAATAACAACATCCCCTGGCTTAATCGATACTTTTCTATGCGTATTCATAGCTATTCTATTAAGAGCAGCCATTGTCTCACCCTGAGATCCCGTAGTTACCAAAACAGTTTGTTCGTCAGGGTAATCATTTATTTGCTCTATATCGATTAATGTATTTTCAGGAGTCTTGATAATTCCAAGCTCAGTAGCAGTGGTGATAACATTTACCATGCTCCTTCCCTCGACAATTACCTTTCTTCCGTATGAATATGCACTGTTAATTATCTGCTGTACTCTATCAACATTTGATGCAAATGTTGCAATGATGATTCTTGACTTTTTATTATCTGCAAAAATCTGGTCAAAGGTTGCACCAACTGTTTTTTCAGAATTTGTAATACCTGGCCTTTCAGCATTAGTAGAATCACACATTAGCGCGAGAACACCTTCATCTCCAAGCTGTGCAAATCTAGCAAGGTCAATCGGGTCACCATACACTGGAGTATAATCAACCTTAAAATCTCCCGTATGAATAACTGTACCTGCCGGTGAAATGATAGCAAGTGCTGCCGCATCAACAATACTGTGATTTGTCTTTATAAACTCAATTCGAAACCGGCCAAGGTTTATGTTCTGACCAAATTTAACAATCTTTCTCTTTACCTTGTTCTTCAGATCATGCTCCTCAAGCTTATGATCTATAAGTCCCATGGTAAGTCTTGTTGCATATATGGGAACGTTAATTTCCTTTAAAATATAGGGCAGTGCCCCGATATGGTCCTCGTGACCATGGGTAATGACAAATCCCTTAACCTTATCAATATTGTCCTTAAGATATGTAACATCAGGAATAACAAGGTCAATTCCCAGCATATCGTCCGATGGAAAACTCAGTCCGCAATCCACGACAACAATACTGTCCTCATACTCAAAGACAGTTATATTCATGCCTATCTGCTCAAGACCTCCCAAAGGAATTATCTTAAGCTTTCCGACATTTTCCTTTCTTTCCTTTTTCAACTTTATTCTCCTAAAATCTAACTAAAAATCACTTTTCATCATCGGTAACAAATTCCACGTCATCAAGAAGGCCTTCAAATACTCCGGCAACCGCCTTCAGTTCCGTATCATCATCCACAATGGCATACAAGCTCTCTTTATCCTCATCTTTAGACAAATCCTTAAGAATAAGCGCCTCGCCGTCACCGTCTTCAAAATCCGTTACCAATATATAGTTTACACCGTTGATTCTTGTCTGCTCCAACACAAAAAAATCAACCGGTTCGTCCCCATCGGGACAAAATGTAATCTTTTCCATTTTCATATTAATTCTGCTCCTTGTTCTGTGAAGCTACGTTATCAAGGTATTCCTGCAAAATGAATACCGCCGCAATCTGGTCTACATACTTCTTGCGATTCTCGCGTCTTGCATTTGATTCTATCAGAACCTCCTCAGCTGCTACTGTGGTAAGACGTTCATCCCAAAGTATTACATCAAGACCTGTTCTACGCATCAGGCTTTCTCTGAACTCCTCACTGAGCATTGCTCTCGGTCCGATAGTATCATTCATATTTTTAGGATATCCGAGAACAATTTTCTCAACTTCATACTCAACAATCAGTTCTTCTATCCTTGCAAATGTCTTTCGAAGCTTGTTCTCATCCTTACGAACTATCGTTTCTATAGGCTGTGCTGTGATTAACAACGGATCGCTAATCGCTACTCCCACCGTTTTTGAGCCCAGATCCAGTCCCATTATTCTCATACAGACTATTATCTCCAACCATTCTTCTTAATGTACTCTGTCAGAAGTTCCTCAACAAGCTCATCTCTTTCAACCTTCTGAATCAGACTTCTGGCGTTGTTGTAATTGGTAATATATGTAGGATCTCCGGACATAATGTATCCGACAATCTGATTTACCGGATCGTAACCCTTTTCAACCATTGCCTCAAATACCATTTCAAGGATGATTTTAACGCTGGTTTCCTTTTCAACTTCAACTTTAAAAAACTGTGTATTTCCAATTTCGCCCATATCAATAACCCTTCCTTGCATTTATGTAAACAATACCACCTTCCATAATAACATTATTTGATGCCTTATTTCAACAACAACATGTTATCCTTCAAAAAGCGTACTGCTCTTCCTGTCATAATCCGATTAATTTCATGTCCCCCCTCCACAGCAGCGGCAACATAATCCTTCGTATGACCTATAGTATAAAGCTTATTGTCAAATTCTATTGTTTCTTCAGTCAGAATCTCAATTTCACAGTCAATCAGTTCACCTACAAATGCCCTTGAATTCCTTTCGTTCTTTTCAAGAAGGACATCACTTCGTTCAGCCTTCTGTGCCTCCGTAAGCTGGCCCGGAAGTCCCGCCGCAACAGTGCCTTTTCTCTTGGAATATTTGAATATATGTGTCTCATAGAATCCGATTTCATCCACAAAGGCGCAGGTCTTTTCAAACTCTTCAGGTGTTTCTCCCGGAAAACCGACAATTATATCGGTAGTAATCGCAGGATGCTTATAATACTTTCTGATAAGTTCAACTCTGGAACGGAATTCCCCGGTACTGTAATGTCTGTTCATTCTCTTTAAGGTCTCGTCACAGCCGCTTTGAAGCGAAAGATGAAAATGAGAACATATCTTTTCATTACTGCTGATATGCTCAAGAAATTCTTCCGTGATGGCTCTTGGTTCCAGCGAACCAAATCGAATTCTTTTTATTCCTTCAAGCGCGGAAACTCTGTCCAAAACATCCAAAAGGTCTCGGTTGGTAAACTCTCCCCCCGACGCAAGGCTGTTATATGACGGAATCCTGCCGGTACCGTCATCATGAAAATCAAGTCCGTAGGAACTCAAATGAATTCCCGTAAGAACAACTTCCTTAACCCCTTTCTGCTCAAGAAGCTCTATTTCTTTGATTATTTCCTCCGGTAATCTTGAACGAACTCGTCCTCTTGCAAAAGGAATAATGCAATAACTGCAAAACTGATTGCATCCGTCCTGAATCTTAATATCAACCCTTATTCTTTTTTCATCGTAGCCTTCAAGAGTGCAATTCTCATATTTGCAAGGAACACTCAGGTCATCAACAACACATACCTTCTCTTTTTGTGACAGATACTTCTCTATTATATCTACAATTTCTGCCTTTCTGTTATTTCCTATTACGATATCAATTGCATCGTCCTCCATGGCTCCGTCGGTATCCGTCTGGGCATAGCAGCCTGCAGCAACAATAACCGCCTCAGGATTCATCTTTCTGGCACGATGTATCATTTGTCGGCTTTTTCTGTCTGCAATATTAGTTACGCTACATGTATTTATCACATAAATGTCCGCTTTTTGTGCAAAGTCCACAATTTTCCAACCAGCTTTTTGTACATTCCGTTGCATGATTTCAATTTCATATTCATTCACCTTACAACCAAGGTTATGTAATGCTACAGTTTTCATGGATTTCTCCTTTATTTTCGTTAATCTTGACCCCTTGATTTTTCGCTGTTACCTACATATAATGAAGGCGTAAGATATAAAGCGAAAGAAAAAGGAGGACTACAATATGAAAACAGTTCAGATCTCATTAAACTCAATCGACAAAGTAAAGTCATTCGTTAACGACATTACAAAGTTTGATTATGACTTTGATTTAGTATCAGGAAGATACGTAATCGATGCAAAGTCTATTATGGGAATCTTCAGTTTAGATCTTTCTAAGCCGATTGACTTAAACATCCATGCTGAAGACAATATCGATGAAATCCTCAACGTACTTAAGGCTTACATGATTTAGTTAATGCCAGGTACTTACGGTATCATCGGCGACCAAGTGAACTTGGTCATTTTTCAAAAGAGAATTTAACGCAAGACTTTTGGTCTTGCGTTTTTTATTGTCTTTTTTTTGTATTTTTTCTATTCGTGATTTTCTCTATTTTGTAATTCTTTATTTATTCTGTCTTGATAACCATGGTCTCAGCCGTCTCAATGGCCTTAGCCATAAGGTCGTCAATGACATCATCCAGGTTATGCTCATGTCTCTGAATTATATCGAGACGGGGTTTTGTAACAGGATGCTTTGCAACAAATATTGTGCAGCAGTCCTCGTAAGGCTGTATTGAAGTCTCGTAGGTTCCGATCTTCTCCGAGATATTTATAATCTCCAGCTTATCCATTCCTATACAGGGTCTGTACACCGGTAGCTTACAAACTTCATTGGTGCAGGCAAGGGAATGAAGCGTCTGACTTGCAACCTGACCTATAGACTCTCCGGTAATCAATCCGAGACATTCTGTTTTCTCTGCAATTGCCTCAGCGATTCTCATCATATATCTTCTCATAATAATTGTTAATTCATCATGAGGGCACTTCTCATATATTGCCAGCTGAATGTCAGTAAAGTTTATTACATGCATATAGATTGGGCCGCTGTACTTCGATACTATTCTGGCCAGATCCACAACCTTCTGCTTTGCTCTTTCAGAAGTGTACGGAGGAGCATGGAAATAAACCGCATCGATTTTTACGCCTCTTTTGCTTATCATATATCCGGCAACAGGAGAATCTATTCCGCCTGACAGAAGGAGCATGGCCTTACCGTTGGTACCTACAGGCATTCCGCCCGGTCCCGGAATAATTGTTGAATAAATATATATCTTTTCTCTGACCTCAACATAGAGACATATATCCGGATTATGAACATCAACTCTGATTTCCGGAAATGCATCCAGCACCTTTTCACCGATTGCCGCATTCAAAGTCATTGTATCCATTGGATATGATTTTCTTGAACGTCTTGCAAATACCTTAAAGGTTACATTTTTGTCAGGATATTCCTTATCCATGTAATCCACAATTACCTTGCAGAGATTGTCAAAATCATCGTCCTCAACCTGTATCATGGGACATATTCCCGCTATACCGAATACTGTCTGAAGGTTGGCAACAAGTTCGTCATAATCAAAATCCGAAAGAGCGTCAACATATATACGTCCTTCCGCTTTTCTAACATCAAACTCTCCCTCGCATCTTCTGCAGGCATATTTGATTTGCTGAACAAGGGCATTTTCAAACATAAATCTGTTCTTGCCCTTAACACCTATTTCTGCATATTTGATAAGAAATGATGAATACATATCTTTCTCCTTCTAATGTCTTGTAAATCTGCGAAGCTGCGGCAACAATTCCTTGATTGTAGTGATTGCATACTCCACTTCCTCGTCCGTATTCTGAGCACAAAGACTAAATCTGATTGTTGAATCAAGAAATCTCTGTTCTACTCTGATTGCCTTTAAGGTTTCTGAAATTGCAGGCTTGTTAGAGGCACAGGCACTTCCTGCGGAAACATATATTCCCTTGTCCTCAAGAGCGTGAAGCAATACCTCGCTTCTTATGCCTCCCACTGAAAGGCTTACGATATGGGGAGCACTGTCTCTGCCTGTAAGTCCGTTAATCTTCACATCCTCTATTGTTGACAGTCCATCTACCAACTTCTGTTTCATGGAATAAAGATGGTCTATATCATTGTCAAAATTCTTGTAGATCAGTTCAGCTGCGGTAGCCAGTCCCGCAATGGCCGGAACATTTTCCGTTCCGGATCTCAGGTTCTTCTGCTGACCGCCACCGTGAATTATGGGATGTATCTTTACCTTCTCACCTATATACAGGAATCCGATTCCCTTTGGGCCGTGAATCTTATGTCCGCTGACCGACAGAAGATCGATATTCATCTTCTTTGGGTATATTCTCCATTTTCCGTAGCCCTGCACAGCATCCACATGAAAAAGTGTATTGGGATTCTTGGACTTGATAATTCTTCCGGCTTCTTCAATTGGCATCACCGAACCAATCTCATTGTTCGTATGCATAATTGATACTATGATTGTGTCCGGTCGTATTACATCTGAAAGTTCCTCAAGGTCTATACGTCCGTTTGAATCTACCGAAAGGTAAGTGATTTCATAACCCTGACCTTCAAGATACTTGCAGGTATCAAGAATAGCCGGATGCTCAACCATCGTGGTAATAATGTGCTTTCCCGCACGCTTATTTGCAGATGCACCTCCAATAAGAGCCATATTGTCCGATTCCGTTCCTCCGGAAGTAAACAATATATTTCTGTCATCAACCTTAAGTGTCTTTGCTATTGTTTCTCTGGCATGACGCACATACACCTCAGCATCCATGCCCTTCATATGCATGCTTGAAGGATTACCGTAGTCCTCCAGTAAAATCTTGCTCATGATTTCAGCCACCTGAGGATATGCCCTCGTCGTAGCCGAATTATCAAAATAACAGTTCATTTCTTATTCACTCTCCAGGTTATACATTAAAATGCTCAACACTGTCAGACCGGCTGTTTCCGTTCTGAGAATTCTTTTTCCAAGGGTTATTGATTCAAAACCCGCAGCCATTGCTGCTTCCAGTTCCTCACCATCTATTCCGCCCTCGGGGCCTATAATAAACCCTACAGACTGTCCGGGCTTAATTGCTCCGATTAATTCTCTTGTATGTGCCATTCCTTCTGCCATTTCATAAGGAATCAGCTTCACATCCAGGTCCTTTGCGTAAGCCAGGGCCTCCTTGAAACTGATAATATCATGTATATTGGGAACAATTGCACGCTTGCTCTGCTTTGCAGCCGCCTTGGATATCTCCTGCCACCTGGCAACTCTTGACTGAGCCTTCTTATCATCCAGCTTGACAATACTTCTTTTCATGGCAACCGGAATAACCTCATATACTCCCAGTTCCACCGCCTTTTGAATAACAAGCTCCATCTTGTCGCTTTTGGGAAGTCCCTGAAACAGGTATATCTTCAAGGGAAGTTCTACAGCATCCTCCTTTATGAACAGAAGCTTGCATATTACTTCCTCTCCAAGTTCCTCTATCATACAGCGATACTCTCTGCCATCTTCACCGTTGCTGACATTTATCTCTTCACCGGGCTTCATCCTAAGCACGTTCTTTATATGATTGACATCCCTGCCTGAAATTACAACTCTTTTGCCCTGTATGTTTTCAGGCGAAACAAAAAACTGATACATACTATTTCTGTCCTGTAACGCTGACCCATTCTCCCTGGTAACTTACATCAATAACCTTAAGTCCTGCTGCCTCCATGGCTGCAATAACCTGCTTCTCCTTATCTCCATCATTGATAATTCCGGAAGTGATATATACCGCACCCTTCTTCATCTGATTAACAACAACAGGGGTAAGTTCAACCAGAACACCCGCAAGAATATTGGCAAGTACAATATCGTAGCATTCATAGCCTGCCTCATCCTGAACAGCCTTATCATCAATGATATTGCCTATTATCATATTGAACTTATCCGTTGCAATTCCATTTTTCTCCATATTGTCTGCAACTGCCATTACGGCACAGGGATCCAAATCTGTACCAAAGGCATGCTTTGCACCATACATTATTGCAAGAATCGCAAGGATACCGCTTCCTGTTCCTACATCAAGTATCTCGCTTTCGGAAGTGATATATTTCTTCATCTGCTTCACGCATAACTGTGTGGTATCGTGGAGACCTGTTCCAAAAGCCGTTCCCGGATCTATACGAAGAATCATCTTGTCCTTATCTTCTTCCTTTATCTCCTCCCAGGAAGGAATTACAAGAAGATCATCAATATAGAACTGGTGGAAATATGTCTTCCAATTGTTTATCCAGTCAAGGTCTTCTGTTTCATCAACCTCCACTGTGCCGTCACCTATATCAAGAAAGGTTCTGTTCTCTTCAAGAATTGCCTTAACATTCTCGATTGTCTCTTCGATGTTCATATCTGAACCTTCTTCGATGAAAAAGCTTAAATATGCTACACCGTCATCCGGTTCTGTCTCCGGAAGAATATCCACAAACATCTGCTCCTTCTCCAACGGAGAAAGAGGAATCTTGTCCTCAATCTGTGCACCCTCAAGGCCTATATCATAAAGGTCTGAAATAATAATATCTTCCGCTTCTGTTGTTGTTTTAATTCTTATTCTTGTCCACTTCATATTCTCTGTTCCTATTTGCTGATATATGATTCTATAACATCCCATACGGATTTATCTTCAAATCCAAGCTGCCACTCAGCCACACCTGCAAGATTATGGCTGTCCATTACATTAAGCTTGGCAGCAATGGATTCATTATCCTCTATCCAAACCTGGTAAATGATACCGTTCATGGTTTTCTCACCATAGTTCTGGCAGGCTTCTTCATCCCAATGGGTTTCAACTCCGTTCTCACTGATAAATCTTTGGGTTGCTTCCATTCCAAGTGCTTCACTGGTGACTTCACCTCCGTCTGTTTTCCAGACTCTTGTATAGAACGGAATAGCATTGATTACCTTCTGTGAAGGTACTTCGGAAAGTGTCTGTTCAATACCGTCAAGAACATAGGGAAGAGAAGCAACAGAGCCTGCTACTCCGCCGCCGCCCCAGTGCTCATCATAACCCATGATGATTACATAGTCCGCTACGACACCCTGTTCTTTTCTGTTGTAATGAGTAGTCGATTCTCTCGGAACATAATTATCTACCGAAAGAACAATATTGTTTGCACGACAGGCAACAGAAAGTTCCCTGATAAATTCAACATAATGCTCGCCTGCCTTCGTTGAAATCTGCTCAAAGTCAAGATTTATTCCATCGGCTCCCACCGCAAGAATGTCAGATACAAGGTTGGCAACAAGTCTTTCTCTCTTGGAGGTATAAGACATAAGTTCAAAGGTATCCACATCTGTATTGAAATTGTCCAAAAGGGCCCAAACTTCCATTCCCTTATTATGCGCTCTCTGAACATAATCAGCAGAGGCAAAGCTGGTATAATTGCCCTCATTATCTGTCAGCGAATACCATGTGGGAGAAATAACATTTATTCCCTTCGTTCCCGCAGTTACTTCCTCAAAGGTATCATTGCCTGCAGTTGTATAAATTGCATGCCATGCAAGATTGATTTTGTAATCGCGATGAATAGAAGTATACTCCGGCTCAACGAAAGCTGACGTACACTCCGGTGTCTCCTGTCTCTCATTCTCCAGATATTTATTCTCAATATATCCCATCATGGAATCATCGGTTTTTACCTTTGTCCATGTGTCCAGCTCATCAAGAATAACAACCTTTTCACCCTGCTTCACTTCTCGAAGAATCGGACTCTTTACACCGCCTTTAAGTCTTACGGCGTTATCCTTCTTAACATTTGCAACAGTCTGTTCCTCCCATACTGTATCCAATTGGATTCTCATGGGATTATCAAACTGTGTATATGTGAAGCGTGTAAACTTTGCCACATAATCAAGAGCAACGTACAATACTCCGTCCCTTTCAATGCATACGGTATAAGGAGTTGCCTCCTCCAGTCCTCCAATCATATATGATTTCTCATTAATCCTTGACTTAATAATATCCGTGGGCGTTGTATATATAAACCAGTTCTCATTTGTATCAACATAAAATCTGTCATTCAGAAGTTCCTTAACGGAATCCAAATCCAGATATACAAATCCCTCTATCATTCGGGCTTTTGTTTCCAGTCTCTGATTCTGCATTATTATTGCAACATCACTGGGCTGGGTAATCCCATAATATTCGTCCATATCCTGTTTTTCTTTGGTATATGAATACTTCTCAATATATTTGGACGCCAAAAGTCCTCCACCAACCAATATAATAAGGACAATCGCGATAATTGTCGGTATAAATTTCTTCATGTTATAACCTCCCATTGCTCACACAATCGACTGCCCTATTATATCAGTTTTTTACACTACCGTCACCCTTTTTTGTTTCGTCTAAATAAGGATTATCCCTTTGATTTCTTGTTTTTCAGACAGAAGGCTATCTGTTTTCTTTGTTATTAATATTTTCGGCATACCATATTTCCTTTATCTCACCCGAAGGGTCTTTGACAACGAATTCCGGTGTATAGTTATAGTCCTCATAAACGCATTGCACCTTTGCAATGTCATCCGGGGTTGCCGGTTCTCCTCCCTGAAATATCAGTACACCCTGATTGGAAGCGACATCAAGCATATTTTTCAGTCGCTGTGCCTTTTCACTGTACATGCTTACTCCCTTCTAGGCTTGTTCCAAAAGGATTTAATCGTGATATATTGTTCCCTTGGTTGCAAGCCAATAGTGAAGTGACGATATGTAAGAAAGGATGTAACAGACATGCAAGGTAATAAAAATAATATCCCCTAAGGAAAAACGTGATTAATGTAATATTTGTGGAATAAAAATGATTTGCCTACAACAAACAGACTCTGCTACATACGAGTATTCATAATAGTAGTTTGTGAGTTTAATAAGACAAAAATTTGAAATAATTTGATTTTAGAATGCAGATAAAATCTGCACATCTGACTACCTTGTCCGGTAAAATATGATTCTTTGGAATCGATGCAGCTATCCTCCTCTCTCTTGCGGAGTATCTGCCACATCCTCGAGGCTTATTATATGTTAATTGTTTTTTATTCGCAATAATATATTCTGCTTTATTTTGTTTTCATATATTTTCCATAAATGCAGCATTAAATTTATGTTAGAAATCAACAACAAAAAAGCGCGGGTATAAACCCACGCTTTCTACTACTCATATTTCTTTTCATGAATATCCAGTAAAAGTTCAGCCTTCTTTACTTCATCAGGAGTAGGGATACGCACTCCCTCCAGTGGATAAGGAATCTGCATTTCTTCCCACTTAACTTCTCCCAAAGTATGATACGGAAGTATCTCAACACGGTCAACAGTCTTCAGCTGCTTGATAAAATCATTCAGTTCCTTAAGACCTTCTTCGTCATCTGTAAGTCCCGGAACCAACACGTGTCTTATCCACATGCTCTTACCGTGATCAGACAGATATTTTGCCATCTCAAGAATATTCTGATTTGTCCATTTGGTAAGTGCCTTATGCTTTTCATCATTTATTTCTTTAAGATCAAGCATAAACAAATCTGTTACTTCCATAAGTTCGTTAAACTTACTGATAAATGGTTCCTCCATGGTAAATGGATTTCCCGCCGTATCTACGGTTGTATGAATTCCTTTGGCTTTTGCCAATCTGAAAAACTCTGTCAGGAACTCAATCTGAAGGAGAGGTTCCCCACCGCTTACGGTAATACCACCGTTAAGCTTTCCTCCTCTCATCCAATATGGTTTGTATCTGTATGCCTTGGCGAATAATTCCTCCGGTGTATACAATGTTCCCTTATCCATTTCCCATGTTTCCGGATTGTGGCAATATTGACAACGCATCCTGCAGCCCTGTAAAAATACGACATATCGTACTCCCGGGCCGTCAACGAGGCCGAATGTTTCCAATGAATGAATTCTTCCTTCCATAAATAACCTTTCTCAAAAAGCCTGTTTGGCTATTACATAAAGGGGACTTTGAACACTTGCCCAAAATCCCCTTTGTATTAAATCCTGTTAATCGCCAATGCCATCAAATTAAAGCTGTCCGTGGCATGTTCTTGCGATAACGTCATCCTGCTGTTTCTTTGTCAAGTTGATGAACTTAACAGCATATCCTGATACACGAACTGTGAAGTTAGCGTACTCTTCTTTCTCAGGATGTGCCTGAGCATCAAGGAGCTTATCCTTTGTAAATACGTTAACGTTAAGGTGATGAACACCCTGATCGAAGTATCCGTCGAGAACCTGTGCAAGGTTGCCCTTCTGCTCTTCTTCATTATGTCCGAGAGCATCCGGATTGATTGTCTGTGTATTAGAAATACCATCAAGTGACCAATGATAAGGAATCTTAGCAACTGAGTTAAGTGATGCAACAAGACCATTCTGCTCTGCACCGTAGCTTGGTGAAGCACCGGGTGAGAATGGAGCAAATGCAGGACGTCCGTTAGGCATAGCACCTGTAGCTTCTCCGTAAACAACGTTTGACGTAATTGTAAGAAGAGAAGTTGTAGGCTCAGCGTCACGATATGTATGACGACGTCTTACAGCTGTAACGAAGGTCTTAAGAAGCCATACACCGATTTCATCTGCACGGTCATCATCGTTACCATACTTAGGGAAGTCACCTTCAACCTTGAAGTCTTCTGTAATACCCTCAGCATCACGGATAACAGTAACCTTTGCATATCTGATAGCAGAAAGTGAATCGATAACATGTGAGAAGCCTGCGATACCTGTTGCGAATGTACGACGTAAGTTAGTATCGATAAGAGCCATCTCAGCTGCTTCGTAATAATACTTATCATGCATATAGTGAATGAGGTTCAAAACGTTAACATAGATGTCTGCACACCAGTCAAGCCAGAACTCATATTTAGCCTTAACCATCTGGTAATCTTCTTCACCTGAAAGAACATCCTTTGTGATCTTGTCCATCTTAGGACCACACTGGATACGATGCTTCTCATCGAAACCACCGTTGAATGCATAAAGCAATGTCTTTCCAAGGTTAGCTCTTGCACCGAAGAACTGAATCTCTTTACCTGTCTGTGTAGCAGATACACAGCAGCAGATTGAGTAATCATCGCCCCATACAGGCTTCATAAC
>JAZUDO010000041.1:0-17021 GCA_045639685.1 Lachnospiraceae bacterium
GTAAGAGTTGTACGTGGCGCAGTTTATGATGTGTGCGTTGACTTACGTGAGGGCTCTGAAACATTTGGTAAATGGTATGGAGTAGAACTTACAGAAGATAATAAGAAGATGTTCTTTATACCCAAGGGATTTGCGCATGGTTTCTTAGTACTGTCTGATTTTGCTGAATTTGCATATAAATGCTCCGATTTTTATCATCCAAATGATGAAGGTGGTCTTTATTATAAGGATCCTGAAATAGGGGTTGAATGGCCAATAGAGGACGGACTTGAACTAATCATGTCTGAAAAAGATACTAAGTGGGGTGGCTTGTCGGATTATGTCCAGTCAAAGAAACAGTAAGACAACGGAACTTATATGGAAGCTTGCAAAGAATGACTTTAAAAACCGTTATGCAGGCTCTTATTTAGGCGCATTGTGGGCAATGGTTCAGCCTGTTATTACTGTGCTTATGTATTATATTGTTTTTGATAAGATCTTTCAGTCAAGGAGCGAGGCTGTTGCAGGTGGAATACCTATTCCTTATGTGCTTTTTCTTACAGCAGGTCTAGTTCCGTGGTTTTATTTTTCTGAGGGCTTATCAAACGGCACAAATGCTTTGATTCAGTACAATTATCTGGTCAAAAAAGTTGTGTTTAAAATAGATATATTGCCCATTATTAAGATTATTGCGGCTTCCTTTATCCATGTATTCTTTGCTGTGGTTCTTTTGATAGTTGCCGCAATCTATGGATATTATCCGAATCTATACACTTTTCAACTTATATATTACAGTTTTTGCATGTTCATGCTTTTACTTGCCTTATCATACACAACATCGGCTGTAGTAGTTTTCTTTAAGGATTTAAGTCAAATTATTCAGATTTTACTTCAGATAGGAATGTGGGCAACACCGATTTTGTGGAATATTGAAGCCTTTGATGAGAAGATTCAGATGTATATCAAGATTAATCCTCTTGTATATATCGTTAACGGATACAGAAGTTCAATCTGTGAGAAGACCTGGTTCTTTGAGGATTTCTATTCAACCATGTATTTCTGGATATTTACGGTTGTTCTCTTTGGAATCGGATGTCTGATATTCAAGAGGCTGAAGCCTCATTTCGCAGATGTTCTGTAAATAATATTTAGACGAGTGAAAAAATGGCAAAAAAGAAAGCAGATGACAACTTAACACAGACAAGCGAAAATCCTCGTGAAATCGCCATAAAGGCGGAGAATATCACCAAAGTATATAAGCTTTACGATAAGCCCAGCGACAGAATGAAGGAGGCTCTTGGATTTTCCCGCAAGAAGGCCAAGGAGCATTATGCCCTTACAGACGTGGATTTGACCATATATAAGGGTGAAACCGTAGGTATCATCGGTACCAACGGCTCCGGAAAATCTACCATCCTGAAGATAATTACAGGCGTTCTGAATCCCACAAAAGGAAATATGATTGTGGACGGAAGAATCAGTGCGCTGCTTGAACTGGGTGCAGGATTTAACATGGAATACAACGGAATTGAGAACATCTACCTTAACGGTACAATGATGGGCTTTTCCGAGAAGGAAATAGATGAGAAGCTTGAGGATATTCTCGCATTTGCAGACATAGGAGACTATGTCTATCAGCCGTGCAAAACATATTCCAGCGGTATGTTTGTACGTCTTGCATTTGCAGTGGCAATCAATATTGAGCCGGAGATTCTTATTGTTGATGAGGCACTTTCCGTAGGAGACGTTTTCTTCCAGGCAAAGTGCTATCACAAGTTCGATGAATTTAAGGCAGCAGGCAAAACAATTCTCTTTGTAAGTCATGATCTTAGCTCAATTGCCAAGTACTGTGACAGGGTAATTCTTCTTAACAAGGGAGTCAAGCTGGGAGAGGGCAATCCCAAGGAAATGATAGATGCCTACAAGCAGGTTCTGGTGGGACAGTATCAGGTGCCGGATCAGAACGGAGAGAACCTTCTTGATGACGAGGAAATAAAAGCCAAGGCCGCAATTATGGGCGGAATCAATCCGGAGGTGCTTGAATACGGCAACGGAGCAGCCAAGATACATGATTACTATGTTACGGACAAGAAGGGCACCGTTACCACGGCAGTTATTAAGGGCGAGGAATGGACGCTGCATTTTGATGTGGATTTTTTGGAAGATGTAAAGGCTCCGATTTTTGCATTTACCATAAAAAATATCAGGGGAACAGAGATTACGGGAACCAATTCCATGTATGAAAGGGCGTTCCTTGACGGAGTGAAAAAGGGAGAAAAGAAGACGGTATCATTTACCCAGAGAATGGATCTGCAGGGCGGAGAGTATCTGCTGAGCCTGGGTGTTACCGGCTATGAAAATGATAAATTTGAGGTATATCACAGACTTTACGATGTACTTAACATTACCGTTGTATCGGATAAGGATACAGTGGGTTATTTTGATATGAATTCTAAGGTTGTTATCAGATAGGACAGGGTATGGAATTAAGAGACACAATCGGTAAAATTACATTGGATTACAGCCATTATCCGGGAGAGGATTTGTACTGTGACGGCGCTGTTGAAGATGAGATGCTTGAGATTGCAAGAAACCTTTCAAAGGTTGAGTATCAGAGGGTTATCGAAGAGCGTAAAAGCTGGCCCATAATGTATCATTTTTCTTCACAGAGAGAGAACATTGTTGACTGGATTCCCATGACGGGTAACGAGAAGGTACTTGAAATAGGCTCGGGATGCGGCGCGATTACAGGAGTTCTTTCACGTAAGTCAGGCTCTGTAACCTGCGTTGAACTGTCTAAAAAGCGCAGTCTCATCAATGCATACAGAAATCAGGACTGTGAAAATGTGACACTTAAGGTTGGCAATTTTAAGGATATTGAGCCAACACTTGACTGTGACTACGATTATTGCTTCCTCATAGGCGTATTTGAATACGGCCAGAGTTATATGGGTGGAGATACACCCTACGAGGATTTCTTAAAGATAGTAAGAAAGCATACAAAGGGCAGAATTGTCATAGCCATAGAGAACAGATTCGGACTTAAGTATTTTGCGGGTTGCAGAGAGGACCATCTGGGAAGACTCTTTAGCGGACTTGAAGGCTACAGACCGGAGGACGGTGTGAAGACCTTTACAAAGGCGGGACTTTCACGAATATTTGATACCTGTGGTGAGTTTAATACTCATTTCTATTATCCATATCCGGATTATAAATTTATGAATACACTGTTTTCGGACAGAAGACTGCCCCAAAAAGGAGAATTGTGCCAAAACGACCGCAATTTTGACAGGGACAGGGTAAAGCTTTTTGATGAAAAGGCTGTCTTTGACACAATTTCCGAGGACAATAACTTTGAAATTTTCGCCAATTCATTTCTGGTGGTATTGGGAGATGATTTTGACGTTACTTACGCCAGATATTCCAATGACAGAGCTGATGAATATAAGATAGTGACCGAGCTTCTGCAGCAGAATGACAGCAAAGCCGTAAGAAAGCGTGTCCTTTCGCCGGAAGGCTGTGAGCATATGAAGAATATGCGTGAAAACAGCGAGCTGCTCATAAAGAAGTACAGTGGCAGCGAACTTCAGATATGCCCCTGCAAGCTTGTGGAGGATGGAAAGGCGGTATTGTTCCCGTTCATTGAGGGCAAGCAGCTTTCCGAACTCATGGACGATAAGCTGGCAAATGACGATCTGGAGGGCTTTGAGGAACTGTTCAACAGATTTGTTGAACTTATAGGCTCCGGAGATGATACGAAGATTTCCGATAACGATCTTGTATTTTCAAATATTCTGGTTAATAAGGATGTTTGGACGGTAATAGATTACGAATGGACAGAGCGCAAAGATGCCGATGTGAAGGAACAGGCCTTCAGAGCGCTGTACTGCTATATTCTCGAGGATGACAGCAGAAATAAAATAAACTATGATAAGCTCCTTAAGAAGCTTGAAATAACCGTTGACGAGGAGCAGGGCTACAGAGAACATGAGCAAATCTTCCAGAAGGAAGTTACGGGACGCCATAAGTCTCTGGGTGAGCTGCGTGATATTCTCGGTGGAAAGATTCTTGAACTGGAAAAGAGCATTGCTGATGCGGCCGGAGAGGCTGATAAGCGCCGAATCAGAGTATATTTCGATACGGGAGCAGGCTTTAATGAACAGGAAGCATTTTACCTGGAAGATAAATATGACAGAGACGAATATGTTGAGGCATCGATAGAGGTTCCCGGTAATGTACAGAAGGTACGTATAGATCCCTGCGAAAGCTTTGCGCTGTCATATATTGAAGACATTGCATTTAACGGTGGAGCAATTGATATTAAAGACAATAAGAGAGTTTATATAAACGGAAAGAAGCTTAAGGATTCTGCTGTTTCCGGTATAACAACCGTATTCTTTAACGAGGACCCCAATATTGTGATTGAAGTTTCGGATATGGTAAGAAGCACCGGAAATACAATGCTTGTGAAGATGAAAACCTCCCTTATAAAGAGGGAAATGGTTGACAATCTTGCAGGCAATTTGAAGAGAATGATACGCCTGTAAGCGTTATCCCTGAAAACCATGTAAAGGACAGGAATATGAGCGTTGTTAAAGAGCTCCTGAGGGAGCCTGTAATAAGAAAACTGTATACAGAGTACTATTACAAGCTGGAGGCGGCTTATACTTCCTATGATACCTATATCAGGGAGTATGAGGAGAGTCATCCGGCTTCTCTTCATATAGAAGATGAAGAGAGAATAGGTGTATTTAATTTTGATTTTGTTACATCAAATGACGATTTAATGAGCATCAAATGCGATTATGCCATTTTTACATCCGAGCCGGAGCGACTTGATGCAAACAGCCCGGCTGTTATACTGAAGGCTTTCGATGAAAACCCGCAGGCGGATATCATATACGGTGATGAGGATGAGCTTAACAGCAATGAAACAGTGCGGCTTTTCCCACAGTTTAAGCCCGGATGGTCGCCGGATACCCTCAAGGATTACTTCTATATGGGAAATGCGGTTGCTTTCAGAACAAGTGTGATTAAATCATTTGTTTCCGCTCAGCTTGCAAAAGCAAATGATAAAGCATGTTTTAATGACATCTATGATATGACTTTGAAGCTTACAAAGGACATAAAAAGAGAAAAGGTTCTGCATATAGACCGGATCCTTTTCCATGGAAAATATATCAAAAAACTTTTTCCCCAGGGCTGTACAAATTATGATTTAACGGATAAGAAATTACAAAAGGAACTGATTTCAATTGTTATTCCATCAAAGGATAATCCGCAGATTCTGGGCAATTGCCTGCGTTCCGTGATTAATCTGACCCATACGGTAAGGTTTGAAATAATAGTCATAGATAACGGCAGTAATGAAGAAAACAGAAAGAAAACAGAAGAGCTGATTGAGACGTTAAATCAGGATTTAGTTGCTTGTGGATATGTGGAAAATGGTGTGGATACAAAGGTTATAAGATATGAATACCGCCCACAGCCCTTTAATTTTTCACGTATGTGTAATCAGGGTGCAGCAATGTCAAATGGCAGTTTTCTGCTGTTTTTGAACGATGATATAGAAGTTCGCGAAGGCAAATGGCTGTTAAAGATGCTTAAGGTTGCTTCACGTAAGAATGCCGGTGCTGTAGGCGCCAAACTGTACTATCCCAATTCAATGATGATTCAGCATGCGGGAATAACAAATCTCAGGCTGGGTCCGGTTCACAAGCTGCAGTTTAAGGATGACAATGCTCATTATTATCTGGATATGAACAACGGAGTAAGGAACTGCATCGCGGTTACGGGAGCCTGCCTTTTGGTGGCTAAATCAGCATTTAATGAGGTTGGAGGCTTTGCGGAGGAACTTGAGGTTGCCTTCAACGATGTGGATCTTTGTTTCAGACTGTATGAAAACGGATATTATAACGCCGTATGCAACAATACACACCTTTGGCATCATGAATCCTTAAGCAGAGGAGACGATTCCTCACAGGAGAAGCTTGAAAGACTTAAGGGGGAGCGAGAACTGCTTTATGTAAGACATCCTCAGATGTACGGCTACGATCCCTATTATTCGAGATTTTTGAGCGAAGACATACTTGATACAAACTATTCGTTTATTAATGAATATGATTACAAGAACAGCACTTATGAGGTTCAGGGAGCACCTTTTAACGGGAAGATTAAGGATTCCTGGTATAATGAGTGCCTGATGGTCAGCCTGGAATATGCCGGTGATTTTGCGGCTTTTGAAAAACCTGATTCTGAATCCACGGGAGAAGCGCTTGTTTTTGGATACGGATATGTTGCGGGAAGCGATAATGCGCTGTTTGAGAGAAAACTTATCCTTATGGGAAAGAATAACAGCTTCATATATCCCCTTCCGGAGGTTTACAGACCGGATTTGGAGATTAATCTGGATCCCGAGGAAAATGCACTTATGTGCGGATTCTCCGTGGTTATTGATTTGAAGAAACTGCCGGAGGATGACTATCGCATAGGTATATTTGCAGCCTGCAGATGTTCGCGTTTGAAATTATACAGAGAAACCAATAAATATATCAGGGTAACAAAAGAATGAATTACGAAGAAATGTATGAAAAAGAGCATATAAAATGCGCCGATCTTGCAAGTCGTGTTGCAGAACTGGAGGAGGCAAACGATTACCTTCAGTTTAGGCTGGACAGAATTCATAACAATGGATTATGGAAGGCAACAAAGGGCCCAAGAAAGGTGATGCATGCGGTTCTGCGCCAGACCACAAGAATAAAGAACTGTGGAGGACCACGTGGCGTATATGCCAAGATAAAGTACAAAAAGCGTGAAAAGATTGCCATGGGCAATTACGGAACAAACAGCTTTCCTACAGAGGAACAGCGTAAAGAACAGGAGGAAACCAAATTCGAGGTTAATCCTACAATCAGTATTCTTGTTCCCCTTTATAACACGCCCATGAATTTTCTTGAGCAGATGATTGGCTCGGTGGAGTATCAGACCTACAAAGGATGGCAGCTTTGCCTTGCGGACGGTTCTGACAGTGAGCATGCCTATGTTGGAGAATTCTGTCTTAAAAAGGCACAGGCCGATGAACGCATTTGCTACAAAAAACTTGAGAAAAATGAAGGAATATCCGGCAATACCAATGCCTGCCTTTTGCTTGCAACGGGCGAATATATAGCGCTATTTGACCATGATGACATACTTCATCCCTCTGTATTGTGGGAATATGTAAAGGTTATCAACGAGAAGAATGCCGATTACATTTTCTGTGATGAGACAACCTTTGCCGGGGATAATATCAATAAGATGTTAACGATGCATTTCAAGCCGGATTATGCGCCTGATAATCTTCGTGCCAATAATTACATCTGTCATTTCAGCTGCTTTAAAAGGAGTCTGCTGGAGGGAACGGAACTGTTCAGAACAAAATTTGACGGAAGTCAGGACCATGATATGATCCTCAGACTTACGGACAATGCGGAGAATATCGTTCATGTTCCGAAGCTTATGTATTACTGGAGAAGTCATGCCGGAAGCGTAGCCAGCGATATAAATGCAAAATCCTATGCAATTGAGGCTGCAAGAGGTGCGGTTGCCGAGCATCTCCGTACCCATGGATTTAAGAATTTCAGGATTTCCTCAACGAGAGCATTTGAAACCATTTTCAAAATCAGTTATGAGATAGAAGGCAATCCGAAAATCAGCATTGTAATACCCAATAAGGACCACAGAAGTGATCTGGAGAGGTGTATTAACTCCATAAAGGAAAAATCCACCTATGATAACTATGAAATCATTGTGGTTGAGAACAATTCCGTTGAAAATGACATTTTTGAGTATTATGACAGCCTGAAGGCCGACGAAAACATAAAGATTGTCAAATATGAGGGAGATTTCAACTATTCGAAAATCTGCAATCTGGGAGAGAAGGAAGCAACGGGTGAATATATTCTCCTTTTGAACAATGATACGCAGGTTATAACCGTAAACTGGATGGAAGAACTGCTTATGTATGCCCAGAGAAAGGATGTGGGAGCCGTTGGAGCAAAGCTTTACTACGGCAACAAGACCATTCAGCATGCAGGAGTCGTAATCGGGCTGGGGGCCCACAGAACAGCGGGACATACCCATTACGGACAGTCCAGAGAGAATCTGGGATATATGGGAAGGCTTTGTTATGCCCAGAATGTTACGGCGGTTACGGGAGCATGCCTTCTGGTCAAGAAATCTCTGTACGACGAGGTTGGGGGACTGGATGAAGGTTTTGCGGTATCCCTTAACGACGTGGATTTCTGCCTCAAGCTTCGTCATAAGGGACTTCTGAATGTATGGACACCCTTTGCGGAACTGTACCATTTTGAATCGATATCAAGAGGTCTTGATGACAATGGAGAAAAGGCCCAAAGATATAACAAGGAGTCGGAGCGCTTCAGGGAAATCTGGAAAGAGGATCTTTCTGCGGGAGACCCTTATTACAACGTGAACTTCTCGCTTGACCGAAGTGACTACTCATTGAAAATATGATATTATTTTCGATAACACACTTAGTAAATAACGGCTGATAAGCCGATAACGGAGGATACTGATATGGGATATATGGACGAATATAATTTCTGGTTAAATGACGCATACTTTGATGCTGATACTAAGGCTGAGCTTAAGGCTATAGCAGGGGATGAGGCTCAGATTGAGGACCGCTTCTACAGAGACCTGGAATTCGGAACAGGAGGACTTCGAGGCGTAATCGGTGCCGGGACCAACAGAATGAATATTTATACGGTCAGAAAGGCTTCTCAGGGACTTGCTAACTACATCATTAAGGTAGGAACTCAGAGCAAGGGCGTTGCCATTGCATATGATTCAAGATTTATGAGCCCGGAATTTGCGGATGAAGCAGGCTTATGTCTTGCAGCCAACGGAATAAAGGCATATGTATTTGATGCATTAAGACCTACTCCGGAACTGTCATTTGCCCTTCGTACACTGGGTTGTACAGCAGGTATTGTTGTTACCGCAAGCCATAATCCTCCGGAATATAACGGATATAAGGTTTACTGGGAGGACGGCGCACAGATTACTTCCCCCAGAGATAAGGAAATAATTGCAGAAGTAAGAAATGTTACGGATTACAATACCGTAAAAACCATGGATAAGGCAGAAGCAATAGCAGCCGGTCTGTATGAGTCAATCGGCAAGGAAATTGATGATAAGTACATGGTTGAACTTAAGAAGCAGATTATCCATCCGGAAATCATCAAAAAGGTTGCGGATGAGATTAAGATTGTATATACACCATTTAACGGAACGGGAAATGTACCTGTAAGAAGAATCCTTGAGGAGCTGGGCTTCAAGAATGTATATGTTGTACCTGAACAGGAAATGCCGGATCCCAAGTTTACTACACTTGAGTATCCGAACCCGGAAGACCCCAAGGCATTTACTCTTGCTCTTAAGCTTGCTAAGGAAGTTAAGGCGGATGTGGTTCTTGCAACAGATCCCGACGCAGACAGACTTGGAATATACGCATATGATACAAAGAGCGGCGAATACGTTCCGTTTACCGGAAATATGTCCGGAATGCTGATTGCAGACTATATTCTCCGTGAGAGAACACTTACGGGAACAATGCCTGTAGATCCCATGCTTGTAAAGACAATAGTAACCACCAATATGGCAGATCTTATTGTAAAGAAATACAATGTTGAACTTGTTGAAGTTCTGACAGGCTTCAAATATATCGGTGAGCAGATTAAATGGGCTCTTGAAAAGGGCGACAGAAACTATGTATTCGGTCTCGAGGAAAGCTACGGCTGTCTGGCAGGCACACATGCAAGAGACAAGGATGCCGTTGTGGCTGTAATGTGTCTCTGTGAGGTTGCGGCATGGTGCAAGGATAAGGGCATTACCGTATGGGACAGAATGCTTCAGATGTACGAGGAATACGGATATTTCAAGGAAACTCAGTATTCTCTAACACTTAAGGGCGTTGAAGGCTCAAAGCAGATTGCAGAGATTATGGAAAAGCTTCGTAATAATCCACCTGCAGCCCTTGGAGAATACAAGGTTCTTGAGTTTAGGGATTATGATAAGAACGTAGTAAAGAATATGGCTACAGGAGAGACAAAGGAAACCGGTCTTCCTCAGTCAAACGTACTCTATTTTGTACTTAATGACGACGCATGGTGCTGCGCACGTCCTTCAGGAACAGAGCCTAAGCTTAAGTTCTACATGGGAGTTAAGGGAAGCAGCCTTGAAGATGCTCAGAAGAAAAATGAGGCGCTTACAGAGGCAGTAAAGGCTCTTTTATAGTTCTTTTTTAGAGAAATATTAATAAAATGGGAAATCATAGATGGATTTAAAGGGTAATATCAGAAAAGCCTGCAATTACATGAAGAGAAATGGGTTAAAAGATACAATATTTGCTTCTGTGGAGCGCTTGTCTCAGGACAGTAAGCCCTATGAATACAAGGATATTGATGAAGAAACCAGGAAGAAACAGAGAGAAGCACGTTTCGATGTGAGAACGCGCTTTTCTATTGTTGTGCCCACCTATGAAACCAATGAGATTTTTGCCCGGGCCATGATTAGATCGGTGCTTGAGCAGACATATCCTACCTTTGAACTGATTATTGCCGATGCCAGCAGTACAAATAAAGTTGAAGAGGTTGTTCGTTCCTTCGGGGATGACAGAATTACATATATGAAGATGACTGATAACAGAGGAATCTCGGAGAATACCAATGCCGGAATAGCGGTTGCTTCGGGACAGTATATCGGTCTTCTGGATCATGACGACCTTTTGACCTGCGATGCATTATATGAAATGGCAAGAGCCATTGAAAAGGCTAAGAAGGATGGCATAAAGTATGCGTTCCTTTATTCGGACGAAGATAAATGCGATACCTTCGGAGAAAGGTTTTATGAGCCGAATTTTAAGCCGGAATTCAATCTTGATCTGCTTTTATCCAATAATTACATATGTCATTTTATGGTAATGGAAAGCAAACTCATGAAGAAACTCACGCTTCGCAGCGAATATGACGGTGCCCAGGACCATGATCTTGTGCTGAGAGCCTGCGGAGCTACTGATAATCCTGTAGGCAAGGTCGATAAGGTTCTTTATCACTGGCGCTGCCATGAGGATTCCACTGCTTCGAATCCTGAAAGCAAACTGTATGCCTATGAAGCGGGAAGAAGGGCGGTACAGAATTATCTTGATGAGAAAAAGATAGCGGGAGCGGTTATACCCACAAAGCATAACGGCTTTTTCAGGGTGTGCTACGGCAGCCTTTCGGGAACCGGAGGTGAGATTAATTCCGGAGCCGGTGCGCCGGAGGTGGCAGATATATTCAAATACAGATTTGATATAGGAGTTGTTGGCGGCCCCATAAAGAAGCACGGAAGAATAGTCGGTGGGCTTCTTGATGAGACACGTACATGCCCCCTCGAGGGTGTAAATGTGAACTTTTCCGGATACATGCACAGAAATTCACTTCAGACTGATGTCTATGCGGTTGATGTGCGTGAGATGTATCTGAGAAAAGAACTGTTCAATTTGTTCTTTGAGAAGGCAAATGAACCAAAATACAGAGAATTGTTTAATTACGATTTAACAATTAAAAGCAAAGAATACATTTTTGCCGGAGATTATTTTAATGCCAGAGGCATAGACGAAACAACCATTCAGGACTTCAGCGTGGAGTTCTGCAATGCCGCTAAAATGGAGGGTTATCTCATATTTTACGACCCCTGTCTGGAGGAACTTGTATAGCAATGAAAACATCTGTTATTATTCCTAATTACAATGGAATGGCGTTCCTTGAAGATTGTCTTTCAACATTGGAAACCAACAAAACCGCTGATTTCGATTTTGAGGTTATTGTTGTGGATAACGGTTCGGAAGACGGGAGTGCAGAGCTTGTAAAAGAGATGTTTCCCGACGTCAGAATTATCGCTTTGGATAAAAATACAGGCTTTGCCGCTGCTGTAAATCGTGGAATTGAGGAATCGGCATCGGAATATGTTCTCCTTCTTAATAATGACATTAAGGTGAGGGAAGATTTTGTAAGAAGGCTTGAAGAGACAATAGACTCAGACACAAAACTTTTTTCAGTAAACTCCCTGATGCTTTCCATGGCAGATAGTTCTGTTCTTGACGGAGCGGGAGACTATTACTGTGCCCTTGGCTGGGCATATGCATATGGAAAAGGTAAGAAGGCTGATTCGGTTATTAAGAGTGGGCGAAGGAAAATCTTTTCGGCCTGTGGAGGTGCTTCCATATATAGGAGAAGCGTTTTGAATGAGACAGGACTGTTTGATGAGGCGCATTTTGCCTATCTTGAGGACATTGATCTTGGATACAGAGCCAGAATTCACGGTTACAGAAGTATTCTTGAACCGGCTGCGGTCTGTGAACATGCGGGAAGCGGGTTTTCCGGCAGCAGATACAATGAATTTAAGATTGATTTGTCCAGCCGCAACAGCATTTATTTAATCTACAAAAATATGCCCTTTTTACAGTTTTTGATTAATTTACCATTTCTGCTTATCGGTTTTGGGGTAAAAACCCTTTTCTTTACGTTAAAGGGGTTTGGGAAATCATATGTTAACGGCCTTTTCAGAGGAATAAAGATGAGTTTTTCTTCTGAAGCACGCGCAAAAAAGGTTCGTTTTAAATGGAAATATCTGGGCAACCTGATTGTAATTCAGCTTGAGCTCTGGCTAAATGTAATCCGACGCCCATTTGCGTAAACTTTTGGCACCTGTTTGTGCAAATGACGTGCAACTGTTTGCATATACTGTTTGACTTGTGAAAAAGTGCCTGAATTGATATAATTAATTGGTTAAGGTCGTTATGTTCTTTTATAACGGAAAGGTTCTTTACAGAAGCGATGATAAAGGATAATCAGAAGTATTTTAACAGACTTCATGTTATATTGGATGCCCTTATAGTGGTGGGCTCATATTTCCTGAGCTATTTTTTGAAGTTTGAGGGTCCTTTTGCGAGCAAATCCGTGCTTGCATATAAGCCGGCCTTCTATTTTTCTGCCCTTTATTTTATGGTACCCGGCTATCTGATTATTTATTATATGAACAGAATGTATGCGCCCAAGAGGTCTCAGAGACTTGAGACTGAGTTTGCGCAGGTTATTCGAAGCAATGCAATCGGTACAATAGTATTTATGCTGTCGATTGCGGTTTTTAAGAACCGAATAGGAGATTTTTCTCGAGGACTTATTGCAATATTCAGTGTAATTAATACGATACTTGCATTTGCCGAGAGAGTTGTTATCCGCTCCGTTCTTCGAAGGATAAGAAAGAAAGGTCATAACCTTAAACACATTCTTCTTGTGGGCTATTCAAGGGCTGCAGAGGAATATATAGACAGAATTAATGATAATCCCCAGTGGGGATATGTTATAAGAGGCGTTCTGGATGACAACATTCCCAGATCTACCACTTATAAAGGAGTAAAAGTTATCGGAAGAATTGAGAACCTTGATGTAATTCTTCCTTCAAGTCAGCTTGATGAGATTGCGGTAACGCTGCCCCTTTCCGATTATGAGAAGCTGGCTGATATCGTTAGCAGATGCGAAAAATCCGGTGTTCATACCAAGTTTATTCCGGACTACAGTTGTCTGATTCCAAATAGGCCCTATACGGAAGAACTTGACGGATTGCCGGTAATTAATATAAGATATGTACCGCTGACAAATACGGTTAATGCATTTATAAAGAGATTATTTGATTTTTTATGTTCGTTACTAGGTATTATTATTTTGTCACCAACATTACTGATTCTTGCCCTTATTGTTCGTTTTTCAAGCAAGGGCCCGATCATTTTCAAACAGGAGCGTGTGGGGCTTCATAACAAGACCTTTAAGATGTACAAATTCCGTACAATGAGGGTTCAGGATGAATCGGAAGAGAAGAAGGCATGGACAGTTAAGGACGATCCGAGAGTAACACGCCCCGGAAAAATAATGCGTAAATTCAATCTTGATGAGCTCCCGCAGCTGTTTAATATTCTTAAAGGGGATATGAGCATTGTAGGACCCAGACCGGAAAGACCGCAGTTTGTTGAACAGTTTAAGGAAGAAATACCACGATATATGATTAAGCATCAGGTTCGTCCGGGATTGACCGGATGGGCTCAGATAAGCGGGTTCCGTGGAGATACATCCATTCACAAAAGAATCAGTTATGACCTGTATTACATTGAAAACTGGACGCTTGGTTTTGATATAAAGATTATGTTTCTTACAATCATAAAAGGATTCAAGAACGCGTACTAGAAGATAGGAGAATAAAGGGAAAATGGCTACATCAGAAGCTGCCAGAAGAAGAGCTCTGGCAAAGAAGAAGGCTAGGAAGAAGAGAAAGAAGATTCTTCTTCTCATTGTGGAGTTTTTTGTGCTCGCATTGCTTGTTGTCGTCGTTTATGGCGTAACAAAAGCAGAAAAGGTAACAAAGGTTAAAATTGACGAGGAAGAGATTGTTTCCAAGATGAATGATACCGTTGCCGAGAACGTTGCACTGAAGGGCTATAAGAATATTGCCCTGTTTGGTGTCGATTCGAGAGAAGGAAGTCTTGGCAAGGGAACACGTTCCGATACAATCATTATTGCATCTATTAACAATGATACGGGAGAAATAAAGCTTTGTTCCGTATTCCGTGATACATACTTAAACCTTGGAAACGATTCATATAACAAGTGTAATGCAGCATATGCAAAGGGTGGCCCTGAGCAGGCAATCAATATGCTGAACATGAACCTGGATATGAATATAACAGACTATGTAACGGTTGGATTTGACGGACTCATTCAGACAATCGATGCCATTGGCGGTGTATATATCGATGTTCAGGAAAATGAGATAGTTCATCTGAACAATTACCAGATCAGTATGGTTGGTAAAACGACAGATAATAAGACATTTACCGCAACAGAAGGTGTTGATTATACAGCGGTTAAGGAGCCCGGTTATCAGTTGCTTAACGGTCTTCAGGCAACAGCTTACTGCCGTATCAGATATGTAGGTAATGACTTTGCACGTGCTCAGAGACAGAGAACAGTTCTTGCAGCTGTTATGGATGTATGTAAGAAGGCTGAGCCTTCAAAACTCAATCAGGTATTGAACGAGGCACTTCCAAACGTATCCACATCTCTTGATGTAGATGAAATGACAGCTATGCTTGGAAATATAGCAAAATATCAGATTACAGGCAGTGACGGTTTCCCCTTTGAAACCAACAGAGACACCGGTACCATCGGTAACAAGGGAAGCTGCGTTATTCCTGTTAACCTTGAACAGAACGTAGCAATGTTCCATAAGTTCATGTTTAATGAAGACAACTATGTAGTATCGGATCAGGTACATCAGTACAGCCAGAAGGTTTCTGCCGATACCGGAAGATAATATATTGGAAGCAATAGACCGAAAGGTAACATATTGAAAACAATATATTGAATGTAAGAAAGCAAAGAGAGAAAAAGGCCCTTTTTTCGGGCCTTTTTTGGAATAGAGCAGGTTTCTTTTCGTAGATAGAGCAGGTTCCTTTTTGTAGATAGAGACGGTTTCTTTTCGTAGATAGAGCAGGTTTCTTTTTGTAGATAGAGACGGTTTCTTTTGGGTAGTGAGGTCATGATCGTTGATATAATAATTCCCACATATAAGCCGGATAAGTGCTTCATATCGCTTCTTTCAAAACTCTGTGAACAGACAGTAAAGGTTAACAGAGTTATTGTTATGAATACGGAAGAGGAACTGTTTGGGTTTTCAGAGGAGGATTTACAACCCTTTGAAGGAATCGTTACTTTGCATCATTTGAAGAAATCAGAGTTTGACCACGGGAACACACGTCATCTTGCCATGGAAATGTCTGACGCGGATATTTGCGTACTTATGACCATGGATGCGATGCCTGTTGACAATATGCTGTTGGAACGCCTTATTGCGCCATTTTCGGACGAAAAGGTTGCAATAACATATGGAAGGCAACTTGCTTATGAAAGCAGCAGTGCTGCGGAGAAGCTTATCAGGGAATTCAATTATCCTGAAGGAGACGTTGTAAAGAGCCTTGAAGACGTGGAAAAGCTGGGAATTAAAGCATTCTTTTGCAGTAACGTATGCAGCGCTTACAGAAAGAGCGTATACAACGAGCTTGGGGGCTTCATTAGGAAAACCATTTTCAATGAAGATATGATTTTTGCGTCAAAAGCTGTTAATGCCGGATACAAGATAGCATACGCTTCCGAGGCAAAGGTATATCATTCCCATGATTACACATGTATGCAGCAGTTCAGGAGAAATTTTGACAACGGCGCCAGTCATGCCATGAATACGGAAGTATTTGCCGGGCTTAAGCAGGAGGGCGAGGGAATGCGAATGGTCAGGACTGTTGTTAAGGGACTGTGCAACCAGGGAAAATGGTATCTGGTTCCGGGATTTATATGGAAAACAGGATTCAGGTTTGTAGGATTCAAGCTGGGATGCGGCTATAAAAGATTGCCGAAAGGTTTTGTGAAGTGGTGTAGTTCTTCACCTGATTTTTTTGATAAATAGTATTCATCAGGATAATGTGATAAATTCTTTGATTTGTTTGAACAGGAAGCGTTCGGAAGATGAGGAGTTAAGAGGCTGAAAAGTTTATGCGATGAGGATTTAACAAGTTTAGTGAATAAAGATTATTGTTGATGAAGATCTTTTGTGGTTTGCGTGAAATATGTAACCCTTGAGAGCGTGCCGGGCGCTTGTGGTTACAGAAAAGCAGGAAAAAGAGAAAAATATGTAACCCTTGAGAGCGTGCCGGGCGCTTGTGGTTACAGAAAAGCAGGAAAAAGAGAAAAATATGTAACCCTTGAGAGCGTGGCGGGCGCTTGTGGTTACAGAAAAGCAGGAAAAAGAGAAAAATATGTAACCCTTGAGAGCGTGCCGGGCGCTTGTGGTTACAGAAAAGCAGGAAAAAGAGAAAAATATGTAACCCTTGAGAGCGTGCCGGGCGCTTGTGGTTACAGAAAAGCAGGAAAAAGAGAAAAATATGTAACCCT
>JAZUDO010000042.1:0-2269 GCA_045639685.1 Lachnospiraceae bacterium
CGGCATGCTGCATTACCAAGAGCACAGGCAATGTACGTCTTACCTGAACCGGTTGCTCCTTTTAAGATTATGTGATGCCCATCATTGATATACTGGCAAGTTGAAAATCTAAGCATTTGTGCTTTATCAAGTTTTCTGTCCGGCAGATATTCGATATCCTCAATGCACGCCGAAGAAATAGAAAAAGCAGCTCTTTTAATAAGATTTTTTAACTTGTTTGCCTGGCGTCTGTTCCATTCGGCATCAACAAGAAGCCCAAGGCGCTCTTCAAATCCTAATAAGTTATAAGATTTTGAGTCATCTATCTGATTTTGGAATTCATCAGCCATGGCACTTAGATTAAGCGCTTTAAGTTTTTCGAAGGTAGATGCGTTTATCATTCTGCGTCACCTCCGTTTTTGTATGCGGAAAGTCCACGGGTAATTCCGCTGCTGCGTTTTATCAACGTTGAGTTTTTAACGGAATCCGACTTAAGTTTATCCTGACCGTTTTTTAGAATGGTAATTATACTCCTTAATGACGGCTGTGCTGTAACAGAAAGAAGTTTTTCGCAAGCTTTATTTATACGGTCATTTCCGTAATGCTCAGCAGCTTTCATTAATCCTATACAGTATTTATAACCCTGTTCCGGTTCCTTTTCGGAATACAGGAAGTAATTAACAGTTGTAACTGTAAATGTGCCGATATCCTCGGCCCATCTTACAAACTCCGCAGGATTGTAAGAAAGATACTTCTGATGGTTCAGAGGCATATGCTCTCTGATACAGATAGGATCTCTTTGCGGGTTCATCTTTCTTACATGAGAAGCAACCCTGCCCCCATGATAGAAAACTTCCACCATTGTACTGGTTAAATGAATATCAACCTGTTCTCCAATTAAATCAAAAGGAACAGAGTATTTATTGATTCCGTCACTTATGAGATAATCGTTTTGAACCTTTGCAGTGGACCAGACTGCTGGTTCATACGGGGCTTTGGGAAGCGGCAGCATAAAATCTCTTTCTTCATTTTCGAAAGCGGTTCGACGATTTCCGAGCCTCTTTTTGAATGGACGAAGATTGAGTTCTTCAAGTTTTTCTGAAACTGCTGTTTTGGCTTCCTCAATGGAAAAGAAATGATAATTACGTAATGCCGCCAGAATCCATGTGGTTGCATACTTCACGGAGCCCTCTGCATTAGGTTTATCATCAGGGTGTTTTACCCTTGCAGGTACGATGGCTGTATTATAGTGATCAGCCATTTCCTTATAAGCCTTTGGAATAAGCGTATCGTAACGAGTATTCTTTGTTACACCGGTTTTTAGATTATCCGGCACCAGCAAACGTGTTGATCCGCCGAAATACGTGTACGCATGAACGTGACAGTTAATAAATGTATCCGCCTTCATATTCGGACAGATTTCAGCGTAAACATAGCAACTGCAGGAAAGCACTGCTACAAAGAGATAGGCATCCTGCGGTTCACCGGTAACCTCATCGTAGATGTCGATTGTGCCACCGGCCCAGTCAACTTCCATCTCATCGCCGGGTTTATGCTGGATACGCATTGTGGCTTTGGTAATACGAGCCCACTTGTGATAGTTATCATTAAACTGTGTGCTCATGTAGGGCTTTTTGCCGGCAGCACTGGCTTCAAGACAATACTCTGTCCAAAGCAGTGTGAGTGTTACGCCTTTCTTGGCAAGCTCATTGTGAATCTTTGGATAATCAGGAATGAGACGTTCCTCATTATCCTTGTTTCGCCCGGGATAGAATAAATCTTCCAAGGCAGCGTTGGTGACATCATCATCTAATGGCCAGCAAACATGAAGATTTCCGGCTAATGTCAGTACTTCAGAAACAGTATTTCTGGAACTGTGAACACTGGATGCAATGTCTTTCTTGATGTACCCGAGGTTATTAAGCCTCAGGATTTCTCGATAATCAACCATTGTTATCGAACCTCCTATAAATAATAGTCACACTAATGTGTGCCATTCTTATTATAGGAGTAAAAAGATATATGCACTATGCAGCGGAAAGCGTGCACTGAAATAGCGGAAAGCATGCACTCGATGACCGTGCAGTATGCACTAAGTTATCGGTATATACAGAAAAGAAGGAAAGAAAAGTAAAAAGACAAAAAAGAACTGAGAGAGAATAAAAAATTATAAAAATTACTAAAAATCGATTGAAAGTTAAATGAGATTGCTTTATAATGAAACAACATTCATTATAATAAATGCAATTTCATTATAGAGAGTTTTAGAATACTCATTTCAATTAATAAT
>JAZUDO010000043.1:0-18653 GCA_045639685.1 Lachnospiraceae bacterium
ACAAGTGAAGCTACTATAGATAGAACAATCATCGAAAAGGATAAAACACCTTCCTTATTTTTGCTTGCTGAAACATGTAAAAATTTTAATGAGGCTCAATTGGAACGACTTCTTGCTTACGCAAATAAAATGTCAGCAATCGAATCTAGTAGCCACAAAAATTAGAAGTTTCTCTCCACAAATTTTGCATTGTAACAAAAGAGGTCTTACCCATCTTTTTATTTCATAGCTAGGTAAGACCGTGTTAATCAATTAATAATGGTCTCATAAATAGAATACTTACCAATATCTATCGTGTATATCTTCTAACTCAACCAGCGCATCATACAATCTATCTTGCAGTTCTGCCTTAGTCAAGCTGTTCACATATCTTCGCAATTCAACATAATGTTGTCGTTCTTGCTCTTCTTCCTCTTTTTCCCATTCTTCTACCTGTTTCAAAAAATCCTCTGCGGCTTTGGGTTCTGCAGTAAAATAAAGAGCAATCATATGTTTACAAACAACTCGCCTACCTTCTGCAAAAGGACAATTACATATTGATTTTCTTGGATGCATCGTTTCAACATGAACGTTATATGCTCTGCCTTCACTTCCCGAAACTACACCCGCATATATGCCATCATCTAGTTTTTTGAAGGAAACAACTTTTTTGTTTTCATAATAATCCATGCCTCTCCAAACAGAATTACCGCTGGCTGTTTCTATTAGTCCCATAATAAATTCTCTCCCTATTATTAATGATTTACAATATTATTCACTGCCTCCTGTAAATCATCAGAAAAATCATCCAGTTCCTTTATACTAATAATTTCTTCTCTCACTAATGCAGCAATATCATATATAGCAGAAGATTTTCTCATATCTGTAATTAACACACCTGGACACTTTTTATCCTGCTTTATTCTCTTTTCAAGTTCCCAAAATCTTTTTGACGCCGGCTCATCCGTTTTCAGAAAATCAACATATTCCTTTAACAATCTCTCCATATAGTTTTCTTGCCAGATGCCAATTTTTTCTCTATATTTCTTCCAATCGCTATTTGTAATTTCGTACATAGTCGCCCCTCTTTAATTTATTTGTGCCCAGATTGTACCCAAAATATTTTTTGTTATCAAAATGTTATCATTTGCCCGTTATCAGCGCAATCGCATTATACAGAAAGTGCAGTATGAATAATAAATAATTATCCCATACTGCACTTATTAGTTCATATTTATTTAATTTGGCTTATATTGTCCTTGCAAGCCACCAGGTATTATTCCATCTCCTCTGTTGCTTTATAATGCTCAACATCTGCATCAAATGCACTTGGATAAGTTGACGCTATCGTATAAACAGTATCCGTTCCTTCAAGCTTAGCAAAATATGTTCCCTCAAGTGTGAAATAATCCCCTATATAATAGGTTTGTGCAACTCCCTGAGCATCCGTTACCGTAACAATATAACTTGGGTCATCAAGTCCATATTCGCTGAGTTCTCCGTGTTCATCAATTTGCGTCTTATAATTCAGTGAACATGCAAAACCCACAACTGTTCCCACTGCATCTTGATCAAGTTCAGTATCTTTATCATTTTTCAAGTACCATTTATCATTCTCTCTTACCAGATCAATATCAGAATCTCCGTGAATATATTCCACTTCCTTAACTGACTCCTTATCGGTATGATACAATTCCGTCACGTTGATTGTTTCTGTTTCAATTTCCTGATGGGCGGCAACATATCTGATAATAAAGAATCCTGCGACTACAACTGCAAGGCCTATAAGCAATCCTATTAGCTGTTTTAACTGCTTTTTCATTTATTTTTTTCTCCTCTTCGTCCAAATAACAAATCCTGTAATAAGAAGTGCAACCGGAACCACAAGCATAAGTACAATGAAAATGAGTAATCCGCCAACATTGTCTATTATAAATGTCTCTGTATCCATTGACTTTGTAGGTACGACATGTGCTGCCCCGCCATCATCTCCGGCAACAGAGTTGGCAATATTCATAAACATGGTAACACTTGAATTTGCCGTCATACTGTCAACTTCGTCACTGAATATAAATGGAGATGACAGAATGTAAGCACGTCCCAATGAACCATCGGAATCTCCCTTTGTTACACTCATACCTACATCAAAAGGTCCAACAGGATCTCCTTCGCTGTACTCGTAATCAATATCTGAATTTAAATCCAGTTTGTTATATGATGCAGTGGATGTTGAAAGGAAAGAAACTGCACTGACCTCAGTTGATTCCTCATTTGTATAAAGTGCCTTTGCATAAGGCATCCATACAGGTTTGCTTCCGTAAACTCCGTTTGTTACAGTGTTGTTTGATGTCTCCGGAATGATAAAGAACGGGCTCTGGCTAAATGCCTCCGTATCAACGATAAGTCCGTCGCCTACAGTAACTTCAAAATAAGAAAGTATCTTATTAAAATTCGGCATTTTATTAGGGATATCATCAACAATGCCAAGTGTAATTATTACCTGTCCGCCATTTTCAAGATAAGCAATTATCTTGTCAGCATCATCGGAAGAAAAATCAGATGTAGGTGCATTAATAAATATCAGCTTACAATCTTCAGGGATTTCATTTCCCAATAATGTAAGTTCAGTATACTCATAATTTGCCTTTGCGATTGCATCTGTATATCCCTGAGAAATAGGATTCTCTTCGTGTCCTGTAATACCAACGATGCTTACAGCAAAACGTCCTGAAACCAGGTAATCCAAGCCTGCCGTAATCTGGCCCTCAATGTCATATCTTACGTTCTCTATATACTGTCCGCTTTCGTCCATTGTGTAATCGGAAACATACATTGAATCGTAATCAACATACTTTGAATTGTCGCCCATTTCCATAAACAGACAGTTATATGAAGGTGTTCTGTCTGTATATTTTTCATAGAATTTAGGGCTCTTGTTAGGATCCTTATATTCTACGGTTATGTTCTTGTTTAACTCTGTATATTTTGTAAGTATCTTATCGACAGTTTCATCCTTACTGTCCTCTGCCGCGTAAACATAGATTTTTACAGGAGAAGTAACTGCTTCAACAGTCTCCTTTGTAACATCACACAAAGAATACAGCTTATTATTGGTAATGTCATATTCTGTGTACTTCTGCGGAAGAAGAGAAATGGCGTAGTTTCCGAATATGGCAATAGCAAGCACAACAACAATCATTGAAATGCTGAAAGCCTGCAAAGATATATTCTTAACAGAAGCTGTAAATCTTCTCTTCTGAATAACCTGTGTAGTAAGGAAAATGAAAACAACAATAATTGTTATAAAGTAAATAATAGCCTTAAAGTCCAAAATACCTTCAAGAAGGATTTCATATCTATCACTAAGATTCAGCCCGTTAAGCAAGCTTCCCACAAATGATAAGATTTTATTTTCAGTACCTTCAAGTAAGTACTGTATTCCTGACATAAGGTATACAACAAACATTGCCACAATGCTGACAATCGCTGCAATTACCTGGCTCTCTGTAAATGCTGAGACAAACAAGCAAATTGCTATACATGCTCCACCATAAAGGATAAAGCCCAGCAGTGATATTCCGTTAATTCCCCAGTCAATGCTTGTATACTTTGCAATAAGGAGTAAAAATGCTCCTATTGAAACTGTGGTGATGCCCAATACAGCAAGCATGGCAAGGTATTTTCCTGTAACAATCTTTCCGATGCTGACAGGAGATGTAAGTGTAAGCTGGTCAACCTTATTTTTCTTATCCTCAGTAAGAATTCTCATGGATAATACAGGAATTGCAAATATCATAACCATAAGAAGATTTACAAGAACAAGTCTGATATCCGGCTGTCCGCCGATAATGTTATAAGCTCTGAAATAAAGCGATGCAATAAATATCATTGCAGCGATAAATACCCATCCGATTACATTTTGGAAGAAGTTTTTGAATTCTCTCTTAAATATTGCGCACATCCTACTCTTCCTCCTTTTCGTCATTTTCTTTTAATTCTGCTTCGTCAGCGGTTTCAGCTGTTACTTCGACTTCGGCTGTTGCTGTTTCCTCAGCTTCCTTCTCTGCTATGAACTTATTAACGTAGACTTCGTCTGTAAGCTCAAGGAAAATCTCTTCAAGATTTTTTGATTTTGTCACCATGCCATAGACAGCAAGACCTTTGGCAGCAAGCTTTGAACACAGCTCGTCCCTGATTTCCTTGTCCTTTTCAAAGGAAAGGATGCATTTAACCAAGTCCTCTCCTGCAAATGCAGTGTCATATTTTATAACGCCGTCAATATTCTTAACAGCCTCAACAACATCCTCAACATCACCATGGATTAATACTTCAACAGTATTATTATCTCCCAATGAATCAAGTAATTCGTCTGCTGTTCCCTCTGCAACAAGATGACCCTTTGCAATTATCATCAACTTATCGCAAACCTCAGCAACCTCACTTAAGATATGTGAGCTCAAGATAACAGTATGGTTTTCCTTCAGACTTCTGATAAGATCACGAATCTCGATAATCTGTTTGGGATCGAGACCTACCGTAGGCTCATCAAGAATGATGATATCCGGATTGCCAAGCATTGCCTGAGCAAGACCCACACGCTGCTTATAACCCTTTGACAGGTTCTTAATCAGTCTGTTCTTCATATCTGTAATGAAGGTTCTATCCATTACATCTTCAATACTCTTTGTTCTTTCTGCCTTTGGAACACACTTAAGCTCTGCAACAAACTTAAGATACTCAAAAACCGTCATGTCCTGGTACAGAGGCGGAAGTTCCGGAAGATATCCGATACATTTCTTTGCTGCTTCTCCGTCCTTCAAAATATCATGGTCGTTAACAGTAACCGTACCACCGGAAGCTGCAATATAACCGGTCATAATATTCATGGTCGTAGTCTTTCCCGCTCCGTTAGGGCCGAGAAAACCGTAAACTTTACCCTTTTCGATTTCAAACGAAAGGTCTTTTACGGCGTAATGATCTCCATATCTTTTCGATATGTTTTCTACCTTAATCATTTCAATTATCTCCTTGTATAGTGTCTTATGTACTTTTCCTGCAAAATACCTTTTTCCAAAAGAATACTTTTTAATTGTGTTCAAATAGAAATGAATTTGTGAAAAAAGTGTGTCCTAATTCTTTTCAGAAGTAAAGAGGAGCATATGCTCCTCTTACACCTTTCATCATTTTATTTAACTACAATATTAACAATCTTTGCCGGAACATAGATTTCCTTAACAACAGTCTTGCCTTCGATAAACTTGGCTACACCTTCCACTGCCTTAGCCTTAGCAAGAGCGCTGTCCTTGTCTTCGTTTACAGCAAGAGAAACCGTTCCCTTAACCTTACCGTTAACCTGTACACCGATTTCTACTGTGTCATCCTTAACAGCCTCTTCGTCATATACCGGCCAATTCTCATAAGCAATTGTATTGTCATGTCCGAGAATGCTCCACATTTCCTCACCCACATGAGGACAAATGCATGAGAACATCTTTACAAAGCCTTCTGCATATTCCTTCGGGCAGGTTGACTTGGTTGCTGTGTTCATGAAGATCATCATCTGGGCGATGGCTGTATTGAAGCCAAGCTGTTCAAAGTCTGAAGTAACCTTCTTAACTGTCTGATGATAAAGTTTCTTAAGTTCTTCCTTGTTATCCTCTGCAATATTCTCGGGATTGGTGAAATAATTCCAAACCTTACCGATGAATCTTCTCGCACCGTCAACACCCTGAGGTGACCATGGTTTGCTTACCTCAAGAGGTCCCATGAACATTTCATAAAGTCTCAAGGTATCTGCACCGTAATCTCTTACGATATCACTTGGATTAACAACAAATTCAGGGAAACGTTTACCCATCTTTATACCATTTTCACCAAGAATCATTCGCTGATGAACAAGCTTCTTAAATGGCTCCTTTACAGGTGAAAGGCCGTTCTTATAGAGGAATCTGTTCCAGATTCTCGAATACATAAGATGACCTACCGCATGCTCCGGTCCGCCGATATAGAGGTCAACCGGCATCCAATGCTTCAAAAGTTCCTGATTTGCAAATTCCTTATCATTATCGGGATCGATATATCTTAAGAAATACCAGCTTGAGCCTGCACTACCCGGCATTGTCGATGTTTCTCTCTTTCCCTTGATTCCATTCTTGTCATACTGCTTCCATTCAGTTGCATTTTCCAACGGTGCCTGACCGTTCTTTCCCTTGTAATCCTCAAGTTCAGGCAATACAAGCGGAAGCTCCTCATCAGCAAGTACATGAATCCGACCGTCCTCTGTATATACAACAGGAACAGGCTCGCCCCAATAACGCTGACGTGCAAATATCCATTCACGGAAATGATAATTTACTGTACACTTTGCAACACCCATCTTCTCAAGTTTAGATGTGATTGCTTCCTTAGCTTCTTCAACAGTAAGTCCTGTAAACTCTTCAGAATTGATAAGTTTGCAGCCCTTTCCGAGATAATCGTATTTTTCAAATGCCTTCTCTGAGCAGCCGCCGCCGTCAATAACCTGAATACGAGGAATGTTATGAACCTCTGAATACTCAAAGTCTCTCTGGTCGTGGCTGGGAACAGCCATAACTGCACCGGTTCCGTAGTTGGCAAGAACAAAATCACCGATATAAAGCGGAACTTCCTTGCCATTTACAGGATTGATACAGGTTACACCATCAAGGAGACAGCCTGATTTTGTCTTGTTAAGTTCTGTACGGTCCATATCATTTTTCTTGATTGTCTCATCAATATAGGCCTGAACTTCTGCTGTATTCTTAATTCTCGGCATCAAATCCTTTACAATCTGTCCGTCGGGAGCAAGAACCATAAATGTAATACCGTAGATTGTTTCGATACATGTTGTGTAAATGCTGAACTCTCCGCCGCCAACGATCTGGAATTTAACCTCAACACCTTCGGAACGTCCGATCCAGTGTCTCTGCATATCCTTTGTTGATTCCGGCCAGTCAACTTCATTAAGTCCTTCAAGAAGTTCATCTGCAAATGCAACCTGGTCGATTACCCACTGTTTCATGTTCTTTCTGATTACCGGGTATCCGCCTCTTTCAGACTTGCCGTCAATAACTTCATCATTGGAAAGAACCGTACCAAGTTCTTCACACCAGTTTACCGGCATATCTACAAGCTTTGCATAGCCCTGCTCGTACAATTTCTTAAATATCCACTGAGTCCATTTGTAGAACTTTGGATCTGAAGTTGCTATACATTTTGACCAGTCATAATCAAAGCCCAGTTCCTTAAGCTGACCTGTAAATGTCTTAATATTCTTCTCTGTAAATCCGTTGGGATGATTACCTGTTGTAACCGCATACTGCTCTGCAGGAAGACCGAAGGAATCGTATCCCATGGGATGAAGAACGTTGAAGCCCTGCATACGTTTCATACGTGAAACAATATCCGTTGCGGTATAGCCTTCCGGATGACCTGCATGAAGACCTACGCCCGAAGGATATGGGAACATATCAAGAGCATAAAATTTGGGTTTGCTGAAATCCCAGACATCTGTTTTAAAAGTCTGATTATCCTCCCAATATTTCTGCCATTTCTTTTCTATTTCATGATGGTTATAAACCATGCTGTTATTTGCCATAACAATGCCTCCAAAATACTTTATAAATAAAAAAATTTATATCGTAACAAATGCCATAAACAAAATTCATTATCAATGAAGAATTATACGTTTTTCGTATGACCCTGCTGTTAATATATCATCAAGGCTTTGGTATGCACTTTCCACATTTATATGCTTCGTATCACTTAAAAACATGCCATAATCTTCGTAATCACTTGGACAGATAATGCTAAATATCTTCGTATGCTTCGTATAATCAGTATCATATTCCTCATCAAAGCTGTACTCCACGCTTACTACTTCACCGTTAACCGTGACCTCGTTGGGAGCAAACTTTGTAGAGAAAATTTTACCGTTTTTAATATCTACCATATATGTGTCCGAGCTATAGTAATCATATTCCAATGACCAATCCCTGATATCAAACTCTGCTACATAAGAAACTTTTTTGGTGCCGTCTCCATTGTCGACAATCTCGCAATTAACAGTAGTCGGACATTCAAACATAGATGAAAGAGTTTCATCCGGAGTACCATCCTCATTTTTGTTAAATTCTGTAAAGGTAAATGTTTCAGTATAATCATTTGTAATATCAATTACAGGAATGTCGTTCGTATTTGCATAACTCTCCTCAGCCGATTCCTGCTTAGTTTCGGCACTATCCTCCTCAGCCGATTCCTGCTTAGTTTCAGCACTATCCTCCTCAGCATTTTGTTCTTCCTCTTTATCTGCTTCAGGTGTTGCAATTGCTCCAACTGAAATATCTTCTGTTACTGTTTTGCTTTCTTCTTTTTCAACCTCTTGTACATCAGGTACATTCTCACCGCATGCCACAAACGACAGTGACATACATGTTAACAATAATACTAAAAATAATTTTTTCATAATAATTCTATCCTTCCTTTGATTAAATTCTTACAAACAGTTAATTATACTACACAAATTCAATTCTGTTAAGTATATACCAATAACACAATTTACATATTCAAAAACACCAACAAAACAATATTAATAATCGCCTGAATAACAGCAAATCTATATACACACTGAGTGTTTGACCAATTATTAACTTTGCGTACCTGGTCATGTAAAGGCGTTCTGATATTCTTCATAATATGAAGCTTTAATGTTTTAATCAATGCAACCTTAATCAGTCCCAAGCCACCATCAAGAATTAATACAATAGCTACAATAGGACACAAAAACAGACTGCCTGTTTTTACAATAGCAATAGCAATAAATATTCCCATTGCCCGACTTCCGGCATCACCCATCATCAATATACTGGGAGTTGCATTAAACATTAAATATGCAAGAATACAAATAATAAACAGAATAATAAAATAACCATCATTTGTCATTTCTTCAAATTCAAACAGTTTATATATTGTAAGTAATGTAATGATTGCCAAAGTACCCGATAAGCCGTCTACACCATCGGCACAATTCGTAACATTAATCATCCCCCAAACAAGTGCAACAATAATTACTCCAAGTAAAAACGGGTTAAAATTAACATGAGTGCCGCCAAATAATCTGAAAGTAACATCACTACCGTTAAAATATATAAAATTAACAGCAGTCAGAACAGCTATGGTCAAATCAAGCATTCCTTTTTTTACCCGTCCCCAGGGATTTTTTGCACGATCATCCAAAAAGCCCGTTACCATACATAACCCTATCAAAACGAGAAACACAAGATTTTCAATTGAAAATGGCGCAAATATCAATGCAGTTGCGATAAATACAAGAACAAAAAACAGCCCTGCCCCCTGAGGTTTTCCTTTTGACTTTTCTCCGTCAACAGCAAATTCTTTTCCTCTGTCCGAAGGCAGTTTATCCTTTAATTTGTACGTGACAAATAAAGTCACTGCAAATGCAAACAAAGCCCCCATTGCCTCTATCCAACTACAATTCCCGAAAAAATACTGTAACATACGTCTGCTCCTATAAACATCAATGCATTTATTATATTAATATAATGTTCATTTTTCAAGCAAAAAGGCCGTCCCTAATCAGAACGGCCTTTTAATAAAATGTCACGAAACTTATTCTTCTGTATTATTCTCTGCAACCTTAGCTGCTCTAGCTGCAACTTCCTTCTCCTGAACATCTGAAGGACACTGTTCATATCTTGCGAACTCATATGAATACTCACCTGCACCACCTGTCATAGAACGAAGGTCTGTACAATAATTGAAGATTGTACTCATAGGAATCTCAGCTTCGATAGTCTGCTTTCCGTTTCCAAGAGGATTCATACCAAGAACTCTGCCTCTTCTCTTGTTAAGGTCACCCATAACATCACCGGTGTTTGCATCCGGAACAGTAACCTTAAGGCTCATAATTGGCTCAAGAAGTACAGGCTTAGCATCAATAAAGCCCTTCTTAAATGCCTGGCTTGCTGCTGTCTTGAATGCCATTTCGGAAGAATCAACCGGATGGTAAGATCCATCGTAAAGAACTGCCTTAACACCAACAACAGGATAAGCAGCGAGAGGTCCTCTTCCAACAGATTCAGCGATACCCTTCTCTACTGCAGGGAAGAAGTTCTTCGGAACTGCTCCACCGACAACTATCTGCTCAAATGTATATGCTGATGTAATATCTCCACTTGGCTCAAATGTCATCTTAACGTGACCATACTGACCATGTCCGCCTGACTGCTTCTTATACTTATATTCAACGTCTGACTTCTTATTGATTGTCTCTCTGTATGCAACCTTAGGGTCGCTAAGTTCAATCTTAACCTTATATTCATTTTCAAGACGGCTTGCAACAACATCAAGATGCTGTTCACTTAATCCGTAAAGGAGAAGCTGTGAGTTCTCAGAATCGTTGATGTTCTTAAGAGTAAGATCTTCATGCATCATCTTCTGCAAACTCTGGCTGATCTTATCTATATCTGCCTTGTTAACAGCATTGTATCTTCTGTATGTATAAGGAACAGGAAGTTCCACCTTTCCGTATTCGATAACATTTGCCTTTGTAGAAAGTGTGTTACCTGTACGTGCTGCTGTAAGCTTAGCGATAGCTCCTATATCACCTGCATGAAGTTCCGGAACTTCAATAGGCTTACTGCCCTGCATAATATAAAGCTTACCAACTTTTTCTTCAACATCCTTATCCTTGTTGTAAATCTCATCTCCCGCCTTGAATACGCCCGAGTAAATCTTAACAAGGCTGTACTTACCGATAAACGGATCAACGATTGTCTTCCAGATATAAGCACTCTTGGGCTTAGAGAAATCGAAGTTTGCTTCGAATACTTCGTTGGTTTTCATTGAAACGCCGGCAACTTTTCTGTTTTCCGGACTCGGCATATACTTTACGATATCATCAAGCAATGTATATACGCCCTGGCAAAGAAGGCTTGAACCCATAGACATCGGAACGATATCACAGCTGTTGATACTTGCACGAAGAGCTGCTCTGATTTCATCATCAGAGAATGTTTCGCCTTCAAAATATCTTTCCATAAGATCTTCACTTGTTTCAGCAACCGCTTCCATAAGTGTATCTCTGCAAATACCAAGGTTCTCTTTGTTATAATCGGGAACATCACATTCCTTAACTTCCTTACCTTCCCAACGGTAACCCTGCTCTGTAATAACATTGATATAACCTACAAATTTCTCATTCTCACGAATAGGAAGATGAATAGGTGCCATCTTCTTACCATACTGAGCTGTAAGGTCTTCAACAACCTGACGATATGACGCATTGTCAATATCCATATTTGTAACAAATACCATACGTGGCAATTTGTATTTTTCACAAAGTTCCCATGCTTTGTTTGTTCCTACTTCAACGCCCGACTTACCGTTAACAACAATAATAGCTGCATCTGCTGCGCTTGCTGCTTCTTCAGCTTCGCCTGCGAAATCAAAATATCCGGGTGCATCTATAAAGTTGATCTTGCATCCGCCCCATTCAATCGGAACAACTGAAGATGAAATAGAAAAACCTCTCTTTATCTCTTCCTTACCAAAATCACTTACAGTATTGCCATCCGGTACCTTTCCCATTCTTGATGTAAGCCCGCCCAGATATGCAGCAGCTTCCACAAGTGATGTCTTTCCGGATCCACCATGGCCAAGTAATACCACATTACGGATTTTGTCTGTTGTGTAAACGTTCATAAAGTAACCTCCAAGTTTGCTATTTCGGGTAATTTAGTAAAACCCCATATAATCTAAAAAACCCACTGTCAATATATTACTAAATTTTCAAACATTTCGCAACAAATTTATAGTATTTATACAAGGAAATGATGTAATTGTATGAATGAATTGTTTATTGTGTATATATTGTAGAACAAATTCAGACAATATTTTTATATTCTTACATCTAAATACTCGAAATCCCCGGTCAGCTCCATCACCGCATTGGCTCTCGGGACAAATACGCAATTGCCCTTAAAGAATTCCAGTTTTTCTTCTCCACAGGAAATTGTTCCCTTTCCATCAATGATAATAAGTGCAGAAAAACTTTCTTCACTCATATTGAGTTTACCTTTTCCGGCACATCTTCTGACCTTAACGGAAAAGTACTTGCAATCCTTATTTCCCTGATATGAACCGTAATTGAGAACATCCAAAGCCTTGTCCACATCAAGTCTTCTCTTGTTGCCATACTTATCGGTTCTGTCATAATCATAGAGTCTGTAGGTGGAATTTGAATTCTGCTGAATCTCACAGATCATACAGCCTTTTCCGATGGCATGAACCGTTCCTGCCTCAATGAAATATGTTTCCTTGGGCTTAACATAGATTTTGTTAAGTAATGACTCGATATTCTTGTTATCGAGAGCTTCCTTAACCTCTTCCCTTGTAACATCCCTCTTAAAACCACAATATATATACGAATCTTCTTCGCAATCTATTATGTACCAAAGCTCGCTCTTGCCATATTCATTTTCATGCTCAAGTGCATATTCATCACCCGGATGAACCTGAACAGAAGCGCTTTCCTTGGCATCAATAAGTTTAATCATAAGCGGGAAATTACGCATGTCTGAATATTTCCAGCCAAGTGCCTCAGTTCCTATTCTGTTGATGTAATCAGCAAAAATCTGACCTTCATTCTTGCCGGATGCAATAACGCTCTGGCCGTCAGGGTGAGCTGAAAGCTCCCAGCTTTCCGCAATAACCGGAAGGTCGCTCTTCTTGTTAAACTGTTTCTTAAGTCTGTTACCGCCCCACAGATAATCCTTATAAGCAGGTGAAAGTAACACAAATTTATCGAATTCATATCCCAGTGAAGTCTCGGAAATATTCTCGCTGTCAACTGAAATAATATCCTCATTTACAAATTCAACATCCGTTGATGTTTCAATAAACACAAGGGGCTCGTCACTGATACAGCTGAGCTGATGCTCCAGACCCGGCAATACCGTAAGTGTCTGTCCCTGTTCAATAATAAAACTTTCTTTTCCGACAAATGCTTTACATCTTCCGCTTACAACACAGACATTTTCCCTCTTCTGAGCATGCTTATGATAGTAAATGGTCTTGCCCGGAAGAATAGTTGCTTTTCTAACCTGGTATGATGCATTTTTATCCTCTTCCAGCACTTCATAATGACCCCATTTGCGATAAAAGAGCTCACTCTTGTTAAAATAATCCCACAATTCCTTGCTCTGAAGGATTATTTCCTTCAAGTCGTTGGACTTGCCTTTTTCACCGATATATACGGCGTCGTCTGTATTAACAACAAGGATGTCTTCCAGGTGATTAACCACAACAAGCTTGTCATCACAACGGTTAATAACCGTAGTATTGGTACATTTGTTGGCGATAACGGGTTCAACAGAATTGTTGCCCCTCTTTGAATTCTTATTACCGATAGCATCCTTTACGGATACCTTTTCAAGGTCATCAAGACCTCCCACATCGATAAGTTCAAAGTCACAGTGAATTACCTTTCCGGCTACTTCACCGGAGAAAAGAACAGAATCCAGTGATCTGTAAGGTACCTCAGCCAAAGCCTTGGCATCGTAATATGTATAATTGCCCACATTTTTCTTCATACTGTAGGCATACTCACAGGCTATACGAAGTTCAATATCCTTTTCCATCAACGTGTTTATAAGTTCACCGTTTCTGAACATAAACATTCCGCCATTGACGTAATAATTTCCGGCACTCTTAAATGCCATTGCCTGAAGGGCATTGGGATGCTCTTCAAACTCCGTTATGTCGTCTCCCGAATAGCCGAAATAACCGAAGCGCACATCAGGTTCCTTAATGTCTGTACCGAAAGCCGCAATATATCCGTCCTTTGCAAGACTCTTGGCTCTCATAAGACTGTCTTTGTATTCCTGTCCTGAAACAAGCTGATCCGAAGCAACAACAAATATTAGTTCTGAGTTGGGGAACTGAAGGCATGAAAGAACCACAGCAGGCGCTGTACCACGGCCTTCTTCTTCAAACACGCAGCGATAGGTAAGACCTCTGAAGGCCTTCATCTGATTCTCAATAATTGACTGATAGTCCTTATTGGTTACAATTATAAACTCATCACAAAAAGCCATATTTCTGGCAATTGTCTCCTGAAATATGGAATGATTGTTTTTAATCATAATAAACTGTTTGGGATAGTTTTTTCTTGAAAGGGGCCACATACGGTCTCCGCGACCGCCGGCCAGAATTATGCATTTCATCAGTTATTCTTCGAAAGCCCTTCAACCTGCTGATATATTTGAATTCTCTTGGAATCCATCTCCGGCATACCTACAAAGATACCGCCGTATTCAAAAAAGTCATCCTGCATCTCGATACGAATAATCTCAATAAATGCATGTATAACCTCTTTTGTCCAAATGGTGAGGTAACCCTCATATATATTGCCTATAGAAAGCGGTTCGGTACAACTGAAGCCCACTCCGATTTTCGAAATGTCATTAACTTCAATTGATACTTCCTTTGCATCATCCGCGTTGGAACCAAGTTCTTTGATAATCAGCCTTGATTTTAACTCTGTACGCTCATAACGTCTTTTTTCCATAAAATAATTCCCCATAAACACCTAAGAACGAACAGCGGAATAATCAAAATTCCCACATGTTCTACCTCTCTTCTACCATAAATACATTTTACAAAATAATCTGTTTAAAAACAAGATTAAAGCGCATTATCGCAAAGATAAAAAGGAGCTTTGTCGTCAGGATAATCCGCCATGGTCATCATCCGTAATAAACATTGCATCGCCAAAGGAGAAAAATCTGTATTTCTCATCAACAGCCTGCCTGTATGCCTCAAGGACATTATCCTTGCCCGCAAGCGCGGAAACAAGCATTATAAGCGTCGATTCCGGCAAATGGAAATTGGTTATCAGGCAATCCAGAATCTTAAATTTATATCCCGGGTAAATGAAAATCTCCGTATCTCCGCTGCAGGGTGCAAGCCTTCCATTCTCATCCGCCGCACTCTCAATAGTTCGGCAGCTTGTGGTGCCGACACATATTACTCTGTGACCGCTGTCCTTTGCCTTATTAATCTTATCCGCAGCTTCCCTGTCTATCATATAAAATTCCGAATGCATATGGTGATTGGTTACGTCATCAACCTTGACAGGCCTGAAGGTTCCAAGTCCTACATGAAGAGTAACATAGGCAATATCAACGCCCATTTCCTCAATTTCAGAAAGTAATTCCTTTGTAAAATGAAGTCCCGCAGTGGGCGCAGCCGCGCTTCCCTCGTATTTGGCATATACAGTCTGATATCTGTTCTTATCCTCGAGCTTATGGGTAATGTAGGGCGGCAAAGGCATTTCACCCAGTTTGTCAAGAATCTCCTCGAAGATGCCCTCATATTCAAAGCGTACTATCCTGTTGCCTTCGTCCACTACTTCGATTATTTCACACTTAAGAAGTCCTTCGCCGAATACAACTCTTGCTCCGGGTCGAAGCTTCTTTCCGGGTTTAACAAGTGTCTCCCAGGTATCCGCATCCAGTCTCTTAAGAAGAAAAACCTCAACAGCGGCACCGGTATCTTCCTTTGTTCCCAGAAGTCTGGCCGGAATAACCTTTGTGTTATTAAGTACCAGGCAGTCTCCGGGCTTCAGGTATTCTTTTATATTTTTAAATGACTTATGACTTACTCTTCCATTGTCCTTGTTAAGAACCATAAGCCTTGATGAGCTTCTGTCCGTAAGCGGATCCTGAGCTATCAGCTCCTGCGGTAAATCATAGTAAAAATCCGATGTTTTCATCAATTAACCTTCTTTAACAGCATTTACAAAAATATATTATGCATTCATTATGCATTTTTCAGGAATGCCACATAACCGCATTTTGCTTCATATAAATCAGCCTTGCTGATGCACTCCCATGGAGCATGCATATTAAGGACGGGAACTCCGCAATCTGTAACATTCATCCCATAAAGTGCAAGGATATATGCAATTGTTCCGCCTCCGCCTACGTCAACTTTTCCAAGTTCACCTGTCTGATAAGTAACATTTTCCCGGGCAAATACATCACGAAGCTTTGCAAGATATTCTGCATTTGCATCATTTGAACCCGATTTTCCTCTTGCACCTGTATACTTCTCAAGTACAATTCCGTGGCCAAGCTTGTTGGTGTTTTTCTTATCAAAGTTTGCTGCAAATGTGGGATCGTAAGCAGAGCTTACATCACTTGAAAGCATGTTTGAATTTGCAAGGCATCTTCTGAGAATAAGGTCGTTGTAATCACCGCAAAGGTTAATTATCTCCGCTACAACATTTTCAAAGAAAAGAGATCTCATACCGGTTGCGCCCACAGAGCCTATCTCTTCCTTGTCCACAAGGATACAGCAGGCGGTTCTTTCCGGTGCCTTTACCTCAAGCATAGCTTTGAAGCTTGGAAATGCACATACTCTGTCATCATGACCGTATGCAAGAATCATACTTCTGTCAAAGCCTGCTTCTCTTGCACGTCCTGCAGGAACAACCTCGATTTCCGCAGAATGGAAATCCTCTTCCTCTATGTCATAATTATCCTTTAATATCTTCAAAATATTTGCCTTAACGGCTTCCTTATTTTCCTTGCCTTCCTTGTCATCTTCGTCGGCATTAAGAGGCATACTTCCGATTATTACATCCAGCTGTTCACCTTCGATAACCTTTGATGCCTTTTTCTCCATCTGATCTGAAGCAAGGTGAATCAGAAGGTCTGATATGAAAAATACCGGGTCGTCCTCATCCTCACCAATGTTAATTTCAACGGTTGAGCCGTCCTTTTTAATAACCACTCCGTGAAGAGCAAGCGGAAGTGTTACCCACTGGTATTTCTTAACTCCACCATAGTAATGCGTATCAAAATAAGCCAGTTCAGTATCTTCATAAAGCGGGTTGCTCTTAAGGTCAAGTCTGGGCGAATCAATATGTGCACCCAAAATGTTCATTCCCTCAGATATTGGCGCTTTACCGATATTGAACATTACAACGGATTTGTTCATGTTAACAGCATAAACCTTGTCACCGGCCTTCAGCTTTCTGCCTTCTGCCATAACACGGTTAAGTTCAACATATCCTTCCTTCTCTATTGCATTTACAATATAATCTGTGCATTCTCTCTCTGTTTTTCCTGCATCAAGAAAACCGCAGTACTCCTTTGCAAATGTATCAATTGCTTTTACCTTTTTCTGTTTAGCATCAGTCCAAACATTTTTTCCCATCTTTTATTACCTCCGAAATATATTTTCATAAACATATTTATATTTTTATTCGTTTCTACTTATCAGCCTTTTTCCTTTTCATAAACGGTTCAATGGCACTCTTGAAATATCTGTTCAGGTTGGCTCCCATCAGCAGGATATACATTATCCCATACAACCAGAACATAGTAATAATAATCGTTGTAAGGCTACCGTAAAGGCTCACACTTCCCGCAAAGTAGTTCAAATACATGGAGAAGCCCCAGGAAAGTACCGACCATCCCACTGCGCTGAAAACCGCACCGGGAACCTGCAGACTCATTTTCATCTTTTTATTCGGTACAAACGTATACAGCAGGACAAACAGCAAGGTCAGCATTCCCCAGACAACAATGAAACGCAGATTACCAAGCATTTGCAGATACACCGTCACATTCGGGAAGAAAACCTTGAGCTTTCCAACAACCGTTTCTCCCAATATTACCATACCCATACAGATAATAAGAACAACAATCATTATCATTGAGTAAAATGAAGCAATCAGTCTTACCAGAATTGCATTTCTCTTTTCCTTAACTTCATTGGCCGTATTGAGTCCCATCATCAGGCCCCACATTCCTTTTCCTGCTGACCAAAGAAGTGTAACAATGGCAATCGGAAGGACGGTCCCCGAAGATTCATATATCTGCGGAACAAAATCCTCTATGTAAATGTTGAGGAAATCCGGAGAATACTCTTCCAGTATGTATATTATCTCGGGCTCGGTTACCGGCGAATGTAAAAGTATAATTCCCGCAATTGACAAAATCGGAATCATTGAAAGCAAAAAGAAAAAAGCTATGCTTGAAGCATATGCCCCTATATTGTCTCTCTGAAGTTGTTTTCCAAATGTATAAATAATCAGATACAGCTTCTTAAACAATGTAATTCTCGCTTTCTCAAAACTCTTTTGTACCCATATAGAATATAGCACAAAAAAAGCGGCATAAGCCACTTTTTTGTTTCCCAAATGGATCCTGAATTTTGACTCCTAGACGAAATCTAGGTGGGTTACCGCAACTCAAGCGTCTGTCTTCCACTGCAATCGGAGGCCTGACATGTTCTTAAGCAATGTAGGAGTCCCGTTTAAAGTAAATGTAGGTCCAAAATATCAGGATTTGTTCCACTCGGGTACATTAATTATATCGTAGTATTATTATTTCTTCAAGTTATTCCACTTGAATAATACATATTATAAATGTAAAATACCCAAGTGAAATTATCAAAAAACATAGGTGAATATAATGCTTTTGTTCAAATGTGTAGAGAAATCTACCATGTGGATGTGCGTTATCTCAGGGCATAAAAGGAATAATCAAAATCCTAAGAGATTTTTTGCTGTAAAGAAATCTCAAGAGATTTGCAAAGAGTCAAAAAGTGAAACTTTTTCAGAAAAT
>JAZUDO010000044.1:0-16532 GCA_045639685.1 Lachnospiraceae bacterium
GTCGCTCACCTCATTTCCTACGATGATTTACCACAATTTTACTACCATTTTTGTCGTAAATTTGTCGTAAATCGATTTTAAACAACTTTCAAACCCTTGATTTTACTAGGTTCAGCGCCTACCCTATCAACCAGTTGTACATCTCCTGATACTTGCTTGCAGATACTCCCCAGGAGAAGTCAACTGCCATGGCGCGGTCGATGATCTTGTTCCACTCACGCTTGCGGTCGTAGTATATCTTCTCTGCGTAGCGGATGGTGCGAAGCATCTCATGCGCGTTGTAGTTTAAGAAGCTGAAGCCGGTTCCGGTGCTTTCGTACTCGTTGTAGGATTCAACAGTATCCTTAAGTCCGCCTGTTTCACGAACAATGGGAACTGTCCCGTAATGAAGAGCCATGAGCTGAGAAAGTCCGCAAGGCTCAAAAAGTGATGGCATAAGAAATGCATCACATGCAGCATAAATCTTGTGGGACAAAGGCTCGGAATAATAGATGTTTCCTGATACTTTGTCAGCATATTTCCAGTCAAAATGTCTGAACATATTCTCATAACGTTCTTCACCTGTTCCGAGAACAACTATCTGAACATTATCCTGACATAATTCATCCATAACATATGCAATCAGATCAAATCCCTTCTGGTCGGTAAGTCTGGAAACTATACCAATCATCATGATTCCCGCATCCTTCTTAAGTCCAAGCTCTTCCTGAAGCTTAAGTTTGTTTTTAACCTTCTCTTTTCTGAAATCCCTTGCATTGTATCTGTATGGAATATGAGGATCGGTCTCAGGATTAAAATCCTCATAATCTATACCGTTAACGATTCCTCGAAGGTCTCCTGCCCTGCTGTTAAGAAGTCCTTCGAGGCCTTCACCGTAGAATAATGACTTAATCTCTTCGGCATAGGTATCGCTGACTGTTGTAATGGCATCTGCAAATACAATACCACCCTTAAGAAGATTTGCATCGCCATATGCTTCCAGCTTGTCTGCCGTGAAATAGTAGTCAGACAGTCCTGTTATCTCTCGAACCTCCTTAACGCCCCATTTACCCTGGAACTTAAGGTTATGAATTGTCATAACAGTCTTGATTCCCTGATAGAATTCTCCACCGGCAAATCTCTCCTTAAGGTAAACAGGAATAAGTCCTGTCTGCCAGTCGTGACAATGAATAAGGTCCGGTTTAAAATCAATAAGAGGAAGCGCAGAAAGAGCTGCTCTGCAGAAAAATGCATACTTCTCGATTTCCCATAAGCCATCATCACCATATGGACGCATTCCTCCAAAGTATCCTTCGTTATCTATGAAATAGAACCTAATTCCATCCACTTCGGCTTCAAGAATTCCAACATAAGCACTCTTCCAATGGAAGTCCATATAAAAATGCTGTTTATATTGAAGCTTATCCTTCCATTCCTGCTTCATACATGTATATTTCGGAAGGATAACCCTGACATCAAAATAACGCTTGTCGATACATTTGGGTAATGAACCGACAACGTCAGCCAATCCTCCTGTTTTAATAAATGGAACTCCTTCAGATGCTATAAACAAAATTTTCTTCATTAAACAACCTCCGAGTAATATAATCCTTTAGTTTACATAACCATCACAATTATGTAAACTCCATTATTGCTTTTCTAGTTAACATAACATATATTCCCTTACTCCATATGTCTCTTCACTCCGAGCGCCTGCTTTCTTAGCTGTGCTGCGCTCTCAAGAATCGAATCCGTAATAGTATCGGTTGACATAAGTCTAGCCACTTCCTCTATGCTCTCATTTTCATCAAGGTGCCTGATATGAGTCTCCGTTCTCGAATCGTCGCTAATCTTTTCTATCAGGAAATGAGAATCTGCCATTGCCGATATCTGCGGAAGATGAGTTATTGCAATAACCTGATGCTCCTGCCCGATAACATTCATCTTCTCTGCCACATTCCATGCCGTCTTGCCACTGATTCCCGCATCTATTTCATCGAAAATAAGTGTCTCTGTTCTGTCCTTATCTGCAGTGATTGCTTTAAGGGCCAGCATAAATCGTGACAGTTCACCGCCACTGCCTACAAGTCCGAGAGACTTGGGCGGTTCACCTACGTTAAAGGAAACCGAGAAATCAACACTGTCGATTCCTGTTTCCGAAATCTTTTCCTCATCTGTCTCAACAACAACCTCACACAGAGCATGTTCAAGATTAAGCTGCTTCAGATTCTTAACCAGTTCACCGGAAAGAACGGCTGCCTTATCCTTACGTATCTGTGATAACTCACAGCTTTTTTGAAGCAGTTCTTTCTTGGCCTTATGTACCTTCACTTCCAAATCTGCAAGATATGCCGAGAAATCCGACAGCTTTTCAATCAGCTTCTGCTGCTCATCTGCATATTTAAGAATCTTCTCAATTGAATCACCATACTTATCTTTAAGGTGATTGATTACATCAAGTCTGCTCTCCACCTCATAGAATTCTGCTTCAGAGAATTCCATTTCGGCAAGATAATTGCTTATATTTCTCTTGCAGTCCGCAACTATATCACTTGCTGTTGCAACTGCCTCCTCAATTTCATCCAGTCCCGAATCAAGATTCTGACCGTTTCTAATCTCGCGTAATGCAAAATCCAGTGACGAGCTTGCTCCCGCTTCATCATCCAATGCGCTGTAGGCTCTGCCAATATATTCTGCAATCTTCTTCGAATTGTTCATTCGACGGTATCTGCTCTCAAGTTCCTCATCCTCACCGGGTTGAAGCTTTGCTGCCAGTATCTCATTTACCTCAAACTGTGCCAGTGACAATTCCTTGTCCCTGTTCCTGTCCAGACTCTTGTTTTTGTCCAGCTCATTTTTCAGTTCCGTGTATTCTGCAAATGCACCGGCAACCTGTTCCTTTTCACGGTCGATTGCATTTCCCGCATAATCATCCAAAATTTCAAGATAATTGCTGCTGTCCAGCAAATCCGCCGTGTCATTTTGCCCATGAATATTAATCAGAAGTGATGCGACGCTTCGAAGTCCCTTGCCGGTTACCGTCTCACCGTTAACCTTTGCGGTACTTCTGCCATCCATTATTTTTCTTGAGATAAATACCGTTCCGTCATCCTCAACGGGAAGATCAAGTTCAAGAAGCTTGTCTTTGACCTCCTTCTTGTCACTTCTAAAGATCATCTCAATAAGAGCATAATCCTCTCCGTTTCTGATAAAATCCCTTCCGGCCTTGGCTCCCAGCGCAAGCCTTATGGAACCCAGGATAATGGATTTGCCGGCACCCGTTTCACCTGAAAGGATATTAAGCCCCGGGTAAAATGTTACTTCCTCTTCTTTAATCAGTGCCAGATTTTTAACATGTAAGCTTTCTAACATTTGTGCTCCTTTTCTTTCCGGGCACCTTCCCAAACCCCAAAGAATCTTCCTGCGTTCAGGCTTTCTTCAGGCCACACATGATAGCCTTCCTGCATTCAGGCATTCTTCAGGCCACACACAATAACAGACCTACAGGAATTCCCTGATTCTGTCCATTACAGTCTTCGTTTCTTCCGTTGTTCTGATTGCCATCATAATGGTATCATCACCGGCTATGGAACCCACAACCTCCTTCATATGAAGTGCATCCAGGCTGGCTGCAACTGCCATTGCCATACCTGATACAGTTCTTACAACAAGGATATTCTGGGCGTTGTCCATAGACACAAATCCGTCACGAAGAACACGGATGTATTTACCTGTAAGATGAACATCGCCTGTGGGCTGAACTGCGATCTTGCGCTTGCCGTTCCCACCGGGCAATTTACCAAGTCTCAGTTCATTTATATCTCTTGAAATGGTCGCCTGGGTAACGCTGTAGCCTTCCTCCTTAAGGATTGCCACAAGTTCTTCCTGTGTCTCGATATCCTGAGTGGAAACCAATTCAAGTATTCTGCTTTGTCTTTCTCTTTTCATTCACTTTGCCCCCGTAAGTATTCTCCCCTTTTCCCTACTCGAAGCGTCCAAACATCATCGTACTTCATGTGCTTCCCGCCTCTTCCATTCCTACATCTCCAGCGTACCCATTTTCCTGTTGAGTACCTGTACAAAGCTTCTGGTATTGAGTCTTAACAGTTTGATGTTATGCGGCGCTCTGGTTACCGTAACCTTATCCCCTGTTTTGATTACGATAGTTTCACTTCCGTCCGAGCTTGCTTCTGCAAATATCTCATCTCCATGTCTGTTTGAACCAATCACAAATTCTATGCTTTCATCAGGTCCCACAACAATCGACCTTGCATTCATGGTGTGAGCACAGATAGGCGTCATCACAATGAGATTTGCTGTAGGATTGATTATAGGGCCGCCTGCAGAAAGGTTATAGCCTGTAGAACCGGTAGGTGTTGATGCTATAACGCCATCGGCTCCAAGTTTACATAAATATTGGCCGTTAACATATACCTCTACATGAATGACATGAAGAGAGCCCTGCCTTGTTATTGTAATATCATTAAGAGCCGGTTTAAGTTCTATTCTCTCTCCGTCTGCCTTTTCAATAACACCGCTTACAAGCATCCTGTCCTGGATAACAAAATCATCCTCCAGAATTCTGTCAATGGCATCGGCAAAACGCTCTTTCTCAACATCTGCCAAAAAACCCATGGTACCAAGATTAATACCAAGCATGGGAATTCCTGCCTCACCTATGTCTCTTGCTGCCCGAAGCATTGTTCCGTCGCCCCCCAGCACAAGGGCACAATCCACACTCTCATCAACCGGAATAATATCCCTTCCGCTTCCATCGGAAGCCTTTGAAGCAACAACGGCCTGTCCGCCTCTCTTCTCAATATATTCTTTTACAACGTTGGTCCATTCGTGATTCGGATCCTTGCTGTCATTTGCAATTATCAGGATTTTGTTCATGGTATACAATCACCTTTCGCTTTCTATCCTATGCCTCTTCCCTATCCAACTTATCGTGTGCGTTCTCCACGACCTTAGCTATCTCATCAATAGAAACATCTGTTATTCCATTAAATTCATAAAGCATCATTTCAGCGGTTTTCTCGTCAAGGCCTGCTATTTCATCATTTCTTGAGGCATCCTTCTGCATATATATCAGATACTCAATATTACCCTCAGGTCCTTTAACAGGCGAAAAATCTAATCGTAATATAATAAATCCGCATATCTTTGCGTATTTTACTATTTTTTCCACAACCTCTCTGTGAACAGCTTTGTCTCTAACTACGCCCTTCTTGCCTACCTTTTCCTTACCGGCCTCAAACTGGGGCTTAATAAGGCATACAATGCGTCCCTCATCCTTAAGGAGAGCTCTTGCCGGAAGAAAAATCTTGGTTAAACTGATAAAACTTACATCACAGGATTCAAAATCTATTTCATCCTCTATATCCGTAGGCTGCATATAACGGAAATTGGTCTTCTCCATGCAAACCACTCTTTCATCGTTACGAAGTTTCCAGTCAAGCTGCCCGTGTCCCACATCTACGGCATATACCTTCACAGCACCGTTTTGGAGCATACAGTCGGTAAATCCACCTGTGGAAGCACCTATATCCATACATATCTTTCCCGGAAGTCCAAGGTCAAATTCCTCAACAGCCTTTTCCAGTTTCAAACCACCACGGCTCACATACTTAAGTTGCTTGCCCCTAACCTCAATAACGCTCTTTTCGGGATCGAATACGGAGCCTGCCTTGTCCTCACGCTGACCGTTAACAAATACATCACCGGCCATTATTACTGTTTTCGCTTTTTCTCTGGAAGTGGCAAGTCCTCGACTTACCAGTAAAACATCTAATCTTTCCTTCATATTATCTTTGCCACTATTGACTCGGCATCAATACCGACTTCCTTCTTCAAAAGTTCAACATTGCCATGCTCAACGTATTCATCGGGAATTGCAATCTGAAGAACATCCACGTCAAGCTTCCTGCTGCTAACAAACTCAATAACCTTGTCCCCAAGACCTCCGCTGGCAACATTTTCCTCCATTGTCACTATCAAATCATGATTTTGTGACAGTTTCTCTATCATATCCGTATCAATGGGTTTTGCAAAACGTGCATTGACAAGTGTTGCGTCAATCCCGCATTCTGCAAGCTTTTCTCTAACAATAACACCCGTTTTCACCATGCTTCCGATTGCAAATAAAGCAACCTTGCTGCCGAATGCAATCATTTCACTCTTTCCGTATGCTATCTCTTCTCTATTGTCGCCAAGGCCGTCGTAAGCTTCACCCCTTGGATATCTGATTGCTATGGGTGCGCCGAAATTAACGGCATATTTCATCATATCAGACAGTTCCCATTTGTTCTTTGGTGCCATAATAGTCATATTCGGAATGCTTGAAAGGTACGACAAATCGAATATTCCCTGATGTGTTTCACCATCACTGCCCACAAGTCCTGCTCTGTCTATCGCAAATACAACAGGCAGATTCTGAATACACACATCATGGAGGACCTGGTCATAGGCTCTCTGCAAAAATGATGAATACACAGCCACAATAGGAATAAGTCCGCCCACAGCAAGTCCTGCTGCAAATGTTACCGCATGCTGTTCAGCTATACCTACATCAAAGAATCTGTCCGGATATACATTATGGAATCTCTTAAGTCCCGTTCCGTCCGGCATAGCCGCTGTTATTGCAACAACCTTTTCATTTCTTGCGCCAAGCTTAACCATAACCGTAGAGAAAACATCCGTATAGTTTGCCTTTTCCTTTTTATTCATGGGAAGTCCGGTTTCAATGTCAAATGGTTCTGCTCCATGGAATCTTGCAGGATGACGCAGCGCAGGCTCATAGCCCCTTCCCTTTTCTGTAATCACGTGTACCAAAACTGAAGTCTCGCAACGTTTTGCTTCCTTCAAAACAGTCAAAAGACTTTTCATATCATGCCCATCAACAGGGCCCAAATATTTGATTCCCATATCCTCAAAGAACATCCCGGGAACAACCAGCTGCTTAATGGAGTTCTTGGTCTTTCTCACAAAATCAATGATAGGCTGACCATATTTCTTCTCCAACAGCGGATAGTAAATGCTGTCCTTCAGATTCTGATAATTCTCTCTGGTTCTTATATTGTTTAGATACTTACTTACACCGCCCACATTTTCAGATATGGACATATTGTTATCATTAAGTACTATGATAAAGTTTGTATCCATTCGTGACGCATTATTTAATGCCTCATAAGCCATTCCGCCTGTGAGTGAACCATCACCGATTACGGATACTACAGTATTCTTCTCACCTTTGATTTCTCTTGCCTTAACCAGGCCGAGACCGGCTGAAATAGATGTGGAACTGTGGCCTGTATCAAAGCAATCACAGTCACTTTCCTTTCTCTTGGGAAAACCACTCATTCCGCCGAATTTTCTCAGATTATCAAATCCGTCTCTTCTTCCCGTCAAAAGCTTATGGGTATATGACTGATGTCCCACATCCCAGATAATCTTATCCTCCGGAAGATTAAGTGACAAATGCAATGCCATCGTAAGTTCAACCGCACCGAGATTAGAACCCAGGTGTCCACCGGTCTTGGAAATGCGGCTTATAAGGAATTCCCTGATCTCCGCTGCAAGAGCATCATAATCCTTGGGATCAATATTTTTTATATCATTTGGTTGTTTTATTGTTTCGAGTAACATCTGTTATTTTGTCCTGTTCACTAAATAAATAATAAGTTCTGAAAGGAATTGATTGCCATCCCCCAGACCTTTAAGCAGATTAACTGCTTCTTCGCTGAGTGCATCCACATCAGCCTTTGCCTTATTAAGGCCATGTATTGAAACGTAGGTAGGCTTCTGGTTACGCTCATCTGAGCCCACAGGCTTACCCAACTCTTCTGTTGTACTTGTAACATCGAGAATGTCATCACGTATCTGGAATGCTATTCCGATATTGTATCCTGCTCTTTCCACCTTTGCCAGTTCCAGTTCTCCGGCTCCGGCAAGTACAGCACCTACCATCATGGCATCCTGAATGAGGGCAGATGTTTTGTGTGAATGAATATACATTATTCTTTCTTCAGTCATTTTCTCCGGATCAACACCTTCAGCCTCAATATCGGCACACTGTCCGCCAATCATTCCATACACACCACTCTTGCCCGCAAGAATCTGCAACGCTGTTCCTATTCTCTTTGCATCAAAATCACTGTCCTGAAGAACATTTAACTTATCAAATGCCTTGCATGCTGTCTCAAAAGCAAAGTTAAGAAGGCCGTCTCCTGCAAGCACAGCCATTCCTTCACCATATACGGCATGAGTAGTCTTTCTTCCTCTCCTGTATTCATCATTATCCATACAGGGAAGATCATCATGCACCAGTGAATATGTATGTATCATCTCGATTGCAGCCATAAAAGGCTCAATGATATCATCCTCACCGCCAAACAATCTGTAGCACTCAAACATTAAAAGCGGTCTGAGTCTCTTGCCGCCTCCCAGAAGGCTGTAATTCATGGCGTTAATAACAGTATTGGCATATTTCTCACCCTGTGGCGAGTACCTCTCCATTACGCTTTCAATATATTTGACTTTAAGGTTTAATTCTTCGTTAAAAGTCATATCTACTCCATCTCCTTTAAAATGTGACCAAAAGTCACATACCCATTTCCTCCAGTGGTTCAACTGTGCCGTCATCCATAAGCTTAACGACTTCTTTCTCCACCTTATCTATACTCTCATTACACCTTCTGACAAGTTCCATTCCCTCTTTAAATGTCACAAAGGATTCATCAAGTGTCATCTCACCTGCTTCCATCTTCTCTGTGCATTTTTCAAGAGCTTCCATCATCTCTTCAAGTGTCATCTCTTCGTTATTATTCGCACCCATTGCGATATCCTTTCCTTCTGCAGTCACTTCCCCCGAGCACATACCCTAAGCAACGCGTTACTAACTATTATACTCCAGTTTTTCCTTTGAGACTACTGTAGCATCCGCTCTACCGTCGGACACATAAATGGTAATCCTCTCGCCCTCCTTAAGCTGACTGATGCTCTTAACATTCTCCTGCTTTTCATTCATTGTATAAGAGTATCCCTGTCCAAGCTTCTGCAAAGGTGACACTCCGTTAAGCCTTTCGGCTGCCAGTCCCAATTTGTATTTTTTGCTTTCCAGTATGGAATTCATGCATTTTTTCAGGCTTTCTTCCATTTGCATTGTAAAATAACGCTTGTCTTTTATTCGATTAACAGGACTATACTTCTCAAGTCTTACTTTTGAATATCTGACTGAATTTCTGTTATCCTCCAGACTTCTGTTCATGCATCTGACAAGGCTGTCCCTGGATGATTCCAGATACTCCTCAATTCGACTCATTTCGCATACCGCAATCTGTGCAGCAGCTGAAGGTGTCTCTGCCCTCACATCAGCTACGTAGTCTGCAATTGTTGTATCTGTTTCATGTCCAACTGCCGAAATAATCGGGATCTCACAGTCAAATATAGCCTGCGCTACAATCTCCTCGTTAAATGCCCACAAATCCTCAATTGATCCTCCGCCTCGCCCCACAATCATGGCATCGACTCCGACTGCTTCAAGCATCCTAATTCCCTGCACAATGCTGGGGGCTGCGTCTGCTCCCTGAACCAGGGCCGGATACAGAATGATTTCAATATATGGATTTCTGGTCTTGGATATACTAATGATATCCCTTATGGCTGCTCCTGTTGGGGCCGTAACAACACCGAGTCGCTTTACTATAGTTGGAATGGGCTTCTTATAAGCTTTATCAAACATCCCCCGCTCTTCCAGTTCCTTTTTGAGCAGTTCATACTTTTCGTAAAGTTCTCCAAGTCCATCCTGCTTTATCTGTCTGGCATAGAGCTGATATTTGCCGTCTCTTTCGTAGGTATCGACATTTCCCGATACAATTACCTGCATTCCTTCTTTTAAAGCAAAAGATAAGCCCTTCGCCCTGTTTCCCGCAAACATTACGCAGGAAAGAACGCTTTGCTTATCCTTTAAAGTAAAGTATATATGTCCGCTTGCATGATAAGTACAGTTACTTATCTCGCCCTTTACAGATACAGAGTTAAGCAGGTAATCCTGGGAAAACATATTCTTTATATATCTATTTATCTCTGCTACTGTATAAGCTCTTTGCATTTCGTTCTCCGTCCGGTTCATTGCATTTGCCGCTTGCTCTTTGCTGTTACTCCTTTGGCGCAAACTTAGCAAGTACCGCATTAACAAATCCTTTGGACTTGTCCTGACCGAATTTACCTGCAAGTTCTACCGCTTCATTGATAGCTATGCTTGCCGGTATTTCATCATCATATAATATCTCATAAATTCCGAGTCTGATAATCGTAAGATCAACTTTACCCATTCGGTCTGCGCTCCAGCCTTCGGTCTTATCATTAATCATCTTATCAATTTCATTAAGTTTCTCGGAGATCTTATTGTATTTGTCCTGAATATACTTCTCGTCGCCCTCGTCAAATGAAACATCAACATCGTCGAAAAACATCTCACACTGGGCCGGCATATCCTCCGGTGAATTGAATTCCACACGGAACAAGAGTTTAAATATCTCTCCTCTCAGTTCTCTTCTGCTCATGCTTTTTTCACACCTACTCCGGTAATACGAACATCCACATCCGTTACCGTAAGTCCCGTCATATTTTCAACCGTATTCTTAACCTTTTCCTGAACCTTTGCACAAGTTGCGGGAATGTTATATCCATACTCAACCGTAAGCTTAACTTCAACGGAAACCTTGCCGTCTTCTATTGCAAGCTTAACTCCCTGAGCAAGATTCTTGATTCCTACCTTGCTCATAAGTTCACTGGTTATATCATCACCCATTGTTGCAACGCCTTCAACCTCGGTAGCTGCTATGGCAACAATAACCGCAACAACCTCGTCTGCTATCTGAACCGAACCGATTCCTTCCTGTGCAACATTAATAATTTTTTCATCTTTTTCCATGATTTTCCCTCGCTAATGGTAGTGTAATCATACGAAGATAATTATATCATATTTATAGCCAGAAACAAAGTGTTCTTTGTTCCTCATCAACCACATACGAAATGGTTCCCGTATCAGGGGAAAGCATATCAAATACCTGACTTTTCTTAATCAGATTACCGTAAACCTCATCATATATCTCCAGATTTGCACACTTAAAGGAAACCGTGCTTTGCCCATTGCTGTAGCCTCTGTCGAATATTGCCTTTATCTCATCCTGATTATATTCGTAAATAAACAGGCCTTCTCTTACAAAATAATTATTTGCGATAAGATTGCATTCCGGAAGACTGTAGGTCTTGTCAATTCCGTGCGTTCTGCATATCTCCTCTTCTGTAACCAGAAGATAATCATAGTTTAGCTGTTCTCCCGAAGCGCCGTTCCTTCCGTTGTTCACATAGGAAGCATCCCCCCAGGTAACATCCACATAATAATAGCCGTCTTCTAGTTTACATAAGTTCCAAGCATGCTGTTCTCCGGTAATTAAAGACACACCCTCAACAACCGTTGTCGGAACCCCTATTGAATTCAGAATATATTGCATACTTCTTGAATATCCCGCGCAAACTGATGATTTGTTAAGCAGTGCCGATATCATTGTCTGGTTGTCCGGAGCAGCCGAATTATACTGGGTATTATTGATAATTTCCTCATATATTGACTTAACCTTTGTATAATCATCAGCTCCCGCAGGGATGGAAGCAACCATCTCACTTACAACAGCATCTACCATTCTCTGCTTGGTTTCTATCATTGCTTTTGTATCTGAATAAGTTACCGAGAGAGTTGTACGCTGAATCTGACCACCCATGGTATAGTGGGTGTATCCAATCTGATCCAGATAAAACAGTTCCGGATGATCGTTCTTTACAGCATTGACAACCTTGTTCATGGTATCATCATCAACCGTAGGAATTGTAACACCTGTTTCTATCTGTGAAAATGCATCATAGACAATTCTGTAAACGCTCTTTTCCTCCTCGGAAAGAAGCGGAAAATAAAACTCATAGCCTCTTTCTGAATCAGCTACGCCGGATATCTCAACCTCTTCGGGCATATCAGTTCCCGAAGCCTCTTCAACAGTTGTTTCACTAACCGTTTCATTAAGTTTTGGTGCCGTAACCGTAAGCTTCTTATCAGCGTATTTCTGCTTTTTAGGAGCATCTGCTGCAGTGCTGTCGGCAAAAACACTTGAATAATCCGAGCCATCCGAATAATCCGTTGACGTTTCTATACCCAAAAGCGGCTTAAGCAGAACATTACCATCGCATTTGGCAAGGTCCACTCCAAGTAATGTAATCAATATCAACAATGACACCGCAAGTGTAATTAATGCCTTCTTCAAAATACACCCTCCCGGTCTATTCAGTACCAAACTCCGATAATTCGAGTCCCTTATTTCGATCAAGAGTCATGCCCACACTCCATTCATTGATAAACAGCAGTAATGGTCTGTCCTTAAGATCCTTTATCTTCTTCATATCACTGGTTCCAACAATCTTATCCAGCTCTGTATCCGAAGAAACAATCCATCTGATATGCTCGTAAGGAAGCGGCTCAAGCCTTATCTCAACGTTGTATTCGCTCTCCAGTCTGTATTTTAATACGTCGAACTGAAGCACACCTACAACACCGACTATAATCTCCTCAAGACCTGTATTGTACTCCTGGAATATCTGAATAGCACCCTCCTGGGCGATCTGTGTAATACCCTTGACGAACTGCTTTCTCTTCATGGTATCCACCTGGCGAACACGGGCAAAATGCTCCGGCGCAAAGGTAGGTATACCTTCATATTCCACATTGTCCTTTGGCATGCACAGGGTATCTCCGATAGAGAAAATTCCCGGGTCGAATACACCGATAATATCTCCCGCATAAGCCTCATCCAATATCTTTCTCTCATCGGCCATTATCTGCTGGGGACGTGAAAGTTTCATAACCTTTCCGCCCTGAACATGCTTAACCTCCATATTTGCATCATATTTGCCTGAGCATATACGCATAAATGCAATACGGTCTCTGTGCGCCTTGTTCATATTGGCCTGTATCTTAAATACAAATGCAGAAAAATCATTGCTTACAGGATCAATCATTTCTCCCTTTGACCTTCTCGGTAAAGGAGTCGTTGTCATCTCCAGGAAATATTTCAAAAATATCTCCACACCGAAATTGGTAAGTGCAGAACCAAAGAATACAGGAGTAAGCTTGCCCTGCTGAACTGCTTCAAGGTCAAAATCATCGCTTGCGCCATCCAAAAGTTCAATTTCATCAAACAGAACAGCCTTTCTCTCAGTTCCGATTGCGGCTTCAACAGCAGCCTCATCCGAGATTGGGATTACATTGGTCTCACCTTCCTTGGTACCCTTCTGAGTATCGGAATAAGTAATAACCGTTCCCTTCTGTCTGTCGTATACTCCTTTAAATACTTTACCACAACCTATTGGCCAGTTTATCGGACAGGTTGCGATTCCGAGTTCTTTTTCTATTTCATCCAACAATTCAAACGTATCGTTGGCATCTCTGTCCAGCTTGTTAATAAATGTAAAAATGGGGATTCCTCTCATTCCGCAGACCTTGAACAATTTTCTGGTCTGTGGCTCAACGCCCTTGGCTGCGTCAATAACCATGACTGCGCTGTCGGCTGCCATAAGAGTTCTGTAGGTATCCTCCGAGAAATCCTGATGTCCCGGAGTATCAAGTATGTTAATGCAATAACCGTCGTAATTAAACTGCATTACGGAACTGGTTACGGAAATACCTCTTTCCTTTTCTATTTCCATCCAGTCGCTGACAGCATGTCTTGCGGTAGCCTTTCCCTTAACCGAACCTGCCAGATTGATGGCGCCACCGTAAAGAAGGAACTTCTCCGTAAGTGTTGTCTTTCCTGCATCGGGATGGGAAATAATTGCAAATGTTCTTCTTTTATTGATTTCCTGAGTGGTATTGCTCATAAATTCTCTCCAATTGTTGCTTTTACTGTCGTTAACGCCTTCGTTCTTTTAATACTTCTCGCTCTCATATACATTTCGTCAAAAATGGGGTCGGACCCATAGACCCAACCCCATCTGATGCTTTTGTTAAATAATTATGACTGAGCCACATCCTTCATTGAGAAGCTGATTCTGCCCATCTTATCCTTACCGAGGCATACAACTGTAACCTTGTCGCCAAGTGTAAGTACATCCTCTACGCGATTGATACGTTCTTTAGCAATCTTGCTGATGTGAACCATGCCCTCTTTGCCGGGTGCGAACTCGATAAATGCACCGAATTCCTTGATGCTTACAACAGTACCCTTGAAGATCTGGCCCTGCTCAAATTCTGTTGTGATAATCTTAATCATCTCAACAGCCTGATCCATCATAGCCTTGTCTGTTCCACATACAGAAACAGTACCGTCATCTGTAATATCAATCTTAACGCCTGTACGAGCGATAATCTCGTTAATTGTCTTTCCACGCTGACCAACAACTTCACCAATCTTTTCAGGATCGATTGTAAGTGAAATGATCTTTGGAGCATACTCATTTACAGTCGGTCTCGGAGCTGCGATAGCCGGCTTCATGCAGTTATCCATGATAAAGAGTCTTGCGTCACGGCATCTTGCGATAGCGCCTTCAACGATAGGTCTTGTAAGTCCATGAATCTTAATATCCATCTGAATAGCTGTGATACCTTCTGTTGTACCTGTTACCTTGAAGTCCATATCTCCGAAGAAGTCCTCAAGACCCTGGATATCTGTAAGAAGAACGAAATCATCATCTGTATCGCCTGTTACAAGACCACAGCTGATACCTGCAACCATCTTCTTAATGGGAACACCTGCAGCCATAAGTGACATACAGCTTGCACATGTAGAAGCCATTGATGTAGAACCGTTTGACTCAAATGTCTCAGACACTGTTCTGATTGCATATGGGAATTCTTCCTCACTTGGAAGAACTGCGATAAGTGCTCTCTCAGCAAGTGCACCATGTCCGATTTCACGACGTCCGGGACCACGGCTAACCTTTGTCTCACCTACAGAATATGCAGGGAAGTTGTACTGATGCATATATCTCTTCTCTGTCTCATTGCTGTCAAGACCGTCGATCTTCTGCATCTCTGACAACGGAGCCAGTGTTGTAACGTTACAAATCTGTGTCTGTCCACGTGTGAACATAGCTGAACCGTGAACTCTTGGAATAATATCAACCTCAGCTGCAAGAGGACGAATCTGTGTAATCTCACGACCATCGGGACGCTTGTGATCCTTAAGAATCATCTTTCTTACTGTCTTCTTCTGATACTGATATACTGCTTCGTCAAGAACTGCAAGATACTCTTCGTTATCGGCAAATGCCTCTTCCATCTTCTCTTTTACCTGACGAATGTTGTCTTCTCTTACCTGCTTAACATCTGTAAATACAGCCTCTTCCATTTCTTCAGGTGTTACGATAGCCTTCATGGCCTCGAACATTTCTGCAGGAATAGCGCAACTTGTATATTCATGCTTTGGCTTACCAACCTCAGCAACCATCTTATTGATAAATGCGATAATCTCCTGGTTAACTGCATGAGCCTTGTAGATAGCTTCGATCATCTGTGCCTCAGGAATCTCATTTGCTCCTGCTTCAATCATGATAACCTTCTCGCTTGTTGAAGCTACTGTAAGGTTAAGGTCACCGTTCTTCCACTGCTCCTGGTTAGGGTTGATGATGAATTCTCCGTCAATCATACCAACCTGTGTTGTTGCGCAGGGACCATCAAAAGGAATGTCTGAAATAGATGTTGCGATTGCTGAACCAAGCATAGCTACAAGTTCAGGTCTGCACTCAGGATCAACACTCATTACCATGTTGTTAAGTGTTACATCGTTTCTGTAATCCTTCGGGAACAAAGGACGCATTGGACGGTCGATAACACGGCTTGTAAGGATTGCATTCTCGCTTGCCTTACCTTCTCTCTTGTTGAAGCCTCCGGGAATCTTTCCTACTGCGTACATCTTCTCTTCGTACTCAACGCTCAGAGGGAAGAAATCGATTCCTTCTCTGGGCTTCTCAGATGCAGTTGCTGTACAAAGAACAACTGTATCACCGTAGTGCATGAATGCACATCCGTTTGCCTGCTTACCTACACGATTGATATCAATCTTTAAGGTACGGCCTGCGAGTTCCATTTCAAAACTCTTGTACATAATATCCTCCATTCTGCCGCGGATGCGGCTTGAAAATTTAAGAACAGAAGACACCGAAACTACTGAAAGCAGTATGCCAAGGCACGCTCACCGCCATGCTGTTTTCAGCGGTCTCGGGGCCCTCTTCTGTTCCAAATTTGAATCTATACTCCAAAGTTTTGCAACTTTTTGAGTCAAAATATTTTTTCGTAAAAACAGTAACAAGCGGAAAGAGCCATTCGGCTTCCTTCCGCTTATGTTTGTACTTGTTATTACTTTCTCAGACCGAGCTTCTCGATCAGTGCACGATATCTCTCGATATCCTTCTTCTTCAGGTAGTCAAGAAGACCACGTCTCTGACCAACCATCTTCAGCATACCACGACGTGAGTGATGGTCCTTAGGGTTAGCCTTAAGGTGC
>JAZUDO010000045.1:0-2196 GCA_045639685.1 Lachnospiraceae bacterium
CACACTGGCGAATTTATCTTTACGCGTGATGGCAACAGGCTGACCTCTCGTCAGATCAATTACGTTTTGGAAAAATATGCTGAGCGCACCAATCAGAAAACAAAAAGCAGCCACAAAATGCGCAAAACTTATGCAAGTTTATTAAATGCAAACGGTGTTCCTATCGATGCTATAAGAGAACAGTTAGGGCACTCAAATCTGTCTACTACGTACGGATATATATACAATCCGCTCACTGAGGCAGAAACCTATGACCTCATCGCAGGCGCTCTGTAGAGCCATTTCTCTAAATCGCGAGACGGGACTTTTAAGGCAAATTGAATACGTGGGATTTTCAACAAATGTAGTAAAATCAAGGGTTTGAAGGCGGTGTATTCAACTGTATTCAAATGAATACACCCCTTTTTAAGCAAAAAAAATGGCGGAAAACCTTGTAAATAAAGGATTTCCGCTTCTTAAAGAAAAGAGCGCGAGACGGGACTCGAAGATAAAGGGAACTTTCAAACATGCTGTATTTACAAGGCTTAGCGGCATTTTTGATTTGTTCGGTTCCCATCTTGGTTCCCACCAAGTGCTCCTAAGAACTCAAGGCAATCGCAGCTACACGATTACTCTTATTTATCTCTTCTTTAATTGCATTTTCATTCTTGGTTGAATAGTAATAATGATTCTGTGTTGTCTGAAAACACGAATGACGCATCTGGTTCTGAACGACCTTGGCAGGTACATTAATCTCAAGCAGGTAACTGCAATAGGTCTTTCTGAGTTTGTGGCAGCCACGCGGCTGAATCCCCAAATCATCGCAGAGTTTTCTGATGGCTTTGTCAATCTTGCAATCGGAAATGTAATCTCCGTTTTCGCTCATCAGATATTCGCACATCTCTCCGTTCATCAATCTGACCTTCATCATCTGCTCATATACCACCATAGCCTCTTCCGACAAATATATAATTTCATTACTTGAATCGGTTTTGGTTCTTTCTTCTATCGCTCTGTGGTTCTTTCCGTCAGGTCCTTTTGATTTAGTCAGCGTTCTTTGAATGTGAAGCTTATTACCGGCAAGGAAATCTGTTGTCTTAATGGCAACCATTTCCCCAAGTCTGACGCCTGTTGTCAGCATAAACAGAATCGCAAGATATCTTGGATCGTTCCAGTGCTTTGCATGGATTTCCTTAATCATCATTTCGACTTCGTCATCCATGAACACTTGATTTTCCTTGCTCACCTTCTTAAAAGCATTAATCGGTGCTCTGTATGCGGCAAGCAGTTCTCCAATCAGAATACATTCTACCCTAAGATAAATCTTGGCATGTCTGAATACTCCGGCGATAACACCTTTGGTATTATTAAATGCCCTGGACCCGATTTTCCCCATATTTTCCTTAATCATATTGTCAAGGAATCTGAGGATATGCCTTTCGGTAATCATTCCTATTGGAAGACTGTCAAGCTCTGTATCCCGAATAAACCTTCTGTAATCGCAATCCCTTTTATCAATGGTTCTGTCCGTCACATTATGAACTTCCCGGCAGTAATCCTGCCACAACTTATATGCTTCCCCGAATGTAATATTCGGCTTAACATATGCCTGCGTCTCATTCTCTGTGTAAAAAAATACCAGATATTCAATCAGACTGTCCCTGTTCTTATTCTTAACCTTTCTTCGGTTCTTCGGCTTGGTATCGTCAGGAACGTACGTATACCAATTGCCATCGCTTCCTTGCCATATATTATGGCTGTGTCTTGCAAGTGCTGTTTCACGTTTTTTCATCTTAACATCTTGCTTCAACGCGTCTATATCAATACTACCATTGGCAATACCCATTTGCAACGCCTCAAGAATCTCTTCGTCATACAAATTACACTCCTGGCCGATACCTTTCACCTCCCTTCCGTAGTTTAGTCATTGATGGAATAGTATAATCATTAGGCTTTTTTCGTATGACTCGGTGCCGGTGTTCCAACCGGCCTTTGATTATCAGAAGATGAAAATGTGCGCCCCACCTTCGCGTAGTATTCGCACCCTTTCGGAAGTGTCCTTGCCTGTTGCCGACTCATACAGCTCATGAAATTGTCAATGTTCTGTGCCGAATGTGATATAGGCACTTTCGGTGTCTGTATTCATTTTCGGTCAGATTGAATTTTTACGTGTAAAATGTCGGGAAATTTATACATTGAACAGATTTTTACGAGCTA
>JAZUDO010000046.1:0-24750 GCA_045639685.1 Lachnospiraceae bacterium
CAAAAACAATATGGTAGGCCGGGAACCGGCCGAACCTAACGCCTGCGGACACCGTGTAAGACAGTGACTATGTTTCGGCGTAGTCAGTGCAGTGGTGGTTGAAACAGGAAGCTCGGTAATTCAATTACCGATGTAGTTCACGAAAAAAGACTCCGAATATCTCGGAGTCTATACTGCAGAAAAAGGGACTTGAACCCTCATGGTATTGCTACCACACGGACCTGAACCGTGCGCGTCTGCCAATTCCGCCATTTCTGCAAGCGATATTAATTGTAAAGTTTTTTCATTTTCTTGTCAAGTAAAATGGAATAACATTGAACTATCATAAATTTCTAACAAATTATTACAATTTAGGGTTGACTTAAAGGCGACTATGGGGTATCATAACTCTTGCAGTCGCGAAGTGATTGCGGTAAGCGGAAGTGCTGGAATTGGCAGACAGGCATGACTAAGGATCATGTTCACCAAGTGAGTGAGGGTTCAAGTCCCTTCTTCCGCACGAATCAAAGCCTTGAATTTTCTGAATTCAAGGCTTTTTTGTTATCAAAAAATAGCACATTAAAGTGAGACCTGGGTGAGATATAGGAGAGTATAAAATGCCTGAGATTAATATTGAATTGTTATCTATTCGACCAACAATATATGCAATATTTATGCTTTTATCATTTGTTATATCATTTACTTTTTCAGGAATTATGTGCAAAAAAAGGCAAGTACCGCCGCAGGTGATTTTTTATTCAACAGTTTATTTGATGGTCATGGTTTTTTCGGGCGGAAAACTGTATACTGTGTATACTGCGAAAGAGGATGTTGACTTCATTGGGGCTCCATTTTCAAGCATGGGAGGAATGCTTGGAATGGTTTTGGGTGTTTTTGTGCTTTGTATAGTGTATAAAGAGCATAAAAAAGCCATAAGAGACATATTTTGCCTATCAATACCGTTATTGTACAGTATTTCCAAATTGGGGTGTTTTTTTGGAGGCTGTTGCAATGGGATTAAATATAACGGACCTTTTCATGTGGTATACAGAGGGGATTTTGTTGTTGCCGGAGTTGACTATTCTGAGAATATAGTAAGAAATACAATGTTGTTTCCAATTCAGTTAGTAGAGTCAATTGTGTTCTTTTTTATCTTCTTTTGTTGTTTTGTGATAATTAGTAAGAAAAAGTGCAAAGATACAACCAATGTTGTTTGTGCTATGTTTATTGTTTGTGCTATAACAAAAGGTGGGTTGGAATTTTTAAGAATGGAATATGCCCATAAACTTAGTGCCAATCAATTTTTTTGCATTGTTGTAATTTTTGTTAGTGCAATAGTGTTATTACTTAATAGGAATAAAAAGCAGGGAAATTAGAAAATAGGGTTGAAAAAATGAGTGAAAGCAAGAATATTATGAATTCAAAATCAGTAAAGAAGACAAAAGACATTGGTTTTATCATTTTTCTGGTTTTATTTTTTGTGTTGGTGGGAGTAGTTTTAATTCGAAGTAAGATTAATTACGTTGTAAAAAATGATCCATATGAAGCTATTAAAATGAAGTTGGAAGAAATAGTGGGAAAAGAATTGAAGATGATAGAGGAATTAGACGTAGGAAATTCGCATTTGTCTTTTAAAGCCAAAGGTGTTTATGCTGCCAAATATGTGAGTGCGGACAATAAATATGAAGAATATGTCGGTTATGCGTACTTGAATGATGATGGCAAAGGCTATTCGTACAGTTCCGATTATTATAACGTTGTTTATAGAGGTATTCTGAAAGATAGATTAGAGCAAGCGGGAAAGGCATATTTTGGAGAAGACGTTGATGTATGGGTGTGGGAAAAATATTATAGCAAGGTTAACCCCTTGAATGAAGATGATTACACATACGACGACTACATTAATGATAATGAGTTTGATATAGAGATAATATATAACGAAGTTTCTGACCTGGATGCACGAGAGTTTGGAAAAAATTTTTATGAAATAGTCAATCAAGAATTGAAAATCGACGAATTTGAAGTTGATTATATGTCTAAATATTTTCAGGACGATACTTATGAAGAAGACTATATGAGGAATAGATATGCACCAAGAAACAAGTATGAAGATTATTGGGGGTATGATGTGATTTCCCATAAAGCAGGCTATGAAAATGCGAGGTGGGAGACTGATGGAATGCTAAGTAATAATTTTAGGTTGATGTATCAAACTTTTAAGATCGAGAAGAAATTAGAGGGTTTGGTAATTGTTTCAAAGGATGGAAAAAAGGGAGTAGTAAATATTAGCGGAAAAAGGTTGGGAGATTGGTATGATGAAATAACCGTTGATTATAATGATGAAATAATTTGGTTACAAAATAAGTCTGTTGTTAATGGAGAAATGGTTGATGAAGGATTTGTGTATATACCTACAAAGGCAGTATGCGTGGATAAGTATGCAAGTGTTAGCGTCAAAGAAGAATATATTCTTGTATCAAAACATCAAAACGATGATGAAAGTTTAAGAAAACTTTATGGCGTTCTTGATTTGTCCTGTCAGGAGATTGTGCCTTGTGAGTATCTGAGGATTACAATGGGTGCAGATGGAATTATTACGGCAGAAAGACGAAATCATGAAAATGATTATTATGATCTTAGTGGAAATAAAATATTAGGACCACATAAATATAATTAAAAAGATTACACCAAACTATTAGCCGAAGAACTATACATTGGAAAGGTATACAGTATGAATAATGAAAGCAAAAATAATATTAAATTGACTGTATTGATTTTATTGAGCTTGTTGTATAGTATGGCAGGCTTGCTGATTTCTATACGTTATGAGTGGATTGGTTTAGATAATAAATATTTATCCACAAGCTCTGTTATTGCTTTAAATGGTGCACTGGTTTTAATAATGGTGATTTCAAAAAATACGAATAGCAAAGCTTCAAGGATAGCAATGGGGATTATGTATGTCGGCATTTTGGCAGCAATGTTTGCAATATTGTTTTTGGTATGTATTTGCATGAACTGTGATTTGAAAGGATGATTTCAAAGATGGATGAAAAAGAACAGATTATTGAAGAGATGGAAAAGAATGAAAAATTAAATGAATGGTCCTTGAGAATTTCACTTTTGGCTGCTATAGGACTTCTGGCATTCTTTTTTTCCTATAGGGCCGAGTTGGATATCCTTTTGGCAATTGAAGAGATTATAATAGGTATAACCATTATTTTTACTACAAAGGTTTTGGTGATTAATCCAAAGAATAAGACTGCCAATTTTTCATTTTGGGTACTTGTTATTGGTGCAGCATTTTTACTCATCTATATTTCTATTTTGTTTGGGTAGTTGTTCACATGAGTAATGACCAGGTTTCATTATCTCTACAATAAATGAGGGAGAGCAATTATATGGATATTATAGATGCTATGTTAATTTTGATTGTTGATTTAACAGACGTGCATGTTGCTATATTGGTTCCTGCTGTTTTTTTGTTCGGTTGTATAAAGAAAGATCGAAAAATAAAAAAGATTGCAGGTTATATAGCTGTTTGTTATCTGGCCTTTGTTGGCATCAGCTTATCGCTTAATACATATTTACAGGATAAATACGATAGTATTGAACAAATTAGTGTTGAAGAAAACCGTATTACGTTGACTAATTCACAGTTTGAAGATTACATGGGTGAACGTTCGTTTTATCTTCTTTCTGATGAAAACTTACTTTCGCTTATTGATGAGCCGTCATATAGCTTTTTTAGGTATGAAAAAAATGGTTTTACATTTGAAGCAAAGCAACAGGGCGAAATGTATATTTGGATTGTCGATTTCCTGGGTCCGGATGTTAATTATTCGGATGTTTATAGAATTGATATTTCTCATGATAAACAAATTGAAGTTGTATCTTATGAGCATTTATTTGAAACAGACCAGGAAGTTCTTTCTGACTATATTGTAGAAGAGTATGGCTTTGATAGAAAAAAAGTTGACAAAATTCTGAAGTGATTTTTTGTACAAAGAGAATTAATAAAAGGACAGAATAAACAGCCTGACAAAAATGAATTAAAAATGACAGGATTTACTTTCCCGATACAGGTATTATTGGTTTGTACCCGAACGGAGAAAGGAAAATGATATGGAATGGATCAGCGCAATAAGAAAATCAATTAAATATATCGAGGAGCACATCAAGGATAACATCAGTGCGCAGGATGTTGCCGAACAGGTTTATATGGCTCCGATATATTTTCAAAAAGGTTTTCGGGTTATGACAGGCTATTCTGTTTCGGAATACATTCGTAATCGAAGATTATATCTTGCAGCATTGGATATTAAGGAGAACGCCAAAGTAATTGATGTGGCTTATGATTACGGATATGAAACACCCGAGAGCTTTACCAAGGCATTTACAAGGTTTCATGGAGTAACACCGAGTGTGGTAAAGCAGGGCGGATATATTAAGTCTTTTCTTCCGTTGTCAATTAAAGTAGATGTTTTAGGAGGCGACAAAATGGACGTAAAGATAAGAAATTTGTTTGGATTTATGGTTATTGGTTTTCCGAAGATGTTTTCCTTTGAAAACGAATATGAAGAAATACCAAAGTTTTGGGATGAGAAGACCAATCCGGATTATCATTCTGCAATATGGGTTCCTGTAAAAAGAAAATAATTATTTTAACAGACTGTTATGAAGGTGTTATGTACTTGGATAAAGTATTTAGCACCTTTTTCTTATCACCGCTCCACCGAGGTTCTATGAGGAGATTTTTGGGGCCGTCACCTGTAATACGATGAACAACTATATCCTTTGGAATTATTTCAAGACAGCGTGCAATTAGGATGCAGTACTCCTCGAGCGTATAAACATGAAAATGCTGTTTTTCATAAATCTGTGCCAGTTTTGTGTTTTTTAGTACATGAAGCATGGAAAGCTTGATGCCTTTTATTGGAAGTGAACAGGCTCTGGAAATTGACGTAAGAATCATTTCTTCTGATTCACCGGGCAAACCGATAATAAGGTGAGCAATAACCTCTATGCCTGCATTTGAAAGCCTTTCAGTGGTGTCACGGAAAGCTTCAAAGGTATATCCGCAGTTCATCTGCTCTAATGTATTGTTGTATGAGGTCTGCATACCCATTTCAATCCATACAGGCTTTGTTTTGTTAAGCTCTACCAAAAGTTCAAGAACATCCTCATTTATGCAGTCACATCTTGTCGCTATGGAAATGATTGCAATATCACTTCTGTTTGCTGTTGCAAAGAATATTTGGCGAAGATATTCTATTGGACCGTAGGTATTGGAATATGCTTGAAAGTAAGCAATATAGTGGTTGCTTTTGGATTTTGAAGCAACCTTTTCCTTGGCTTTGTCAATCATTTCATGAATATTGTCCGGGTTGCATTTTACAGCAAAATCTCCGGAACCGCCTGCGGAACAGAAGGCGCAACCCTCAGTTCCCAAAGTTCCGTCTCTGTTTGGGCATGAAAGGCCGATATCAAGAGACAATTTGTAAAGCTTTTCACCGTATGTGTTTTTTAAATAAGTGTTTAAGGATGTATATGTAATCTTTTCCATAAAAATTGAGCATTTATTGATATGTTTTATAGGGTAAACAGCATCTTTTGAGACAATTCTATAATATATACATTATTTATGCAATTACGGGTTGAAACATACTATAATTTGTGGTAACATATCAAAGAACTTGGAGGAAGAGATTGTGAGAGTACATACCATAAACCCTTGCAACTTAATAAATAAAGAATGCAGATGATGGGAATATTATTTTCTCATCATTTTTTTTGCGGTTTTTGTTTATATTTTTATATGGTTTGAATGAAGAGAACGGAGGGGACAACATGCGACATCTTATGAATCCGCTGGATTTTACAACCGATGAATTGGAGAAATTGTTTGATCTGGCCAATGATATGGAGGCAAATCCTGAAAAATATGCAGAATGCTGCCATGGAAAGAAACTTGCTACATGCTTTTATGAGCCCAGTACAAGAACCAGGCTGAGTTTTGAGGCGGCTATGCTTAATCTGGGAGGAAGAGTACTTGGATTTTCATCGGCTGACAGTTCATCTGCAGCAAAGGGTGAAAGCGTATCCGATACAATTAGAGTAATTTCCTGCTATGCAGATATATGTGCGATGCGTCATCCCAAGGAAGGAGCTCCTTATGTTGCCGCAAGCAAATCAAGAATCCCTGTTATTAATGCAGGCGATGGCGGACATCAGCATCCGACGCAGACGCTTACGGATTTGCTTACAATCAGAAGCATGAAAGGAAGACTGGGATACTTTACAATAGGACTTTGCGGTGACCTGAAGTTTGGTCGTACGGTTCATTCCCTTATTGAAGCTTTGAGCAGATATGAAAATGTTAATTTCATATTTATATCACCTGAAGAACTGAAGGTTCCGGATTATGTTACGGAAATGCTTAAAGCAAAGAATATAAGCTATAAAGAAGTAATCAGTTTGGAGGAGGTAATGCCTGAACTTGATTTGCTTTATATGACAAGAGTTCAGAGAGAAAGATTTTTCAACGAAGAAGATTATATAAGATTGAAGGATTTCTACATCCTTACAAAAGAAAAGATGGCACTTGCAAAAAAGGATATGCTGGTTCTTCATCCGCTTCCAAGAGTAAATGAGATAAGCGTTGAGATTGATGACGATCCGAGAGCGGCATATTTTAAACAGGCTCAATACGGTGTTTATGTTAGGATGGCATTGATTTATACATTACTTGAATTGGATAATGCCAATAATTGATAATAATGTCCCAAACTGATGGAGGAAATAGCATGTTAAATGTAGGAAAAATAGAAGAAGGATTTGTTCTCGACCATATTAAAGCAGGACAGAGCCTGTCAATATATCATCATCTTCAGCTTGATACGAAGGATTGTACTGTGGCCATGATTATGAATGCAAAATCAAAGAAAATGGGCAAAAAGGATATCCTTAAGGTAGAATGTGATGTTGATGAACTGAACATGGATGTTTTGGCGGTTATTGACCATAATATAACAGTCAATGTTATAAAGGACGGCGAGATTACCAATAAAAAGGTACTTACACTTCCCAAGGAGATTCAGAGAGTATTTAAATGCAAGAATCCAAGGTGTATCACATCTGTTGAGCAGGAATTGCCGCATATTTTCTATCTCGCCGATGAAGATAAGGGAATATACAGATGCAGATACTGTGAAGAGAAGTTCGATATGAGAAGCCTTGAACGGGTAAAGATAATGTAATTGTTTGCTGTTACTTAAATACAAAGCTGTATTTTGCAAATGTTTTCATGTTTATCTGTGGGTTTTATGGTAGTATATATATAGGCTTACAGTTTTAATTAAAACTGTTATTTGGCTGATATCATTAGGCTTGGAGGAGAAAGATTATGGGATATGTTGAGAGAAAAAGATGGCTTCTTTTGGGATTGCCTTGGACATTTACAAAGTATACAATCAATGAAGACGTACTTACAATAGATCAGGGATTCTTCAATATTAAGGAGAATGACTGTTATATGTACAAGATAACCGATGTGGAACTTCTTTGCAGTTTCTTTGAGAGAATCTGTGGACTCGGATCCATAAGATGTATTACCGGTGATAAAACACATCCTGTTCTTACAGTGGAGCATATTAAGCACGCTAAAGAGATTAAGAACTTTATTTTGGAAGAGTCTGAAAAGGCCAGAATCAGGAGACGTACAGTCAATATGCAGGATATTGGCGGAGCCGCTCTTGAGGATATGGCTGATATAGATGATATGAATTAAGGAGAAGGGGCTGTGTATGAATGTATGCGCAGCCTTTATTTTATATGAAATACACGGATGCCATAGAATATATCAATGAAATAAGCATGAATAAGGGATCTGTATATGGACTGGACAGTATAAGGGAGCTTTGCCGTAGAATGGGCAATCCTCAGGATGATCTGAAATATGTCCATATCGCCGGAACAAACGGAAAAGGGTCAACCCTTGCTTTTATTTCTCATACACTTATGCTTGCAGGCTTGAAGGTTGGGAGATACATTTCACCTACAATTAGGGACTACAGAGAGAGATTTCAGGTTAATGAGCATATGATGTCCTGTAAAGCTTTGGGCGAATATATGGAGAGCGTTAAGGCTGTCTGTGACGATATGGTGGAGGATGGCTATCCCCAGCCCACTGCATTTGAAATAGAGACGGCAATTGCTTTTTTGTTTTTTAAGGATAAAGGTACAGATATTGTTGTCTTGGAAACAGGAATGGGCGGAAAAGAAGATGCTACCAATATTGTTAAAACAACAATAATGTGCGTATTTGCCAGCATTTCCATGGACCATATGCAGTTCCTGGGTGATACGTTAGGAAAGATTGCTGAGAACAAATGCGGTATAATTAAGCCAGGGGTTCCTGTTGTAACCGGTTTCCAAAAGGAAGAGGTTATGGCGGTGATTGAAGATAGATGCCACTTTAATAAATCATCTTTAAGGTGCATTTTTAAGAGGGATATCATCAAAGAAAGCTATAAAGGCGGAAAACAGAGCTTTGTATTTGAGAATGTTAGATATGAAACCGGACTTAAGGGTTCATGGCAAAATGAAAATGCTGCCTTGGCAATACTTGCTCTTAAAACATTACGCGAGACATATGGATATACAAAACTCAGTGATGCGACTATTTTAAAGGGGATTGAGACAACAGCGTGGCCGGCCAGGTTTGAGACTATTTCAAGGAAACCTCTTTTTATCATAGACGGAGCTCACAATGCAGACGCTGCTTTGCGTCTAAGAGAAACAATTGATTTGTATTACAGTGATAAGCGTAAGATATTCATTGTTGGAATGTTCAGGGACAAAGAAGTAGACAAGGTTATTGAAACAGTAGCTTACGACGGAAGCATGATATTTACAACGGCTACTCCGGGAAGTTCGCGTGCAATGTCCCCTGTTGAACTGGCGGAAGTTGTTAAGCCTGTTAATCCCAATGTTACTTCCTGCGATTCTGTTGAAGAAGCGGTTGAGTTTGCAACCTCATTTGCCGATAAAGACAGTGTGATAATTGCTTTTGGTTCTTTGGCATATCTTGGGAAAATAATAGATATATTTGCGGTCAAGTGATATAATACACTTTGACTTTAAGTTTATCGGGAGAGATAAAATGGTTGATAAGCAGAAAATCGAGGAGGCTGTTAAGCTTCTTCTTGAAGGAATAGGTGAAGACCCCGAAAGGGAGGGACTCGTTGAGACTCCGGGAAGAATTGCAAGGATGTATGAGGAAATCTTTGCGGGACTTTCTGAGGATGCAGGGCCGATTCTTTCAAAATGTTTTACTTGTGATAACAATGAAATAGTATTAGAGAAAGATATTACTTTTTATTCTATGTGTGAGCATCATTTGCTTCCTTTTTACGGAAAGGCTCATGTGGCTTATATTCCAAACGGAAAGGTAGTTGGACTTAGTAAGCTGGCAAGAACCGTAGAAGTGTTCGCCAAGAGACCACAGCTGCAGGAGAGAATGACTGCTCAGATTGCAGATGCGGTAATGGAAGAACTGGACTGTCTTGGGGTTATGGTTGTTGTTGAGGCAGAGCATATGTGTATGACTATGCGAGGTGTCAAGAAACCAGGAAGCAAGACTGTCACCTGTGTGGCAAGAGGTGCATTTGAGCAGGAAGAGAAAAAAGCAGCTTTTTACAGAATGTTAGGTGTTAATTAATGATAATAGGCAATAAGAATTTTGATACTGACAATTGCGCATATGTAATGGGAATCCTGAATGTTACTCCGGATTCCTTTTATGATGGTTCAAAATATGATGTTGTTGATGCGGCTGTAAAAAGAGCCCTTCAGATGGTCCGTGAAGGCGCTTCCATTATTGATATCGGAGGAGAATCCACACGGCCCGGTTACACGCCTGTTTCGACAGAGGAAGAGTGCGACAGGGTATTACCTGTTATAGAAGCAATTAAAAAGGAAATTGATATTCCGATAAGTCTTGATACTTTTAAGCCGATTGTGGCGAGGGAAGGTATTAAGGCCGGAGCGGATATGATAAATGACATATGGGGACTAAAGTATGATTCTGAGATGGCAGGAGTTATTGCCGAAGGAAAAGTTGCCTGTACACTTATGCATAACAGAGACAACGGGAATTATAAATCATTAATAGACGATGTGGCAACGGATCTTTCGGAAACGCTTAATATCGCAGTAAAAGCAGGAATAGATGATGACAGGATTATTCTTGACCCGGGAATCGGATTTGCCAAGGATACGAATCAGAATCTTGAATGTATCAGAGATATCGGAATTCTTAAACAGCTTGGATTCCCGCTTCTTTTGGGAATCAGCAGAAAATCTGTTATAGGTAATGTACTTAATCAGCCGGTTGAAGAAAGACTGCCGGGTACGCTTGCTCTTAACCTGTATGGCATACTTAACGGAGTTTCATTTATAAGAGTTCATGATGTTAAAGAACATGTTGAAGCAATTAAGATGCTGGAAGCGGTTAAATGAGCGTAACAGATGATATAGACAAAAATGGTGAGAAATGCTGGGGATTTTCATATGGACGAAATCAGAATAGACAATCTTAAGGTATATGCATACCACGGTGTATATGACTCCGAGAAGGAAAAAGGGCAAAATTTCTATGTAAATGCTGTTTTGTATACTGATTTTTCAAAGGCAGCCGAAAACGACGATATTGAGCTTGCAACGGATTATGCCGCTGTGTGTCAGACAATTAAAGAAGTAATGACGGTAAAGAAGTATGACCTTATTGAGACGGTTGCAGAAAGGGTTGCAGAACAGATACTGATTTCATTTGAAAGGATAAATGCAGTTGATGTGGAAATCAGAAAACCTCAGGCTCCTGTACCCATGGAGTTTGAGTCAATTTCGGTTAAAGTCAGCAGAAAATGGTCGGATGCGTATATTGCCTACGGTTCAAACATGGGAGATAAAGAAGGTTATATCGAAGAGGCACTGAATAAGGTATCCGGAAGAGCAGACTGCAAAATGGTTGCCAATTCATCTCTTATTAATACAAAACCTTACGGTGGAGTTGAACAGGATGATTTTCTTAACGGGGTATGCCACATCAAGACATTGTTAAAGCCGGAGGATTTGCTGGATGCTTTGCATGAGATAGAAAATGAGGCCGGTCGTGAAAGAAAGATCCACTGGGGTCCCAGAACGCTTGACCTTGATATACTTTTTTATGACAATCTCATATACGACAGTGAAAGACTTGCTATTCCCCATGCTGATATTGCCAACAGGGATTTTGTCCTTGTACCAATGGCAGAGATTGCGCCTTACAAGAGACATCCTATATCGGGTATGACTATGGAACAAATGCTTCAACAGCTCCGCCTGAATGTGACATGTGATAGGTAATGCCTTCTTCATCAAATGGTCTGAAATAGAGATATTCAGAGGTTGTCTGGATATCCGTATAGACTCCGGAAGCAACGATTGAATCGTTGGAACCATCGGAATTGATTTTGTGAAGAGCAGGGGTTTTGCCGACACTTACCTGATAATATATTACATTTCCGTATATGTTGAAGAAATCAAGACGCTCAGATGAAAGGAGCGTCTTTTCGCCGCTTTGGGGGTTTATTACACAGAGTGAATAATCATCTGTAGGGTCAAGATAATATACCATGCCGTCATCGTGATATACAGGCATATACATATCTGTTTCAACCAATACAGTGGATGATTCATTTGAGCCGTTCAGGGCATACATTAGATGATCATTTTTTACACCGTTGTAATAGATATATCCATCCTTCGCGCAGGAGGGATTTATCATGGCATTGTCAACCTGATGGTTATTCTTTTTATCTATTGAAATGGCATAAAGTGATGTTCCGGACTGCTTTTCATAGTTAAGGTAGAAGAGTTTATTTCCGCACAAGGAAGCTTTTGCCACAGGGTTGAAGGTGTAGCAAAGACTATCATTTCCCCTATGATTACAACTGTATAATCCCGCTGATTTTCTTACATAGCCGAGACCTGTTCCGGAAGATTTACCTGACAGAGAATAGTATACACGGTCTTTGTCTGCGTTAATTGAAAGAACAGAAGAACTGTTCAGTTTTTTGGCACCTGATTCATCCTTGTTCATTACATAAAGCGCATCGCCATCGTTGGAATTGGCAAAGAATACTAAATCACCGTACTGGCAGAAGGTTCCGCCATTGTAGAGATTGGACGGAGTATTACCGACTGTTTCCGGAGGATTGTCGGGGGCTTTGTTCTTGGAAACAATAAGAACAACCATTGCGGTAATTATAATCAGTAAGCCTATAATAATGGCGATATTTCGCTTTTTATTCATTCATGTTCTCCCTGTAAAAAATTGCCTTTTTTTATAGTATAGACGTAGAATTTATTGATATCAAGGTAATCTTGCGATAAGATATTGTTTTAGATAGAAAGAAAAGATTGAAGGTGGCTTAAGTATGAAAATTAGTGAACTTATGGTATATAAGATAGACGCAGAAGAAACAATTCTTCTTGATATGTCTTATCTTATGGACTGTATGGAAATGGATGAAGCCCACAGAGACAAGGCTAAGATGAAGGAAGTATTCTATTCGTCAATGCATGGACTTTTTGAACTTGCAGGAAATCATGGTTTTTCCGGGAATTTGTGGCATTGTTATCTTAGTAACGTTCTTGTTAATAATGAGAACAGTTACAGCCGTTCTACAGAGATAAAAGGTAATATTGAGGGAACAATCAATCAGGCAGTTCTGCATGATATTGTTATCTTTAAGCAGTTGTTTGATTATGATTTTTCGGAGATGGTTCGATATCTTGAGATAAATGGTTTTGAACTTATAACCAACTATACGGCAAGTGATGAAGAGAGTAAGGTTTATAACCAGAGAATTAAAGAGAGAATCTGCACTCTTGCCGGACGTTTTAATGAGAACAACACTCCTGAAGAAATGAAGGATACACTTACAGAGTTTTATAAGGATTACGGAGTTGGTAAATTTGGACTTCATAAGGCCTTTAGGATAGAAGAAACAGAAGAGGGCGCTGTTATTGAACCCATTTTAAATATTGCCCATGTCAAGCTTGATGATCTTGTGGGATATGAGATAGCCAAAAAGAAACTGACGGATAATACGGAAGCATTTGTTAATGGTAAAAAGGCCAATAACTGTTTGCTTTTTGGTGACGCCGGTACCGGTAAATCCTCATCAATCAAGGCGATAGCCAATGCATATTATGACCGGGGGCTTCGTGTCATCGAAGTATATAAACATCAGTTTAAGATGTTAAATGATGTTATTGCTCAGATTAAGAATAGAAACTACAAATTTATCATTTATATGGATGATCTGAGCTTTGAAGATTTTGAAATAGAATATAAGTATCTTAAGGCAGTAATAGAAGGTGGCCTTGAAAAGAAGCCTAAGAACGTACTTATATATGCAACATCCAACAGAAGACACCTCATTACAGAGACGTTTTCTGAAAGAGACGATACACTTCATGTCAGGGATACAATGCAGGAGAAACTTTCACTTGTTGCAAGATTCGGTGTATCAATTTTCTTCGGAGTACCGGATAAAAAGGAATATCAGAATATTGTCCGTGTTCTTGCCAAGCGTAATGAAATTCCATTAACCGATGAAGAATTGATGGCTGAAGCCAACAAATGGGAGATGAGCCACGGAGGATACTCCGGCAGAAGTGCACAGCAGTTTATTGATTATCTTTTGGGACAGGAGGACTAAATATGAAGAATTATGACGATGCAGTTCTTGACGCTTTTTTGACGAACCAGACAAAGCTGTTTCCGGAAGAGGTTGCGGCTACAAGAGAAGAGGCAGATGATTTTTTGTCTGAGGTAATGGCGGTTGTTGTTGATTCACCCAAGGAAGTTTGGGAGTATTTTGACGAAGAAGGAATTGATATTGAGGGTGCCGATGAAAATGAAATCCTCGATGCAGATGAAGTATTTGCAATAGGGGATGGAAGGTACCTTATAATTGAAGCATAAATAGAAAAAGATATCCCGAGATTGATATGTACCGGGATATCTTTTTTTATACATTTCTAATATATAATTATGATGATTTATACATGACCTTTGATAATAATATTTATTACTTCAAGATCTGTCTTATCCATGTTTTCTTTCTTAATTGATAAGAATCTATCATCATCTATTCCAAGATTTCCAATTAAAAGACGAATATCAATCGGAATATCATAGGTTGAAACAGGCTCTTCAACAACAGGAGCGGGAGTTGCAACTTCAACAGGATGGAATGTTGCGGCAACCTTTGCTGCATCATATGCTTCCTGAAGCATTCTGGTAAGTTCTGCAGCAGCGCTGTGTTCTGCATCAGCTTTTGCTCTTGCAAGAGATTTCTGCTCAGCTTCCATACGCTTTTCAATGGCAATTGCTTCAGCAGCAGCTCTTTCCTCAGCGGCTTTAGCAGCAGCAGCTTTGGCATTTGCGTATTTTTCCTGAGCTTCAAGAATTGCAAGTTCAATTTCTTTGGCTTCTTCAGGAGATACAACAGTCCTGTTTGCCATAACTTCTTCCAATTCACGTGCTTCTTTTGCAGCAATTTCTGCTTCGAGTTCAGCCTTTGCTGCATCATCAACGGCTTTGTTTGCCTGCTGGCTTGCCATAGCAGCCTGCATAGCAGCCATTGCATCTTCGGCAGCTTTTGCCTCAGCATCAGCCTTGGCAGCCTCTTCAGCAGCGGCAGCTTCTTCTGCAGCACGAGCAGCCTCTTCAAGTGCAAGTCTTGCTTCTTCGGCACGTCTTGCGTCCTCGGCAGCCTTTGCTTCCTTGGCACGTCTTGCCTCTTCAGCGGCTTTGGCAGCTTCTTCAAGTGCTCGCTGAGCCTCTGCAGCAAGTCTGGCTTCTTCGGCAGCTCTAGCTTCTGCTTCCTGTCTTGCCTTTTCTTCAGCAGCTTTAGCTTCAGCGATGGCTCTCTGTGCAGCGGCCATTGCTTCTTCAGCAGCCTTAGCCATAGCGGCAGCTTTTTCAGCTTCTTCAGCGGCTTTTGCTTCTGCGGCGAGTCTTGCCTCTTCAAGCTGTTGTGCTCTCATGGCAGCTTCCTGTGCAGCCTTTTCTGCTGCAGTAGTTGCATCATCATCGGCAACCGAAACAGGAGAAGATACCTCGGCATTCTTCTTGGCAGCTTCTTCAGCGGCCTTTTCAGCAGCAATGCGAGCTTCTTCTTCGGCACGTTTTGCTTCTTCAGCAGCTTTTTCTTCAGCAGCTCTTTGTGCTTCTTCAGCAGCCTTTTGTGCAGCAAGTCTTGCTTCTTCAGCAGCCTTAGCTTCAGCAGCGGCACGGGCAGCTTCTTCTTCAGCGGCCTTCTCAGCGGCGAGCCTTGCTTCTTCGGCAGCCTTCTCTGCAGCAATTCTTGCTTCCTGAGCAGCTTTAGCTTCAGCAGCAGCCTTCAGAGCAGCAGCCTTTTCTTCAGCAGCACGTATTGCTTTAGTCTTTGATGGTAAAACACCTTTTTTGTTTTTTACAAGATTATCAACCACATTGACCGGATCCCAGTCACGATGAGCGGAACGTTCTGCATTGTAATCATTTCTGTCAATATTACAATCGTCAAGAAGTTCTTCAATGGTATCGTAATAGCTTCCGTCATAGTAAAGAGTAGTTGGCTTTTTTACTATATCTCTTAATGCCATGGTATATTCCTCCAATCATTATTTTTATTATATAACGTAATTGAATATTTTTGTTGTTTTTTTTGAAAAAAATAGCAAAAAAAGAAGAATTTTTTATAAATTTATAGTACAAATATAATATAAATGATTTAATATCAACTGTTCGATATTAATGTTATAATAGTGTTAGTGTAATAAATCCAAACAGGAGGTTATGATGAAAGGTTTTGTAAAAGAATTTAAAGAGTTTATTTCCAGAGGAAATGTAATGGATATGGCTGTCGGTGTAATAATCGGTGGTGCTTTTACCGCAATCGTCAATTCTTTGGTTGCAGATATAATTAATCCTTTGCTTTCTCTTCTTACAGGCGGTTTTGATTTTACAGAATTAAAGATTATTCTTGGAGAAGGAGAGGAACCGGCAACATTAAATTATGGTTCTTTTATTTCTGCCATTATTAATTTTATTTTGATTGCACTTGTAATCTTTATTTTTGTTAAATCAGTAAATAAACTTAATAAGAAAAAAGAGGAACCGGCACCGGATACAAAAGAATGTCCCTATTGCCATGAAAAGATTTCTATTAAAGCTACAAAGTGTCCTCACTGTACATCAGATATTGCAGAATAGTGAAGAGTATAGGAATAAAAAAGGCCTTCCGAAAACGGAAGACCTTTTTTTATAAGATTGATTTGATTATCTGCTCTTAATGATTGCATTGATAACATCAAGATCTGACCAGTCATTGTGAATCTGTTTAACAAGCTGGAAGCCAATCTTTGGTGTATTAAGGTTGTTAAGAAGTTCATCAAAGTCTTTTGATGTCTCACCAACAGGATTGCCCTTTGTTGTAAGGATAGCATTAACGATGTCAAGATCTGACATACTTGATTCAACCTGTTTAACAACAAGGTAACCTTCCTTGGCAATATTAAGATTAGCCAATAATTCATCAAATGCCTTAGCTGTGCTTCCACTTGGAGCAGGAGCAGCCTTAGGTGCCTTTGCTGCATCAGCAGCCTGTGTGTAATCGTACTCGTTCATTGGTACTTCCTCCTTAGTCTTGTCCTCTGCTGTCTCTACGACAGGCTCATCTTTAACATCTTTGGTTTCTTCAACCTTTTCTTCAACCTTAGCCTCTTCATCTGCTTTATCAGCTTTATCTGCAGAATCATCTTTAGCTTCGTCAGCCTTGTCATCAGCCTTGTCATCGGTTTTGGCATCATCAGCCTTAACTTCATCGGCTTTTTCATCTTCAGGCTTCTCGTCTGCCTTATCATCAGCTTTGGCATCTTCAGGTTTTTCTTCTTCAGCTTTAACTTCTTCAGCCTTAGCTTCTTCAACCTTTTCATCAGCCTTAACTTCTTCGACCTTGGCAGGTTCAGCTTCCTTCTTTTCTTCAGCAGGAATGTCCAGTACATTAATTACCGGCTCATTGCTTTCTGCAGCAGACTTGGGCTTATACTGAGGATTCTTAGAAGGTAATACGCCCTTGTTAGATTTTACAAGGAAATCAACAACGTTCATTGCATCCCAATCACGATGTGTAGCCTTTACCTGTGTGTAATCCGCCCTGGTAATATTACAAGCAGCAAGAAGCTCGTCTACACTGTCGTAATATTCACCGTCAAAAAATAAGGTTGTAGGTCTTTTAACGGTTTCGATAACATCTTTTATTCCCATAATTGTTCACCTCTCTACAAAATATTATATATAGAATATCACAAAAAGCAAACTAATTTTTTACTTTTTTTGTTTAATTTTTTACTTTTTTTAAACAATTAATTTTCGCTTCTATATATCTTGCCAAACCATCGCAGGTATTATCAAATTGTGTGATATCATTTGCATATTTTTTGAGAATCGGATTGGCATTTTTCATTGCAACTCCCGTTCCCGCAGCCTCAAGCATTGCAATGTCATTTTCCTCGTCACCAAATGCATATGAGCACGTAATGGGGATAGAAAGGTGTTCGCACAAATATCGAAGTGAATTACCTTTACCGGCTTTTGAAGAGAATATTTCAAGATACATTGGATTTGAAAATAATGTTGTAAGATGAGGGTATTCTTCACTTATGTAATCAGACAATTTATCAAGTCGGCTTTTGTCATTTAAATCAATGGCAAGCATCTTACAGGGTGGGAATTTTAGTGTATCTGCCGGATTGTTGCATTCCATTACAGGCAGAGGGCATCGAATGCAGTAATAGTCTGATTCTTTGTCGGATTTATGTACAATCAGTTCCTCGTCCGAATATGTCTGAATATGTATGTCCATCGATTTATTAAGGGCAAAAATCTTTTTTACATCTTCCATATTCATTCGTTCTTCGAAAATGATTTCATCCGTTTCACAGTCGTAGACCTGGGTGCCGTTTGAAGCGCAGATGTACATTCCCTTAAAATCAAGTTTCAGGTCATTTTTTACTTTTTTTACACTCTTTAATGAACGACCGGATGAAAGAACCAGAATGTTACCCTGTTCGGTATAGTTTTTCAGCACATTGTAAGTATATTCTGTTATGACGGAATCACTGTTTAAGAGAGTACCGTCAAGATCTGTGAAAATGATGGTTTTCATATTTTTCTTGCCCTTTTTAGAGTGTCTAATATTTCTTCGGGAACATAGAGTTTTCCATAGCCGGTTCCAAGTTCAAGGTCCGGTTTTGCTGCACCGTGAAAATCACTTCCTCCGCTTATCAGCAGGTTGTATTTTTGCGCAAGAGCCCTCATATCACGTTCATCGGCGGGAGTGTAGGTGCAGTACAGAGCTTCAAGACCCATAAGTCCTTCGTTTTTTAATTCACTTACCAGTTTATCCAGTGTATCTTTTCCCATTTTAAGGAGAAGAGGATGTGCCAGAATCGGAATACCACCGGCTCTTTTTATTAAACGTATCCCTTCAACAGGAGTAACCTTTTCACGGGGAACAAAGCATGGACAACCATCGCCGATGTATCTGTCAAAGGCTTCCTTTAAACTTTTGACATAGCCCTTTTGCAATATCAGACGTGCAAAATGTGCCCTGGTTATAACCGAATCCCCGCAAAAATCAACCAGTTCATCGTAATCGATATTAATTCCGTGTTCAGTAAGGACATGACACATTTTTTTGTTGCGGTTATCACGTGAATCAACAAAGATTTGTAACTCCTGTAAGAATTCTTCATTTTTGTAATCAATAAAGAGACCTACTATATGGACATCCTTACCACAAAGATCACAGGAGAGTTCAACGCCAGGAACTACTTCAATATTTAGAGCATGTGACATTTCCATGGCCTCATCGAGACCTTCAATAGTATCATGATCGGTGAGCGCTATAGCACTTAAACCGATTTGAGCGGCATGCCTTACGAGTTCAGCAGGAGAGAGACTTCCGTCTGATTTATTTGAATGTGTATGTAAATCAACAGCTTTCATATTTCACCTAAAAAGGGGTGATATAAATCACCCCTGTAAATTAGTTATCATCATCCTCACGGTTTGCAATATATACCGTACGTTTTCTTGCCATTTCATCACTTGCAAGGTATTCATCATAGGTTGTTATCTTGTCAATAATTGATCCGCCGGGCATTATTTCGATAATTCTGTTTGCCGTTGTCTGAACAAACTGATGATCTCGGCAGGAGAAGAGTGCAACACCTTTGTATTTGATAAGTCCTTCATTGAGAGCAGTAATTGCTTCCATGTCGAGGTGGTTTGTGGGTTCATCCAGTATAAGACAGTTTGCACCGCTTATCATCATCTTTGAAAGCATACATCTTACCTTTTCACCACCGGAAAGAACCTTGACACGTTTAACGCCGTCCTCGCCTGCGAAAAGCATTCTTCCCAGGAAGCCTCTGACGTAAGTAACATCCTTGATGGGAGAATAGCCTGTGAGCCATTCGGTAATTGTATAGTCATTATTGAATTCATCTGAATTATCCTTTGGGAAATATGCCTGGGAGGTTGTAACACCCCACTTATAAGTACCCTCGTCCGGTTCCATTTCACCCATAAGAATCTTAAATAGAGTTGTCTTTGCAAGCTCGTTGCTTCCGACAAAGGCAATTTTATCGTCATGTCCCATGATAAATGAAACATTATCAAGAACCTTTTCACCGTTGATTGTCTTGCTAATGCCTTCAACCGTAAGAACTTCGTTACCGATTTCTCTGTCAGGTCTGAAGTCAATGTATGGATATTTTCTTGAAGAAGGTTTCATCTCATCAAGTTCGATTTTCTCAAGAGCACGTTTTCTTGAAGTAGCGTGTTTTGATTTTGAAGCATTTGCAGAGAAACGCTGAATGAATTCCTGCAATTCCTTAATCTTTTCTTCCTTCTTCTTGTTGGCTTCCTTCATCTGCTTAATCATAAGCTGACTTGATTCATACCAGAAATCATAGTTTCCGGCAAAGAGAGTAATTTTGCCGTAATCAATGTCGGCTGTATGTGTACATACCTTATTTAAGAAATATCTGTCATGGCTGACTACAATGACTGTATTTTCAAAATTAATCAAAAATTCCTCGAGCCATTCGATGGCATCAAGATCAAGGTGGTTTGTAGGCTCATCCAGAAGAAGAATATCAGGATTGCCAAAAAGAGCCTTTGCCAGAAGAACCTTAACCTTCTGGTTACCGTCAAGCTCTGACATCATACAATAATGAAGTTCTGTTTCAATTCCCAGACCGTTCAGAAGTGTTTCTGCGTTGGATTCTGCTTCCCAGCCGTCCATTTCCGCAAATTCGGCCTCAAGCTCGCTGGCACGAATTCCGTCCTCGTCGGAAAAATCTTCCTTGGCGTAGATGGCATCCTTTTCCTTCATTATTTCATACAGTCTTGGGTTGCCGAGAATTACGGTATCAAGTACGTTGTAATTGTCGTATTTGAAATGGTCCTGCTCCAAAACAGACATTCTTTGGCCGGGAGTAATGGCTATTTCACCGCTTGTTGTTTCAAGATTTCCCGAAAGAATGCGAAGGAAGGTTGATTTGCCGGCACCGTTGGCACCGATTAAACCATAACAGTTTCCTTCAGTAAATTTAATGTTTACATCCTCGAATAAGGCTTTTTTGCCAAATCGGAGAGATACGTTATTAGCACTTATCATTTCTGTTTCCTCTTACTTATATTTATGCAACACTACATATTCTATAAAAAAGCAATGTAAAATGCAAGTTTTGAAGAATTGTCTGACAAAATTCATTTTAAATATGTTAAAATATATAAAGTATATTCAATTGAATTTTTATGGGTATGCTAAAAAGGGGTTATAGCGGAGGATAATATGAATATAGAACTGACAAGACAGAACAGGACTGCAATCAAATTGTACCTGGGGCTTTCCCTGTCTATTATCATTTTTAATGTAATGGAGATTGTTCTTAAACTTGAGGATGTGAAGAATTGTTTGATTTACATGGCAATCCTTATTTTGACGGATGTTCTTTTATTTATCTTTTTCAATGCAAAAAGTGATTCTGTTTCCATAAAAGTAGTTATGCTTGTGGGATTTGCGGCTTATTATATTGCTGCGATGTTTATGTCCAGGTATACGATTGTTTTAATAACGATTATACCGGCTATCATGATTAACGCTATTTTCTATGATATATTCTTTGCATACATTGTTGCAATCGGAGCCGGAGGCATCAATGTTGCCTGGGCCATATTTGAACTTACGCGTGAAAATCCGCGTATTTCCATAATTGAAGGAGCATTTCAGGTATTCTTTATCTGTATGGCCGGAGCCTTCAGTGTCTTGTCTTCAAGATTTATTAAGACACTTAATGATGAAAAGATGGAGATTGTTCAACGTGAGGAGCAGCGTCAGCAGAGCAAATCAGAGGCACTGATAGAACTTGCAACCGATATGTCTAAGGACATTGCCCAGAGTGTTTCATTTATGGATACCCTTAAGGATTCCATTTTTAAAACACAGACAGGTATGTCTGAAATCAATAACGGTATATCCGATACAGCAAGTGCGGTTTCGGGTCAGTTAACAATGACTTCGGATATTCAGAAGCAGATTCAGACAGTATCAACCATTTCCGATAAAATCAGCTCCTACGTGGCTGATGCCGCAAGAAGCGTTGATGAAAGTATGAATATTATGCAGCAGATGCTGGATGCAGCTTCCGCTTCCGAAATGGCGGGAAATGATGTTCGTAAGTCGCTGGATGCACTTTTGCAGAATACCATGTCCATGAAGCAGATTATCTCATTGATAAACGATGTTGCAGAGCAGACGTCACTGCTTGCGCTTAATGCGACCATTGAAGCCGCAAGAGCAGGTGAAGCAGGACGAGGTTTTGCCGTGGTTGCGGGAGAGGTCAACAATCTTTCTGTACAGACCCAGAATGCAACAACCGAGATTTCTGCCCTTATTGATGATATTTCCGCACAGGTTGACGCAGTAGTTGAGAAGACAGAGATTCTTCTTGGTAACAACGCAAGGCAGAATTCATGTGCCGATGCCACAAACATGAAGCTTAATGATGTTAAATCCACAAGCCTTCACATTGACAGAAATTCCAATAAACTTACGGAAGCAGTTCGTGTTTTGGAAAATGCAAACAACGAGATTGTTAACAACATAAGCAGTGTTTCCTCTGTTTCCGAAGAGGTTTCGGCTCAGGCAGATATCGCATATTCTGATGCGACAGCAAACATTAGAGTTGTTGACGAGATGATGCATATAGTCAGCAGGCTAAATGATTCGGCACAGAAACTAAATGATTACTAAAATTAATTGTATTATTATTACCCAAGGGGTCGAAAGAGCAGCGAAAACTGCTCTTTCTTTTTGGAAATATAAAAATATTATAAATTAGAAGCTTTTAAGGTTGAAAAATAATATTTTACCGTTAAAATGTAACATTAGAGAATAAAAGGAGGCGAATCTCATGAAATTAGTACCATTAGGCGACAGAGTCGTATTGAAGCAGTTAGTTGCTGAAGAGACAACCAAGTCAGGAATTGTTTTACCGGGTCAGAACAAAGAAAAACCGCAGCAGGCAGAAGTAGTTGCTGTAGGACCGGGCGGAATGGTTGACGGCAAGGAAGTTAAGATGGAAGTTAAGGTTGGTGACAACGTTATTTATTCCAAGTACGCAGGTACGGATGTTAAGCTTGATGATGAGGAATTCATCGTTGTTAAGCAGGCTGACATTCTTGCAATTATTCAATAGACGAATTTCGTGATACGAAGACTTTAATTATAAAGGAGATTTATTAAAATGGCTAAAGAAATTAAGTATGGCGCAGAAGCACGTGCGGCACTTGAAAGCGGTGTTAACCAGCTGGCCGATACAGTTAGAGTAACACTTGGACCAAAGGGAAGAAATGTTGTTCTTGATAAGAGCTACGGCGCACCCCTTATTACAAATGACGGTGTTACAATTGCAAAGGAAATCGAACTTGAAGATGCATTTGAGAATATGGGTGCACAGCTTGTTAAGGAAGTTGCAACAAAGACAAACGATGTTGCAGGTGACGGTACAACAACAGCTACAGTTCTTGCTCAGGCTATGGTTCATGAAGGAATCAAGAACCTTGCAGCAGGCGCTAACCCGATTATCCTTCGTAAGGGTATGAAGAAGGCAACAGAAACAGCTGTTAATGCAATTGCAGGTATGAGCTCAAAGGTTAACGGAAAAGAGCATATCGCAAGAGTTGCTGCTATTTCTGCAGGTGATGAAGAGGTTGGTACACTTGTTGCAGATGCTATGGAAAAGGTTAGCAACGACGGTGTTATTACAATAGAAGAGTCAAAGACAATGCAGACCGAGCTTGACCTTGTTGAAGGTATGCAGTTTGACAGAGGATACATTTCAGCTTACATGGTAACAGATACAGAGAAGATGGAAGCTGTTCTTGATAATCCGTATATTCTTATTACGGATAAGAAGATTTCCAATATTCAGGAGATTCTTCCTGTTCTTGAGCAGATTGTTCAGTCAGGCAGCAAGCTTCTTATAATCGCAGAGGATGTTGAAGGCGAAGCTCTTACAACACTTATTGTTAACAAACTTCGCGGAACCTTTAACGTTGTTGCTGTTAAAGCGCCGGGATACGGCGACAGAAGAAAAGCTATGCTTGAAGATATAGCTATTCTTACAGGCGGTACAGTAATTTCAGAGGAAGTTGGCCTTGAGCTTAAAGAGGCATCTCTTGAGATGCTCGGTAGAGCAAAATCAGTTAAGATTCAGAAAGAAAATACTGTTATCGTTGAAGGCGCAGGCGATAAGGCTGCAATTACGGGACGTGTAGGACAGATTAAGAAGCAGATCGAAGAGACAACATCTGATTTTGACAGAGAGAAGCTTCAGGAGAGACTTGCTAAGCTTGCAGGTGGCGTTGCCGTTATTCGTGTCGGAGCAGCAACAGAGACAGAAATGAAGGAAGCAAAGCTTCGTCTTGAGGATGCTCTTGCCGCAACACGTGCTGCAGTTGAAGAGGGTATCATCGCAGGTGGTGGTTCTGCTTATATCCACGCTTCAAAGGAAGTTGCAAAGCTTGCCGAAACACTTGAAGGAGACGAGAAGACAGGTGCAAACATTGTTCTTAAGGCTTTGGAAGCTCCGCTGTTCCATATAGCAAACAATGCAGGTCTTGAAGGTTCTGTAATCATTAACAAGGTTCGTGAATCAGAAATCGGTACAGGCTTTGATGCATTAAATGAGCAATATGTTGATATGGTAGCTGCAGGTATTCTTGATCCTGCCAAGGTTACAAGATCAGCACTTCAGAATGCATGCTCGGTTGCAGCAACACTCCTTACAACAGAATCTGTTGTTGCTACAATTAAGGAAGATGTTCCTCCTATGCCTGCAGGCGGTGGAATGGGAATGATGTAATCAGTTTGTTAAGTAACGAGACCGGTTTTGCCGGTCTCGTTACTTAATATGGCTGTCTCCTTTACATCCTCCAAGCATTTGTGTATAATTCGTCTGATATGTTTATTTGATGTTGAGTCTGCTTTTCATGATACAGTATGAAATAATTGTGCGGATTTTGAGGAGTACAATAGATGGTTTTCAGTTCGGCAGTCTTCCTTTGGCTATTTTTGCCGATTGTTTTTATAGTTAATT
>JAZUDO010000047.1:0-37712 GCA_045639685.1 Lachnospiraceae bacterium
TCTCAAACCTTTTCCTGCTTTAATGAATTTGTGTTTTAGCAGGATTTCAAAGATTTGATTCAGATTTGTTTTTGATTTGAAGTGAACCACTCAATATTGAATATACGAGTTTTCCTAAAAGTGAATGTTTGAAACTGCTTGCTTTTACTGTATCATGCGGGATTATGTTTGACAACCCGAAAAGGCGTTGCTTCACTGCAACGCCTTATTAATATCATTCCTAAATCTTAAATATGTTATTTTCTTTCCTCTGCAAATTCCTTTATCTTCACAATCATTTCATTATACACATTCTCAAGTTCGGCAAAAACCTCTTCCAGGTTATCAACCTTGTGACCACCGTTCTCTCTGTAATGATCGGTAATGATATTTGTAGGAACAAACAGTGCATCAAGCGCAAAATTCAGACACACGCCCTTAAGGGTATGTGCTGCACGGAACATTTCCTCATCCGACTTATGTTCCTTCCATGCCGTCATAAGATTATTATAAGAGTCGTCCTCCAGAAACTTAATAATATATTTGGTTATAAACTTCTCGGATACAAGACGTTCAATAGCGTCCTTATAATTTGCCCCGATACTTTCGTACAGTTCCTCAATTGTCATAAAGTCAGTCCTACCTTTCCTCTCCTTTTGTCCCCACAAAATCAATCTCTAAGAATCTCTGCCAGTTCCTCAAATTCGTCAATGGTATCAATAAAGCAATCCAGCAAATCAGGATTGAATTGTCCGCATTCACCCTTGAGAACCATATCAAATGCCTTCTCCTTTGCAAATGCTTCCTTGTAGCAGCGTTTGTTAACCAGTGCGTCATAAACATCTGCTATCGATACTATCTGTGCCGAAATTGGGATTTCATTACCCTTAAGTCCCTCCGGATAGCCTTTACCATCGAATTTTTCATGATGATATCTTGCTATCTCGTAGCTTACTCTGTTGTAATCCTCATCCCAGGCATTATCGGAACGCCTAATAAAATCCGCTCCGATAAGCGTGTGCTTCTTCATTTCCTCGAACTCATCCGTTGTAAGTTTTCCGGGTTTGAGTAAAATCGCGTCCCTAATCCCGATTTTACCCACGTCGTGAAGAGCACTGGCAGATACTATTCTTTCTATTTTTTCATCATTCAGGCCATATCTCGGATACTTATAGCCCAGTCTTTTTGCAAGAATCTGGGTGTATCCCTGAACACGTTTTACATGGGAACCGCTTTCGATATCCCTTGTTTCAACAAGACCCGCCAAAAGCAGCACCATTCCGTCGCTTCTGTTTTTGATAATCTGTGTCTGCTCTTCAACAGTCTGCTCCAGATGTCTCTTATAAAGGTACAGATTAACGGTATTGTTTACTCTTGCTCTTATAACATCTCTGCTAAATGGCTTATGTATAAAGTCGCTGACTCCCGCTGCAAAGCACTCCCTCTCGGAAACCGACGATTCTTCAGTACTGATAACAAGCACCGGTATAGTAACCATAAAATCTGTTTCTTTCAGAGCATCCAGCACCTCGTAGCCATCCATATTTGGCATAACAAGATCGAGCAAAACTGCAACAAGGTTATCCTTTTCCCTGTTGATAATTTCCATTCCTTCGATTCCGTCCGAAGCAGTCAGTATCTCATACTCGTCCTGCAGAATATCCGCCAAAATATCTCTGTTTACTTCCACATCGTCAATAATCAGTATTGTATTTCGCATGTCACACCCTCGCTCAATCCTACTCCCCCCGGATTGTTCCCTTCGCTATATGACAAATCTATATGACACTTCTTCATGACACTTCTTCATGACACTTCTTTATGACACTTCTTTATGACACTTCTTCATCGCAAGCCTTAAGGGCAAGGTGAGATGCCCCACTATTTCAAGTACATACACAGTACACGTTTTAACGTTATCACATTTATAGGCTTTGCAACGTGGTCATCCATACCCGCCTCACGAGACATTTTCTTGTTCTCGTCAAATGCATTTGCCGAAAGACCAATTATCGGCAAATCCTTCTCCGGGAACATTTTCCTAATCTCTTTTGTTGCTGTGTACCCGTCCATTCGCGGCATCTGTATATCCATTAGAACCACATCGTAGTAATCCGGTCCCTTTTCCCTAAGTTTCTCAACTGCCACATCACCGTCCGTCGCCTCATCGGCCTCCATTTCCAATAGACCAAGCAAGTCAATTGCTATCTCACGGTTCATGTCATTATCTTCAACAAGAAGAGCGCGTCTCCCCTTAAGTGAGACACCGATTTCCTTCGGTCCCTTCTCATTCTCATTTTTCATGACTTCATCAATCGTAGTCTTTACAAGAGGAATGTCAAATGAAACCTTTGTGCCTTCGCCTTTCTTACTCTCGACCTTAATTGATCCTCCCATCAGTTCAACGAGTTCATGCACCAACGACATTCCAAGTCCGGTTCCTTCGATTCCGCTTTCGGTTGTGGTCCGTTCACGGCTGAAGCGTTCATAAATATGCTCAAGGAAGTCTTCGCTCATTCCTATTCCGTTATCCTTAATCGTCCAGCGGTATACTCCTCTTCCGTCCTCAAGATCATCCATTTGCTCAAAGGAATAGATGATTTTTCCGCCCGCCGGAGTGTACTTGATTGCGTTGCTCATTACGTTAAAGATAACCTGATTTATGTGCTGCTGATCTGCATACACATAAAGGTCTCGAATATTTCTTGCACCCGTCTCGAAGAAAATGTGTTTTTCTTCCATCGCAGGCATAAATACAATCTCAAGTTCTGTTGCACCGACACCGATAGAAATCGGTTTGGTAACAATCTCCTGCTGTCCGGACTCAATTCTGGATATCTTCAGAACATCATTTATTATGTTAACCAGTTGTTTTCCGGATGTTTCCATTTTATTGAGGCAATCCAATACTCTTTCAATATCGCCAATGTTTCGCTTTGCCATACCGACAAATCCCATAACCGCATTAAGCGGAGTACGGACATCATGGCTCATGTTGAACATGAATTTTGTTTTTGCTTCATTGGCTATTCGTGCTGCATTGAGCGCCTTTTCAAGTTCTTTATGTTGTTCTTCCTGGATTTTCTTGGCCTCTATTTCATCGGAAATGTTATAAGCCACCTCTAAAGCAAATACATCCCCGGTCAACAAATCCTCCGCCATGTATATTACGTATTTTCGATAATGCCATCCTATCTTCGAGGAATGAATTCGGCAGGTATATTCCGGCATCGTCTCGCCGTTCTTAAACTGTTCCAACAGATAACTGCTGGAAAGACAATGTCTGTATCCTTCCTTATATTCCTCATCAACATAGGCATCCGCAGCAATTTTAATTATTTCATCATAACTTGGAAGATTTTTCCCAAATTTATTGGAATAATCATAGTTTTGTCCGCCTATTACCTCCAAAATCGGAAGCAACATTTCATTTTTTGAAACATTTACACTATAGTAACTGTATGCCTTGGAAATAATCGCTCTTTCCAACAGTTTAAATGTCAAATTCTCCTTTTGTTTCCTTGCGTCACTGTTTCGACGAATCAGCTCCGCTTTTAAGAAAACTCCGCCAAGACTTAGCGGATATGTCTCGTTCTGCATCCTATGAGGGTTTTCAATAACCACATAAGCAAAAATGTCATTGAAGTCACTGATCGGAGTCGCAATAAAGCTACTTACTCCCAGCACTTGCAAGGCATCATATACACTCTCGTCCCTTTTCTCAAAGTACTCTATATTTCCGGCAAATGCTTTTCTTTCAGTGCCGAACATCTCAAGCCATGCATTACTAACATATCTCGGTGCCGAATCAATATAACGCTTATCAGAATCCAATCCTTCTGCGCAGGCTTCGTAAGTCTTCTTGACAATATCACCGGTTATTTCAAAAATGCGCGCTTTGTCAGCATCATAAATGTCAACAAACCCGCGCAAAAATTTTCCAATGGCATCCTCTGTACCCTTGGATTCCCTAACAAACATATTATACTTGTTAAACAGTTCAAAATAATCGGTAAATAGTTCAGTCTCTTGAGACATAAGCAGCCCCCACACTAACTTTGTTCAATCCACTCAATCGGGAATAGTTCATTCCACCCAATCGGAATAGTTCAATCTACCCAATCGGGGATACAGTCTCGCAGTGCGCCCCCACACCGCGTGACAAACCCGAAAACTACCTGCCCCCTTTGACAAGTCCACAAAACTCCTACCCTTAGTACAAGCCCTGTTTACATAAGAATATCATATGCAGGAAGAATATCGGGATTCAATTTGTCGCATTTTGATACAGTTTTTACGCATTTTGCGTTTTGTCTGCCCCACTTGCCTTTCTTGGACAGATAATTCCTGCACTTTTTCTTTTTTATCCGCCCTTTTGGCTTTCTTTGAGCAGATAATTCATGTGGTTTTTCCTTTTTATCTGCCCTTTTGGGCTTTCTTGGGCAGATAATTCAAGTGTTTTTTCCTTTTTATCCGCCCTTTTGGGCTTTCTTGGGCAGATAATTCAAGTGTTTTTTCCTTTTTATCCGCCCTTTATGGCTTTCTTGAGGCAGATAATATCAAGTTTTTTCTTTTTTATCCGCCCTTTATGGCTTTCTTGAGGCAGATAATATCAAGTTTTTTTCCTTTTTATCCGCCTTTTTGCCTCTTTTACTCGTTTGCATTTGGGTTCAGTTTTCGCTTTACCCGGTCTGCGCTTTAGCATTCTTTGATGCTCTTCACATATTTAACGCTCTCGTAATAAGCTTCATCGTCAGTCAGATGCTCTATAATCATAGGCATTTGTGTATCAACCGAATTCGCCAGTGAAATATACCTTGCAATATCAAAGGTTCCTTCCCCACAGGCGCATTCTTCCAGTCTAAAAGTATACTCATCAAGCAGTTTGATATCCTTCAGATGACAGCTTTTTATTTTGTCTCCCAGAAGCGAGAAGCATTCCTCCAAAAATTCAGGAGCAAAGAAATATCTTTGCGGACTGTTTATCATATTGATTATGTCCAAATGCACCGAAAAACGTTCTCTGTCCACTGCCGCAAGAAGCTTCAGATATTCCTCGGGTCCTGTCGGAATCATCCATGGCATGGACTCGATTGTGAAATATGTATTCTTAGGATTGGCTCTGTCAATAACCTCACGTATCATCCTGACTGTCTCGTCAAATGCTTCTTTAGTGAAATTATCCCTATAGCCCCCGTCCCATCTCGGACCGAAAGCTCCGGCCACATTGACGGCACATCTTGCTCCTATCCTGTCGGCAAATTCAAGTTGCCGAACTGAATAATCCATATTCTTTTGTCTTGTTTGACTATCTCGGTCAAGCGCATTTCTCCAAATTCCAACCTCGGCTATTACAAGATTATGGGACTTGGCTTCATTAACATATTCATCTATTAACTTGTCATCTGCATTACAATCCACCGGAAATACCACTGCCCCGCATCCGATTTCACTTAATTTCTCTGCCCACTGATGTGGCTTCATCCCAGCAAGGGATGTTGAAATTCCAAGCCTCATAATTTCCTCCCAATAAATCTGCGAAAACTAAACTGCAAAAACTAATCTGCGAAAACTAAACTGCGAAAACTAAACTTCGAAACCTAAAAACTTCGAAACCTTATAACTGACTTATCTATCTCTTTTATATTCCGTGCCCCGGTACGTGCCATAACCACCTTAAGTTCACTGTTCATCTGCTTGATTTTCTCTGTCACACCCTTTGCGCCCTCTGCAAGCGGTCCCATAAGTGCTCTTCCAACACATACCGCATCAGCACCAAGCGCCAGAGCCTTAAACACATCCATCCCGCTCTCAATTCCGCAATCAACAAATATCTTAGCCTGTCCGTTAACCGCTTCCACAATTTCCGGAAGCATCATGAGCGGAGGCGTCATACAATCCATTATTCCATGGTGATGTGACACAAGCACTGCTGCCGCTCCGGCTTCAACACTCTTCTCCGCGTCCTTTGCACTCAATACACCTTTGACAACAAAAGGAATTCCGGTGGTATCAACGCTCGATGCTGCCTTAACATATTCAGCCAGCTGAGCGGTTGTTTTCGGTCTCATCGGAAGTCCGAAGACATCGTCATATTCTCCTTTATGGGAAATAGCATGGTCAATATCCATTCCCACCGCAAATGCACCGCCTTTTGCAGCTCGTTCAATCTTTCCGAAAATGACTTCATCGTCCATGTGCGGTTTGATTATCTTAACAGTTTCTGCTCCCGTGGTCAAAATTTCCTCCAGCTCATCATCCTCGCACATTCCTACAAAATGCACTGCACCGGCATTCTTTGCTCCACGTGCAAACTCGCACATTCCGTTCTCACATGTGTTATGCAAATGCGACAGCGCCGCAGTCATTATTGGTGTCTCAAATTTCTTTCCCCAAAGTTCCATACCAAGTGACGGCAGATCTCCGTCAAGATATCTGGGACTTATTAACATTGAATCAAAATATTCTCTTGTAATCTCATCGGTTTTTGTAGTCATAATTGCCTCCCTTTCTCTCATTTTATTATAGAATAGGCCGCTCAAAAGCACACCTCAAAGAAGGAATATAGTCAATTTTGAATGCTTTTAAGTCAATTTTTCACAAAAGCAATGCATAAAATTGATTATTGCTTTCAAGGATAGTATAATATTAGAAATTATGAAGTAAATTATCCGTGCATATAGTGAAACAAATTATTTGCGTAATAGTGAAACAAAATATCTGCGTAATAGTGAAACAAATTATCTGCGTATATTAGTGGGGGAACAATGATTAGGATTGCATTATGTGACGATGTGTCAGTGCAACTAGCCATGGTTGATGATATAGTCAGAAGTTACTTTCATACAAATGATATTAAAGTCGAAACAAAGCTGTTTCCCGGGGGTGAACAGCTTATTGAGTATGTCAAAGAAAACGGCTTCTTTGATATGTATATTCTTGATATGATAATGCCGGGAATTAAAGGAATTGAAGTCGGTCAGAAGCTTAGGCAAATGGGCGACCACGGCAAAATCGTATATCTTACAGCCACTTCGGAATATGCTGTGGAATCTTATGAAGTGGATGCATTTTTCTATCTGCTCAAACCCATAAGTGTTAAAGCGATTCATAAGGTTCTTGATAAAGCTGTAATTCTTTCCGGAACACCTATTACCGACGACAGAAAACTCGAAATAAAAACCCGTGAAGGAAAACGCATCATAAATTTTGCCGATATAAACTACGTTGATATTGTCAACAGAGGTCTTTGCTATCACATGACGGACAAAGCCCTTCTCGAAGGTCCCATGTTACGAATTCCGTTCGCAGAATCAGTTCATGAACTTATGGATTGTGACAGTTTCATTATGGGTGGTTCTTCACTTCTTGTGAACTCGTCAAATATAGACACAGCAGACAAAACCAGGATAGTATTTAAAAATGCCGAGGAACTGTTTCCTTCAAGAAAAGCCGGTCAGGATTTGTATAATCAATTGAAAGCGTATTGACCTAACCGTTATACAGTTTCTGATAACTTACTTTAATTTTCATTTTCAATAACTTTTTTGCCATTAAGTACTGGGCAATAAGTTTATTAGATTCTTCTGCCCGTTCTATTTGTTTTTCAGCCTCTTCTTTTGAAGCAACATAAAAATCCAAATAGTCTGCTTTTTCACGCTTTTCTGATGCCAATCGAATTATCCTGGATGCTTCTTAGGGAAAGATTTCTGTTTTTACAAATTTTTGATTAAAAAAAGCGAGTCGAATGAAACCATTCAACTCGCTTTACATTTTGTAATAAACTGACTTTCCTTAGTTTTCTTTCTTCTCGTCGTCTACGATAAGCATTGTCTTTGTAACACTTACCTTCTCTTCGTAGCAGGCAAATATCTCTGCAATTCTTTCCTTTGACATCTTAGGAGTAATCAATGAAACAATGAATACTACCACGAATCCAATACACATTGCAAATGCACCTGCTGTAATTGAGGATGTGAACCATTTGAAGAACATATTTCCGACTGTGATACCAACACCTGATACAAAGCCTGCCCATACACCGATTTTGCTTGTGCCCTTCCAGTACAAGCCAAGGAGGAACGGTGCAAGGAATGAGCCGGCAAGTGCACCCCATGAAATACCCATGAGCTGAGCGATAAATGCCGGAGGATCAAGGGCAAGGATAACAGATACAACAACGAATACGATAATGAATATTCTCATTACAAAGAGCTGTGTCTTCTCTTTCATTTCCTTAACTATGTTGCCCTTTATAAGGTCAAGTGTAAGTGTTGATGATGATGTAAGTACCAGTGATGACAGCGTTGACATTGATGCCGAAAGCACAAGTACGATTATAATTCCCATAAGAACATCGGGAACATTTGAAAGCATCTGGGGAACGATTGTATCAAATGCAATGCTTCCGTCTGCTTTGTAAATGGCCGGTGAATCAAAGAGACGACCAAAACCGCCAAGGAAATAACACCCGCCTGCAACAACAACAGCAAAAATAGTACTGATAATTGTTCCCTTTGCAATATCATCTTCAGATTTGATAGCATAGAACTTCTGAACCATCTGAGGAAGTCCCCAGGTACCCAGTGAAGTAAGAACAACAACTCCGAGAAGTCCCTTAAGATCCGGTCCGAAGAATGAAGCAAATACACCGGGCTGTGCTTCGCCGAGTACATTTGTTCCTTCAACGGCAGCAAGCTTTGCAACTGCCTGTGTAAATCCCCCCTGTCCGTTAAGTACTGCCACAATAACTGCCACAATACCAACGAGCATTATCAAACCCTGAATAAAATCGTTAATGGCTGTTGCCATGTATCCTCCGAGAATAACATATGCAGCTGTAAGAAGCGCCATTACTATAATACAGATTCTGTAATCAACTCCGAATGCCATACCGAAAAGTGATGAAAGGCCACTATAGATAGATGCGGTGTATGGAACAAGGAATACGAATACTATAACTGAAGCAACAATCTTAAGAGCATTGGAATCAAATCTCTTTTCGAAAAACTGTGGCATTGTTGCACTGTGAAGGTGCTTTGTCATAATTCTTGTTCTTTTTCCCAGTACAAGCCATGCAAGTAAACTTCCTATTACTGCATTTCCGATACCAATCCAGGTGCTGGAAAGACCGAACTTCCAACCAAACTGACCTGCGTAACCTATAAAAACAACTGCTGAAAAATAGCTTGTACCATAGGCAAATGCTGTCATCCAGGGGCCTACCGATCTTCCGCCAAGTACAAATCCACTTACGTTAGTTGCATGCTTCTTGCAGTAGACACCCACACCAAACATTACAGCAAAAAATACGATTAGTAACAAAATTTTGATAATCATGGGTATTCTCCTTTTCTTTATGCATAATGTACAATTTCAAGGCGTCTTCATTATGCTTTTTGTTTGTTTTGTTATTTCACTTTAAACTGTAAAAGTTTTAAGCGTTGACGCTTTGACGTGTTAAAGCATATCATCGATTTTGGGCCTTGTCAACCATTTTTTTAAACATCTTGTCAACATTTTTTCAAAACAGCAACTGGATGGCTTTCTTCAAAATTGTAACCGGATGGCACTTCCTATCTTTCCTCCACTTTGCTCTTTTCTGCCTCCACTTTGCAGAGGAATCCCCAACTTTCCTGCTTCCCTCCGCATACAACTCCCACTACACCACATCTCATGCAGAGGAATTCCCTCTTTTACTGCTTCCCTCTGCACTCTACTCCGTTTACAACCTTGTCCTCTGTCCAAATGCATCTTCTATCTCAAATAGCCACCAGTTGTGTATTAATGGCCAACAAATCGCGTTGTAATTTACCAACTATCCTATCTCTGTAACACTCTTGTTACACTTTTTGTGCAATGATATAATTTAGTTAAATGGGGTTAACAGTAATCCAAAATGTGCCGATTATATATAAGAACAATTGGGTTATAAGGATAATTAGGTTTATAAGGATAATTAGGTTTATAAGAACAATTGGGTTAACTGAAGAATCAATGTGTAAAAGGGTGGGAACACTATGATAAAGATAAGACCTTTCAAAAAGTCAGACGCCGGGACAATAGCATCCTGGTTCACATCAGAAAGAGAATACTACGAATGTACATGGGGAAATTTCGGAGAATATCCTGTTACAGAGGATGTAATTCTGAAACTCAATGAGTCTATTGCAGAAAACCCACGTATGTTCCAGATGGTAGCCTATGACGAAGAAGGCCCTATTTCCCATGTTCTTTTTTACTATCCCACAAGTGATGATTTAATTGTTCGTATCGGTGTTGTTGTTGTCAACAACGAGCGTCGCGGCATGGGCCTTGGGAGAGAAATGCTCAGACAGTTCACCTCATTTGCCCATCATTATCTTGGTGCAGCCAAGGTTACAATTCGTGTTTTCAGCAAGAACAGTACTGCTTACAAGGCTGCTCTATCTGTTGGTTTCTATGAAAATAATGACAACAATACACTTAATTTGATGGGTGAAGATTGGGAATTTATCGGAATGGAATGCATCAATCCCGACTTTTCAATCATTCCCTCAGGCGAAACAGATCCGGAAGGCAAGTCAATTGATAAGATTATCAAAAACAACTCCTTCGCTTATGCTTTCCAGCCTATCGTATATGCTTCAACCGGCGGAATCTACGGTTATGAAGCTCTCATGAGAGCCGAAGACAACGGACGAAGCATTTCCCCTCTTGATATTCTTAAATATGCAGAAGAAAATAACAAATTATATGATATAGAAAAGGCAACATTTTTCAATGTTATGGCCCGCTATGAGTCGTGCCTTAAAGATTTCAAAAATCGTAAAATATTCGTTAATTCACTTCCGGGTTATCATTTGAATGAGTCTGATTATCAGAAATTCACAGAACTGTACCGTGGTTATTTTGATAATCTTGTTATCGAAGTTACTGAGCATTCAGAGCTTGTGGAGGAAGAACTTAATCTGTTGCTTTCCCGCAGCAGTAATGATGGTTTCAGTATCGCAATCGATGATTACGGCACCGGTTTTTCAAATACTTCAAGCCTGTTAAGATATCTTCCGAGCTGTGTAAAAATCGATCGTTTGCTTATTATGAATCTTAATGAAGATACAAAACGTCAGCATTTTGTTCGTGGTATCGTTGAATTTGCCCATGCAAACGGCTTTATGGCTTTGGCAGAAGGAGTTGAAACATTTGCAGAATTAAATACAGCCATCGAAATGGGCATCGATTTGATTCAGGGCTTCTATGTTGCACGTCCTTCCTTTGAAATACTTGATGAGATTCCCGACGCTCTGCGTTCCGAAATTCTCACCTCCAATGTTAAAGGTCAGACAACGGAAACACGTAAAATATACGTAGTTGATAAAGATGAGAAGGAACTTCCTCTCATGAGGATTTCCCTTGAACAGAATACCGGCATTCTCTTCTCTTCCGGCACATACACACTTGTCGGAAATGTTAACTACAGTGCCGACACATCTATTAAGATAAAGGATGGTTCAAAATGTTATTTGACAATCAGGGATGTTTGCCTTGAAAGTATTATGTCCCTTCCGTGCCTTGAGCTTGGTCAGAATGTTGAACTCACTCTGAATCTTGAAGGCGTGAACAGAATGAGAAAGCTTGGTCTGTTTGTTCCCGAAAGTTCATCTGTAAAGATTGTGGGCGACGGTATGCTTTCTATTCGTGTTCAGGGCATCCAAAGCTACGGTATAGGAAATGTTTGGGACGGTAAGTTCGGAAAGATAGAATGGGATGGAAACGGCACCCTTGATATTCTGGTTGAAGCCGATTCCGGAATCGGTATCGGCGGAGGAATTGCCGGCCAGGATTCAATGATTAAGATTACTTCCGGAACAATCAGAATAGAGCCTGCGTGCAACAAATCAGTTGCCATCGGCTGTGTAACCGGAGAAGTTCCCATTGAAATCGATAAATGTAATCTTCATCTGGATTTAAAGACAGATAATGGAATAGGTATCGGATGTGCCGACGTTATCCAGGATACTCATATCGTGGATTCAAAACTCAATATCATCTGTGCCGGAACAAAAATCAGCGCCATTGGAAACTATACTACCGCTTCAGGAACCATTGAGCTTAGCAATACCGAAGCTTCAATCCTTGGAAACGGTCAGTCGCTTTTCCTTATCGGCTCTAACGAAGGTGATCCTCATCTGATATTCGAATCTTCAAATCTTCAGATGAAGGCAGAAGGCAATGAGGTTCTCGCACTGGGTACAAGAACTTCTGAAGCATCCTTAGTTGCAAATCATACGGATACAACAATTAAGATTGCTTCAGGCAGCCCGCTTGCTATCGGAGCTCAGCCAAAGGATATCGTTTATCTTGGCGGAACAAGAATTGTTTCTGTAAATGAATAAGCCGATATAAAAAGTCAATACACAAACACAGTCAATATACAAACACAGTCAATATACAAACAAGGCCGATTCGCATCAATACGAATCGGCCTCAATTTATTAACTTAAATATTCTGTTTTTTCACCCGCTGGTACTTAACAAATTCATAAGTAACATCAAAATAATACTGTTCGTCGCTCTCGGCAGTAATCTCCCACTCCGCATCTTCATCCAGGTTTGGGAAATATGCATCAGCCTCGTACGCTCTGTCGATTCTTGTAACATGAACCGTATCAACGTAAGGAAGCATCTGGCGGTATACCGTCTCTCCTCCGATAATGTATACATCTTCGGAAGGATATTTTTCAAGTTCCGAAAGAAGCTCCTCTATGCTGTTAACAACAGTTGCACCCTTAACCGTATAATCCTTCTTTGTGGAAAGTATTATGTTGTCGCGTCCTCCGAGAGGCTGTTTCCCGGGAAATGTCTCCAACGTCTTTCTTCCCAGAACAACAACCTTGCCGATTGTTTCATTTCTAAACATCTTATGATCTGCGGGAATGCTTATAAGCAGCTGTCCCTTGTTGCCGATTGCCCAATTGGAATCGACTGCCACAATCATATTCATACCAAAATCTCCTATATCGCAATCGGAATATCCTTTATCACAATCCAAATCACCTATATTGCAATCGGAATATCCTTAATCTGCTCTCCGGTCACATAGTTTTCAACAGATACATCATTTCTGGTGAAATCATAGAAATTATGAACATCAGGATTAAGCGTAAACTTAGGTGCGTCATACTGTGGACGGCTGATAAGCTCTTCAATAAGTGGAATATGTCTGTCGTAAATGTGTGCGTCGGCAATTACATGAACAAATTCACCCACGTACATATCGCACTCTCTTGCCAGCATATGCATAAGTACCGAATACTGAACTACATTCCAGTTATTTGCAGCCAAAACATCCTGTGAGCGCTGGTTAAGAATACCGTTAAGCGTAAGCTTGTCCTCTCCCGGTCTCTGAGTTACATTAAAAGTCATGCTGTAGGCGCAGGGATAAAGATTCATTTCATGAAGATCCTCATGATTATATATATTTGTCATGATTCTTCTTGAAAATGGATTATTTTTGAGGTCATATATTACTCTGTCAACCTGGTCCATCATGCCTTCCTTGTACTGATGCTTCACACCAAGCTGATATCCGTAAGCCTTTCCGATTGAACCGTTCTCATCAGCCCATTCGTCCCAAATATGGCTGTGAAGATCATTGATATTGTTTGACTTCTGCTGCCATATCCAGAGAATCTCATCTGTAGCGGACTTAAGCGCGGTTTTACGTAATGTCAGAAGCGGAAATTCTTCTCTTAAATCGTATCTGTTTACTACACCAAACTTCTTAATCGTATATGCAGGTGTTCCGTCGGGCCAGTGAGGACGTACCTTCTCTCCCTCCGTACTTGTACCATTTTCCAATATATCCTTGCACATGGCAACAAACACTCTGTCTGCGTAACTCATGTCTTCTCTCCTTTTTCTTCTCGCTCTCCAAATCCGCAAGCTCCGTCTACAGTTTCTTCATCCATATATCAGCAAGCTCCGGCCACATTCTCACATCCGGGAACGGGTTAAGATCCGTCATCGGCGGTGCAACATACTGATTATCTCCGAAGAACTGGTCATTCAATTCTTTGTAACGCTCCTCGGAAACATTGATAAGTGTATGGTCCTTTATATGTGGCAGCGTCAGATTAAGCTGTTCAAATGTATAGTCCTCACCATGATTTCCCCTGAAGAAATCCTCAGAAGCGATTGAAAGTCCGTGATCTCCGTTGGGAAATACATAATGGGCATATGGTACTCCCGCTGCCTTCAGACTTTCGGCAAACATATAACTGTTTTCAACGGGTACAAGTCCGTCACCGGCTGTCTGCCAAATAAAGCAGGGCGGTGTATCCGGCGTAACATTTTTCTCCAAAGAGAAATATTCCATTTCCTCTTTCGGCGCATCCTGTCCCAGCAAAGCCCATACCGAATAGATATGTGTTTTTTCACCGGTTGTAATAACGGGATAGGAAAGAATTGCGCCCGTAGGCCTGTTGTTCACTCCGGCATATTTTTCGTTGTCATCTTTTACATCCGCAAAATGTGTGCACAAACTTCCGCAAACATGTGCACCTGCAGAAAAGCCGCAAATAAACAGCCTGTCAGGATTTACCAGGAGGCACTTCGCATCTGCACGCAGCACACGCATTGCTCTCGAAATATCCATAAGGGGCTGCTTCTTAAGTGGCACTCCCATGGTGATATCTGTGGTATAGGTCAGTACAAATGTATTCATTCCCCTGTCATAGAATTCCTTGGCAACAATTTCAGCCTCTGAAGGAACAACCATACAATAACCGCCACCGGGTACAACCAGCATGGCATCCCTTACCTCTTCATCATCATGGATATATGTTCTTATGTTTGGTACAAAACCATAGGAAGCCGGATAGGAATACTCTCCGGCCTCCCATATGTCTATTCTTTCTTTTTTCATCATATGTTTCCTGTTTCTCTTCCGGTCAATTTCCCGCGTTTAATCAAATTAACTCACCTATCCCACTTATCGCAAAGCGAATTAATCTGATCTGCAAACTTGGCAAGATCCTTATTGGCCATTCCTTCGCATTTCTTAATAACACCAACAAGTCTCTGGCCGGCCTCCATAAGACGGTTGAATACGCCTGAAGCAGGTTTGCCCTTCTTTGCGGGAGTAATTCTGATGCCCACTGCCTCATAATCGAAGGTATTGCTGATAAGATCGAATTTTGTTCCGCTGTAAGGAGCATAGGCATCCAAATCGCACTCATCAATAAGTGTCTGGGCAAATGCGTCCGTTACTGCATCTTCGCCATGAACCACAAATACTCTTGTCGGACGCTTTTCAAATGCACTAATCCAGCCCAAAAGTCCTTCTCTGTCGGCATGTCCGCTTATTCCGGCAAGCTTCATTATCTGAGCTCTGACTTCGATAGGTTCCCCGAACAGTCTGACCTCTTCAACACCCTCAATAAGAGCTCGTCCCAGTGTTCCCACTGACTGATATCCTACGAAAAGAATTGTACTTTCAGGTCTCCACAGATTATGCTTGAGGTGATGTCTGATACGACCTGCCTCACACATACCTGAAGCTGACAAAATAACCTTCGGTGTTGAATCAAAGTTTATCGCCTTGGATTCATCAGATGTAATCGCAAGATGAAGTCCGGGGAAGGTGATGGGATTAATGCCCCTCTTAATAAGTGCAGCGGCTTCCTCATCATAGCACTCAATACCGTTTTTGAGGAAAATGCCTGTTGCTTCAACAGCAAGGGGACTGTCCACATATACATCAAAATTCGGAAATTCCGGACACATCTTATGCTCTTTAATATGTCTCAGGAAATAGAGCATTTCCTGGGTACGACCTACAGCAAATGACGGAATGACAACATTTCCTCCCTTTCTGAAGGTGTCGGTAATAATCTTGGCAAGTTCCCCTGCATAATCAGGTTTTTCCTTGGAATGAAGTCTGTCACCGTATGTGGACTCCATAACAACGTAATCTGCCTCGGCAGTCGTAATGGGATCACGCAAAAGAGCCTGATTCTCATTACCGATATCACCGGAGAATACTACCTTTCTTGTTTCATTTCCCTCGGTCATCCAAACTTCAATACTTGCGGATCCAAGCAAATGACCTATATCCGTAAATCTAATCTTTATGCCGTCACAAAGAGAAATCTCTGTATCATATTTACAGGGAACAAGACGCTTTATGGCACCGTCTGCGTCCTCCATTGTGTAAATCGGCTCGGTATACTGAACGTCGCTGCTTCTCTTTGCTTTTCTGCTCTTCCATTCTGCTTCCTGCATCTGAATATGAGCGCAGTCACGAAGCATTATGCTACATAAATCGGCACTTGCCTCTGTAGTAAATATCTGTCCTCTGAAGCCCTTAGCGTACAAAAGAGGGAGCATTCCCGAATGGTCAACATGAGCATGTGTAAGAAGCACATAGTCGATAAGCGGTGCCTCAACGGGAAGTTCGGCATTCTCATAAATGTTAACTCCCTGCTCCATTCCGTAATCAATAAGGATGTGCTTTCCGCATGCCTCAAGATAATGGCAGCTTCCGGTAACCTCATGTGCAGCCCCAATAAACATCAGTTTCATTCAGCATTACCACCTTTCTGTTTAACAATGTCAAAATAGAACTCCGTAACAGACATCCTGTAATATGGATGTATAAATATTTCACCGACCAAAAAAGTCAAAACTCCGAGAAGATGAAGCGGAAGGAAACTGATGAACATCCACATAAATGCCATTTTCCTGCCTTTCATAAGTTCCCTGCTTTTCTTAAATGCATCCACAACCTTCATCTCCGGATAATCATGCATAACCAGCATAACAAGGGAATAATTCAATAAAAGATTTATGCAAAGAATTGCAATAATCACACACCATACAGACACTGCAATATAAAATACCGTTGTCTTTTTGATCGGGAGGTAAAATGCTCCCGCCCCCAGCAGTACACCACCGTAAAGAATAAGATTGTTAAAGAAAGTTGCCAGTATTGCACGGTCCGCACTGGACTTAAATCCTGAGAATACCTCAAAACTTCTTGTTTCATATCCACAGGACAGCTGCATATATATCTTCTGTTCGCCGTAAACAAATATTCCCTCAATCAAAGAGAGAATAAATACAATCACTGCATAAATCAATCCATCCGGATTTGCAAAGAAAGTACATGTATTCATCAGCGAAAAACAAATGCTCCTCATAAGCAGAAAGGCACCTATTGCGGTGCCGTATTTGCCGAGCATTTTAACTCGCGATATTGTTTTTATTTCACTGTTAGTCAAATAGTTCATCCAGTAATTCCTTAATCTTCCCCTTAAATGTATGCCAAATTCCCGGGTTATTCTCTGATACATCAACCTGCTGTCTCAAACAGAATCAGCCTGCTACCTCAAGCAAAATCAACCTGCTGCGTCAAAATTCATTCCGCTCAAAAGTCCCTTGTCCTGATTCTTCAGATTCTTCGTATACGGATTTTCTTCATCTCCGTACTTAATCTTAGTGGTAGTTGTTCCACCCGACACATAAACACGTCCGCATTCAGGGCAAACCGCCGTATGTATTGCAACACTTGCCTGCAAAACTTTTCCACCGTCCTGCGCCGCTTTTTTGTACGCATTGGACACATGCTGTCCTTCATGAGCTCTTACCGCAGCTCCTGCCGCTTCCGGAGAAACATGCTGGGCTGTCTGGAAAGAAACATTGCTTTCGTCAGAACCGTCCTGATATTTTCTCTTTCTGCAGGTCTCACACTCCGCAGGTGATGTTTTCTTACCGGGATGAACCGTGGTATCCTCTCCCGGATTAACAATGGCGCCTGCTTTGCCTGCACCATCCACAGCGCCGGTTTCCATTCCGACACCTGTCATAGCACTGTATGCATTTTCAAATCCAACCGGAAATACTGACATAAGCAGACTCCTTTCTGCAAAATATCATCGTCTGATATACTTTGTAATATCAAAATCCTCGCCAAAAGTTTCCTGAAGCACATCCTCAACATTGACGCCATAGGTCATCTTGTAATTATAATTTACAATACGGCGAAATCCCGCATTACACAGGAACAGCCATACTGTCAAAACAACAATTATTATTGTCATACCCACAGACACCGCACCCATGGTTATTCCTGCCCATCCCTTGGAATCAAGTTCCTCCTTCCCTCTGGAAAGAATCGCAAGAATAATCGCCAGTCCTCCAAGGATAAGTGTCAACACACCCGGAGCAATAACAAAAGCCACAAGGGATGCTATGCCCAAAGCTTTGGATGCCTTGGAAAATGAGTTTTCCCGGGGCATCATCTTATATTCTTCTTCCATAATATTCACTCCGATATAGTTGGTATCATTATACCATTTTTCGCCCTTTTGGTCTACATTTTCATGGTAAGTGATATACGTTTCTTGGCAACATCCACCCCAAGAACCTTTACATCAACAATATCTCCTACAGAAACAGCCTCAAGGGGATGTTTTATGAACTTGTCTGTAATCTGGCTGATGTGAACAAGCCCGTCCTGATGAACACCTATGTCAACAAATACACCGAAATCAATAACATTTCTGACCGTACCCTTTAGGGTCATTCCCGGAGTAAGGTCCTCCATGTTCATAATGTCGCTTCTAAGAATCGGTTTGGGCATGTCTTCACGGGGATCACGTGAAGGCTTCTCCAATTCCTTAAGGATATCCACAAGGGTTATCTCTCCTATCCCGAGACTTTCTGCCATTTTGGCGGTATCGCCCACCTTGGCCGCAAGGCTTCCTGCCGCCTTAGTTGCAGGATTTCCTGCCGTCCCTGCCTTTGTTGCATGATTACCTGTTTGTTTGGTTTCCGAAGCCTCTCCCGATATGGTAAATGAGCCTCCCATGGCTGCAGCCAGCGCCTGCCCCATGGCTGTATTTGTATTGATTCTCTGGGTTCTTTCTTTTCTTCTGTCCTGACGTCTGTCTCCATCAGCGCCTGTGCTTTGTGCTTTTCCGTTTGCGCTCTTTGCTCCTACGCCCTTCTTTGCCAAAGCAGCCTGTTTCTGCAGTTCACGCACATCATCCATATCCATGTTGAGTTTTTTAAGCAGTGTCATGGTTGCTTCATAACTCTCCGGATGAACACTTGTTGCATCCAGTGGATTGGTGCCGTCATTGATTCGTAAGAATCCCGCACATTGTTCATATGCCTTCGGGCCAAGTTTTGGAACCTTAAGAAGTTCCTTTCTCTCCTTGAACTTTCCGTTTGCTTCTCTGTATTCAACAATATTCTTTGCTATAGGTTTGCTGATTCCGGAAATATATTCCAAAAGCGGTGCAGATGCGGTATTAAGATCAACGCCAACCTTATTAACGCTGTCCTCAACCACATTGCTTAAGGAATCCCCAAGTTTTTTCTGGTTCATATCATGCTGATACTGTCCGACTCCGATTGATTTCGGGTCAATCTTTACAAGTTCAGCCAAAGGATCCTGAAGTCTTCTTGCAATGGAAGCAGCAGAACGCTGTCCCACATCAAAATTCGGGAATTCTTCCGTGGCAAGCTTGCTTGCGGAATAAACAGAAGCACCTGCCTCATTGACTATTACATACTGAACCGGTGTATCCAATTCCTTAATAAGTTCTACAATAACCTGCTCGGATTCACGGGAAGCTGTACCGTTTCCCACGGAAATGAGTGATACTCCGTATTTCTTTATAAGCTTCTTCAGTTCATATTTTGCCTCATCCACCTTATTCTGGGGTGCTGTAGGGAATATAACCTTTGTATCAAGCACTTTGCCTGTGGCATCAACCACTGCAAGCTTACAACCTGTTCTGAAGGCCGGATCCCAGCCCAGAACAACCTTTCCCGCAATCGGAGGCTGCATAAGAAGCTGTTCAAGATTCTTGCCGAATACGGCAATTGCTCCGTCCTCTGCTTTCTCCGTAAGCTCATTTCTTATTTCTCTCTCAATGGCAGGCGCTATGAGTCTGTCGTAACTGTCTTCAATAACCTCCTTAAGAATCGGAGTAGTATATTCGTTATCCTTAACAATAACCTTCTTCTCCAGATACATAAGAATTCTTTCAATCGGTGCTTCAACCTTAACCGTCAGAACCTTCTCTGCCTCACCACGATTAATTGCCAATGTTCTGTGACCTACCACCTTTGCCACCGGTTCCTCATAATCGTAGTACATTTCATATACCGAATCCGTGTCTTTTTCTTTGACCTTGCTGGTCAATTTCCCTTCTTCAAATGTGGCCTGCCTTATATATGTTCTGTAGTCCGCTTCGTCGGAAAGCCGCTCTGCAAGTATATCTTTAGCGCCCTGTAGAGCAATTGACACATCTGTCACTTCCTTTTCTGCATCAATATATTTCTCTGCTTCCTGCTCAACAGGTGCATCCGCTTCCTGTGCCCAGATATACTCTGCCAATGGTTCAAGTCCACGCTCCTTCGCAACACTTGCCCTCGTTTTTTTCTTCTGTTTATAAGGTCTGTACAGGTCCTCAACAAGTACAAGCGTCTCTGCTGCCTCTATCTTCGCCTTTAACTCATCCGTCAGTTTGCCCTGCTCTTCAATAGAAGCAAGCACACTTGCCTTTCTTTCTTCGAGTCCTCTAAGATATGTAAGTCTTTCATCAAGATTTCTAAGCTGCTCATCATTAAGTGAACCTGTAACCTCCTTACGATATCTTGATATAAAGGGAATTGTATTTCCCTCGTCAATAAGTCCGACAGCTGCTTCCACCTGCCATTTCTTAACCTGTAATTCTTCTGTAATCTTTCCTATAATGTCCATTTTTATTTCTCTTTCTGCTTTCAGCATTAATACATTTTATATGTCCGGCTTAAGCTTCCGGTTTTTATATGTCCGGCTTAAGCTTCCGGTTTGGTATTTATCCATTTAAGATATCCGTTAATAAATGTATCCAGCGCGCCGTCCATAACAGCGTCAACATTTCCGCTTTCCACATTGGTTCTGTGATCCTTAACCATTGTGTAGGGTTGGAATACATAGGATCTTATCTGGTTGCCCCAGCCGATCTCCGTTACTTCGCCTCTGATGTCGGAAAGTTTTTCTTTATTCTCCTCCAGACGAAGCATATATAACTTGGCCTTCAACATCTGCATGGCCTTGTCCTTATTTTGGAACTGACTTCGCTCATTCTGACAGGTTACAACAATTCCTGTGGGAAAATGAGTGATTCTGATAGCTGAACTTGTCTTGTTGATATGCTGTCCACCGGCACCGCTGCTTCGATATGTATCAATTCTGATATCTTCATCCTTTACCTCAATATCGATATCATCATTAAGTTCCGGCATTACATCGAGAGAAACAAATGATGTCTGGCGTTTTCCCTGGGCATTAAATGGAGATATTCTGACAAGTCTGTGAACACCCTTTTCAGCCTTTAGGTAGCCGTAGGCATTGATTCCGTTAACCTGGAAGGTTACAGACTTAATTCCCGCTTCATCACCGTCCAGAAAGTCCAGTTCCTCCACGGTAAAGCCCTTCTTCTCAGCCCAGCGTGTGTACATACGGTAAAGCATCTGACACCAGTCACAGGATTCCGTTCCACCTGCTCCCGCATTAAGCTTCAGAATAGCATTATTCTTGTCAAACTCTCCGTTTAGAAGGGTGCTGATACGCAGATTCTCAAGTGTCCCGATAAATTCATCCAGTTCCTGTCTGATTTCGGGAATCAGGCTCTCATCCTCTTCCTCGTAACCCATCTGGATAAGTGTCTCGATGTCATCATATCCGGTCACAAGAGAGTTGCACAGTTCCACTGTGTCCTTCATATTTTTAAGAGTCTTCATCTTTCCGTTGGCAACTTCCGCATCATCCCAGAAATTAGGAGCCTCCATTTCTCTCTCCATTTCCTCGATAAGCTTTTCCTTGTTCACCAAATCAAGGGAATCCCTTACCTCCGCAAGCTGGTCCTTGTATGAGCCTAACTCAATTTTCATCTGATCCAATTCAACCATTTTTTACTCTTCCTTTAAAATAACATTTCTAAATAATCCATTCCAATCTCAAAGAACAAAGCGCACAAAATAATAAAGATAATGGCTCCTATAATTCTGCCATACTTTTTAATCTGTTTCTTCCATCTGTCATCAAAAAGATACGGATATTTCGCCTTTTCTTCCCTGGTGGGGTTCTTTTTTACAAATGCACCTGTTCTGTTTTCCTCAAACTGTTCCACAGAAGAAAATGCTTCTTCAGTCAGTGTCCAGTTTTCGGTATCTACGTCAGACATGTCAATGTCGCTCTTCTCCCCTGAAGAACTCACCCGGTCCTCAAGCAAATGACGGGCCTTTTCCGGCAAATCCATCGGCGTTTCAATCTTAGACACAAAATTGATATCGCCTATGTAATATTTTACCTTAACATAGTCTCCAACCTCGTAATCCGAATCATCATAGCCTATGATTTCTTCGGCATCCACAACAATATTGTAGGAAGGAATATACACCTTCACCTTGGCCTTTAACTCTTTGCTTCCGTCAAATTCCACTTTGTCGGAGTAAATCTCCTTGATACGTCCAAAGCATACCTCGCCGAAACGCTCTGTCCTGTTATCTGTTATATAGCGCTTCAACCCCAAAAATATCATTAACAGACCAACTATAAGTAAAAGCGTTACTATGGCAAGCCCCATTACCATATCTGCCCCGCTATCTCCGTCAAAATTCATTACCAATAGCAAGGCAAAACCTATTACAAAAGCTATGCATGTCCATATTATACCAAAAATCAATTCATAGTTTTTCATACCTATTCTACCATTTAACCCACAAACATTCTAACGAAATGAAAAAACAATAAGAATAATGATAATGACAATGACAAAAGCCACAACAATGTTAATAAACTCCCACACTCTTTTACTGATTTCCTTTTTGCCGTTGTCCTTCTTCTGCTCTTCCTGCGGCGACGATTTTCGTTCGTATTCTCCGTTTATATTTTGAACAAAACTCTCGGTAGAAGAAAACGCCTCCTCTGTAAGTGTCCAGTTTTCTGTGTCGATTTCACTGATATCTATTGCATCCTTTGTACCATCCAACGCAACGCTCAGCCTCAGCTTCAACTGATTCCTTATATCCTCCGGGATTTCATACTCTGTCTCAACCTTGGAAATAACATTAATATCGTCGTTATATTTCTTTACTCTGACAAAATCTCCCTCTGAGTACTCCATGTTTTTGCGATATACATCATCTTCAGTTTCCAAAACGCTTTGCTTTTTAGAATCATATACCCTTATTTTTGCTATACGACTTTTTACACCGCAATTTTCTACCCCTTCAATATATCCAAAGCAAATCTCTCCCTTACGCTTTGTTTTTCTATCAGGTATATACTGTTTTAACCCAAAGTAAAGGAAGGGTCCTCCAACGATAGCACCTGCAAATAAAATGCCGGCAAGGTACCCAAAATCTTCGATTGTAAAATTTGTTATTCCGCAACCCACAACATACACTATTGCAAAAACAATACTGGCCACAGACCAGATAATACCAAAAAACAATTCCAGATAAACCAAAACACCAAACCTCTTTCTTAATAATTATATTTATTGGGATCATATTCATTTTCCGGGTCATTGTCATAGGAGTATTGATTGTCATTTGAGGCGTACTGCATTTCCTCGGGAATAACCTGACTGTCAAATGCACGTCTGGTATTTTCCGGCAATCCTTCAAAACTGCGAACCGGATATGCAAAGTTAATATCATCCTCGTAATACTTTACGGCATAATAGGTCCCCACCGGAAACTGACCTGTTTTATCGCCTATTGTTTCATGCGCCTCAACAAACCTGCCCTGTGACTCGACAAATATCTTAAGATATGCGTCATATTGATTGACTCCGTTTATTACTGTTCCGTTGAATTTAAGGTCTGTTATCAAACCGTAACAAACCTCTCCTTTTCTATCAGTTTTCCAGTTTGCTATGATTTTCTTCAATCCTCTGTAGGTAATAACCACTCCTATAACTATGAAAAAAATAATAAAAACATTGGCTGCGCTCGTTGCTCCCGACTGACTGTCAGCCGGAACAAAGTTCCACATAACAAAAAATACCAATGAAAAAATGAGCCAAAACAGGCCAAATACCAAATCAAACATTTTTATTCTCCTCACCGCATATACTATTCCACTTCCTGCACCTGTTCTACCTGTATTTGTTGCTTTTCCTCATAATATTGACGTCGGCTTTCTTCAAGTTTATCCTCCATTATCATTACCCTGACTTTGTAATAAACAATAACCGATACAACCAAAAATGCTATTACTGCGATAAGCAAACTCCGTATGGTTTTGAATCTTTTTCGTTTTTCTTCCCCATCATCCGCCTTCTTATCATTTGGAAGATAAGCTTCTTCTGTTACCGTCCAATTGGCTGTTCCATTTTCTTCGGCAAGCATCTGTCTTGCCCTTTCCGACATATCATACTCAGACATAATCGGTGCAACAAAAACAATATTACCTGCCAGGTATTTTACTCTGACATAGGTCCCCTTTGGAAATCTTGGTGCCAGACTGCCGTCCGCCATTCTAACCGCAACCTTCGGTGGTTTCGATGTGTCCTTTTTTTCAATGTACTTTACTTCATCAAGGGATGGCACATATACCGCCAGTTTTTCTTTACAGGAGACTTTTGAAAATGAAGTATTGTTTACCCACTTTGTTTCTTTTACATATGCGTATGCAATCTCTCCTTCACTCTCTGTCCGCTTGTCCGACCAATGTTTAGTCATTTCTATAGTAATCATAGCTATACTGAAAAAGAACAGCACAACTACTGCCAATAATCCCAAAAGGACCCAAATCACAGTTCATAACCTCCTTTATCACAAAATTAATTTCTGTCTTTCTATATCATTGCAATAACAGAAAAGTCGCCGCAAGCATAAGCATAATTAGCTCAACTACTGCTAAAGTCCCTCTTCTGCGAACAATTTTCTTTTCCTGTAATTCAGTGTAATGCTTTGTCAGCGTCTTATCGTCCTCAATTGCCTTATGATACGCCCCATTCAAGTTGTCATCAAAGTTCACATCCTCGTCGTATGCTTCCTCCGTGACAATCCAGTCCTGTGTATCCACTTCCTGCAGATTACGTTCACCATCCGCTTTATTTAGTCCCAGCAGTGCCTCTAATGCTTCTCGGGGTATGTCTTCCTTTTGCGCCTTTGCCTTTATATTCATCTCTCCAAGGAGATACTTTACTTCAAGAAAATCCCCTTCATTGAATTCGGTTTCAGTATATCCGATTAATTTTAGTGCTGTGGTCGCCTTTTTGATAGAAGGCACATATACACCTATCGTCGCAATGTATGCATAAAAACTTCCCAATTGGTAATTAAGGCAGTCGGTACGTAAAATCTCAACAGTCTTAACATATGCAAAGCAATCTTCGCCCTCTTTGTCCGTTTTCTTTTTTCTATTGCTTACCATACACATCAGATAAATACGATAACAAATAAAAAGCAATCCCACGGGAATAAAAATCAACCGCAGTATAAGACTATCGCAGTATATGCCTAATGAAATAAACAAAAAGCCCAAAACAAAAAACAAACTATCGTATATGTGCATTATCTTCTCCTTTGTTACATATTCATTCGATTCTTTCCCAAATCTGAAATCCTACTCTTGCTAACACCTTGCCTGGGTTACAGATTTCCTCTATTTCTTGCTTTTTCTGTAACCTTTCCGTTACTCTCCGGGCTGCTCAAGATTTCTGTAATATTCATCCCGTGTTGTTTAATATGCCAAAATTATATCATAGAAAAAACATCAAAGAGTACATTATCCTTAGCAAAATAACCTTACAAATATTCATTACTTATGCAAAATAGAGGGGCTGAACAACAGCCCCTCTATTTTATATATAACCACAATTATTGCTTATTTCTTCATGCAGCACTGTTTGTACTTTTTACCGCTTCCGCAGGGACATGGATCGTTGGGATATACCTTTGCTTCCATTCTCTTAACAGGACCTCTTGCAACAGAATCATCCTTATTGGTTCCTGTAACCTTTGCAACCTGCTCACGTTCAACCTTCTGTTCAACCTTGATATGGCAAAGTACCTTTACAGTCTCCTCGCGAATACTGTCAGTCATGGCATCAAACATATCATAGCCTGCCATCTTATATTCAATAAGAGGATCTCTCTGGCCATACGCCTGAAGACCGATACCCTGACGTAACTGGTCCATATCATCGATATGATCCATCCACTTTCTGTCTATGGTTTTAAGAAGAACAACTCGTTCAACTTCTCTAATCTGTTCAGCCTCAGGGAACTCAGCTTCCTTGGCTTCATAGAACTTAACTGCCTCCTCCTTAAGCTGCTGCTTAAGTGCTCCCTTGTTATTGCCGTCAACACGCTCTTCGCTGACCGGTTCAAGCGGAATAATCGGCAGAAGTAACTCATTAAGTTCTCTGTAATCCCAATTTTCAGGATGATTATCCTCTCCGATTGCTGTATCAACACTGCTGTCAACAATATCCGTCATCATCTTGTAGATAACATCACGCATATTCTCACCGTCAAGAACACGACGACGCTCTGCATACATTATCTCACGCTGTTCATTATTAACTCGGTCATATTCAAGAAGATTCTTTCTGACACCAAAGTTGTTTCCTTCAATCTTCTTCTGAGCATTTTCAATTGCATTTGAAAGCATCTTGTGCTCAATTTCCTGGCCTTCCGGAATTCCAAGAGAATTGAATACTCCGATAAGTCTCTCGGAACCGAACAGTCTCATAAGATCGTCTTCCAGTGAGATATAAAATCTTGACTCACCGGGATCACCCTGACGTCCCGAACGTCCACGAAGCTGATTGTCAATTCGACGGCTTTCATGTCTCTCTGTACCGATTATCTTCAATCCGCCTGCCTTGAGGCTTTCCTCATCAAGCTTAATATCGGTACCACGGCCTGCCATATTTGTGGCAATTGTAACCTTTCCGTGAATACCTGCTTCAGCAACGATTTCAGCTTCCATTTCATGGAATTTTGCGTTGAGGACTTTATGCTCAATATGACGCTTTGTAAGCAGAGCAGACAACTCCTCACTGGCTTCGATTGTTATTGTACCAACCAAAACCGGCTGTCCCTTTTTATGTGCTTCAATTACAGCTTCAACAATTGCATTTAACTTTTCTTTTCTTGTCTTATAAACCGCATCCTGTAAATCAATACGTGCAACAGGACGGTTTGTGGGAATCTCGATTACATCCATTCCATAGATGTCACGGAATTCCTTTTCTTCCGTAAGAGCTGTACCGGTCATTCCGGCCTTCTTTTCAAACTTGTTAAAGAAGTTCTGGAAGGTAATTGTTGCAAGAGTCTTGGACTCTCTCTTAACCTTTACATGCTCCTTTGCTTCAATGGCCTGATGAAGACCATCGGAATATCTTCTACCGGGCATAATACGTCCGGTGAATTCATCAACGATAAGTACCTGATCATCCTTAACAACGTAATCCTGATCTTTGAACATAAGGTTATTTGCACGAAGAGCAAGAATAACATTATGCTGAATCTCAATATTTTCCGGATCTGCCAGGTTTTCTATATGGAAGAACTGCTCAACCCTCTCAACACCACGTTCTGTAAGGTTAACAATCTTGTCCTTCTCATTTACAATGAAATCACCTGTTTCTTCCCTGACAACACCCATAATGGCATCCATCTTGGATAATTCTTCCATATCCTCGCCACGCTGAAGTTGTCTTGCAAGAATATCGCAGGCTTCATAAAGTTTTGTTGATTTTCCGCTCTGTCCACTGATGATAAGCGGTGTTCTCGCTTCATCAATAAGTACAGAGTCAACCTCATCGATAATGGCATATTTAAGATTACGAAGAACCAGCTGTTTGCTGTAAATTGCCATATTATCTCTTAGGTAATCAAATCCGAGCTCATTATTGGTAACATACGTAATATCGCATTTGTATGCTTCCTGTCTCTCCTCCGGATTCATGGAGTTAAGAACAACACCAACCGTAAGTCCCAAAAACTCATGAATCTGTCCCATCCACTCCGCATCACGCTTTGCAAGATAATCATTTACGGTAACAACATAGACACCCTCACCGGTAAGTGCGTTCAGATATGCGGGAAGAGTAGATACAAGCGTCTTACCTTCACCTGTACGCATCTCTGCGATTCGACCCTGATGGAGAATAATTCCACCGATAATCTGAACACGGAAATGCTCCATATTAAGGACACGCTTTGCTGCCTCTCTTACGGTTGCAAATGCTTCCGGAAGAAGGTCGTCAAGTGTTTCTCCTTCAGCGAGTCTCTCCTTAAATTGTCTCGTCATATCCTTAAGCTCGCTGTCAGACATAGCCTGAAACTGCGGTCTTAAACTTTCTACCTTATCAACAAGCGGCATGATACGCTTAAGTTCACGTTCACTGTGCGTACCCAAAACCTTATCAACAATCTTACTCATGTGTAATCCTCAAAAAACAAATAATTAGTAGGTCATAGCCTCTTCTTCACCGTTCATAACACGAAGTCCGCCCTGAACAAGTGCAAGCAGTTCATCTTCACCCGGATATACCGTAAACGGAGCAATCCATTCAGCAGCTTCCTTAAGGCCGGCAACAACGCCCTTGTCATATGCAATACCGCCTGTAACAATAATCTGATCAACCTTACCCTTAAGTACGCATGACATAGAACCGATATTCTTTGTTACCTGGAAGATAAATGCATCACGGATTTCCTTAGCCTTGCTGTCTCCGTCATTTACCATCTTCTCAACATCTCTCATATCATTTGTTCCGAGATATGCATTGAATCCGCCGTTTCCTACTATCTTCTTATATACTTCCTTCTCTGTATACTGTCCTGAATAACACATTTTAATAAGTGCGCCTACAGGAACTGCCCCTGCTCTTTCGGGAGAAAATGCTCCGTCTCCGTCAAGTGCGTTAAATACATCAATAATCTTTCCGTTCTTGTGTGCTCCGACTGAAACACCGCCACCCATATGAACTACGATAAGGTTAAGTGAATCATATGGCTTTCCGCTTTCCTTTGCATAACGCTTTGCAACAGCCTTCTGATTAAGTGCGTGGAAAACTGATGTACGCGGAAGCTCCGGAACGCCTGAATATCTTGCAACATCACAAAGTTCATCAACTACTACAGGGTCAACGATAAATGAAGGAACACCGATTTCATCACCGATTTCGCGAGCAAGCATACCCCCGAGGTTAGAAGCATGCTGTCCCTGCTTACCTATAACAAGGTCATGAAGCAGTTCGTCAGTTACTCTGTATGTACCACCCGGAATAGGCTTCAACATACCGCCACGTCCAACAACCATTCCAAGTGACTTAATGTCAAAATTCTTCTCATTAAGAAGATTCATGATAATAGCCTTACGGAAATCCTTCTGGTCTGCAATGGATGCATATTGAGCAATCTCTTCAGTAGAATGGCGAAGTGTTTCTTCAAAAAGTAATGTTTCGTCTTCAAAAACACCAATCTTTGTAGAAGTTGAACCGGGATTAATGATTAAACTCTTAATACTCATTTGATTATCTCCAATCTGATTTATAAACTGGTTTGTATATTGGTTTGTATATTGGTTTATATACTAGTTCTGGTTTTTAAGTGACTCTGCAACAACTGCAGCAAGTGCGATTGAGTTGAGTTTTACTTCAACCGAATCTGAACGTGATGTAAGGATAACCGGTGCCTTTGTACCTGTTAAAATATTTCCGTTCTTGCAGTCAACCATATGAACCATTGTCTTATATACAAGGTTACCTGCGTGAATATCAGGGAATACAAGGATATCTGCATTTCCGGCAACCTTTCTTCCGAGAGCGCCCTTCTCCTCTGCTGCTTCTTTATAAAGAGCAATATCCATTGAAAGAGGTCCATCAACAACACAACCTGTGATTTCGCCCTCATCGTTCATCTTTGAAAGTTCAGCTGCCTCTACTGTACAAGGCATCTTCTCATTTACAGTTTCAACTGCCGCAAGAACTGCAACATTAGGATTATCAACGCCACAAGCCTTTGCAACATCAACTGTGTAATTAATCATGCACTTCTTATCCTCAAGTGTCGGATAAGGCATAAATGCAACGTCTGTTAAGAACAGAAGCTTATCAAGTGCGGGAATCTCAAATACACATACATGTGAAAGAGGCTTTCCTGTACGAAGACCAACTTCCTTATTGAGAACACTCTTTAAAAATGTTCCTGTAGGAAGGATTCCCTTCATGTACATATCTGCTTCTCCATCATGTACAAGCTTAACAGCCTTAAGTGATGCTTCAACAACATCCTTCTCATCTATAATCTCAAAATCATCCATGTTCATTCCGATTTCGGCTCCGATTGCACGAATCTGATCCTCATCACCAACAAGGATAGCATCTGCTATCTTACGCTCCTTTGCAAGCTTAACAGCCTCAAGTACAGGTCTGTCCTGGGCAACTGCAACTGCAAGTTTCTTGATTTCACACTCGTTTACTCTTGAAAGTAAACCTTCAAAATTCTTTGTCATAACTTCCTCCATATATATAAATTAAAATATTAATCCACAAAGCGCCTTTTCTATACTAACACCGTAACCGATAAAAAGCAAACAATATGCATCAATAAGCGTTTTTCGATAAACGTCAATAAGCGTTCTTCGACATCAGATCATTCTGTGTCAGAAAACCATTAACGTAATTCATAATCCTGTACTTTGTAAAATTATTAAACACAGGACCATCCATCTTTTTGTCCTTCCGGCTGATGCACACTGCCTTATGCTTATAATCAGCCCACATAAACTTTCCAAATCTGTCAAGCTTATAGGCCAGTTCTATTTCCCTGTCTCTGTAAAACAGTTTGAAATCCCTCAGTCCCTCTCCCGGAACAAATTCAAATCTGTAATCAGCCGGTTTCTGACTGATCATGGAAATGAGATAGATATATACTGCAACAAAGCACAGTCCTATTCCGATAACCCATTTTTCAACGGGGTCTGCTATCTTCAAAATAAAGAAAACTCCGGCTCCGACAAGTGCAAGACAAATCAATATCGTCGTGATGTAATTTCCCGGACGTGGCGTCGTCTTCAAATTCTCTATATTAAGATTTTCATCTACGTGCTTTTCTTCCTGATTCTTTTTCTCTTTATTCATCGCTTCCTGCTTTTCTTTTCCTTGATTCATTGCTTTCTGCTTTTCTTTCTATTCGCGTCATTAATTTTTTTCTATAGGAACAAATATATTACAAGTGCTGCAATCATTAGCACTGTTACTATTCCCACCCCGCCCATTGCTGCAAAACAAGTGGTCCAGAATGAAACAGCAAAAGCACTCTTCCTCTTCTCAACTCCATAATGAGGTGTAACATTGGCCCGCTCTGATATTTCCGCAAACAGGTCTCTGTTGTTATACACATCAAATATTGCAATCGCACCGTTCATTTCTTCTTCTTCAAAGATTGGATTTTCCTGCCCACTTCTGTAGTTTAAATATTTTATGTACTTATATTTGCCTCTTACCTCGCAATAGCCGGTCTTGTCATAATAGGTAATATATGAAATATCCTTGTAAGCCATTCTTTTTACAACAAAATTGGCTGCCAAATCATTCTCTGTATGCTTCGGATTAAGTGTACTGTAGGAATACTCCAAATAATGATCATCCAAAACCACTTTAGAGTTTACTATTTCAGTCAAAGACATATTCTTTGATGATTTGGACAACCTTCCGGTCACATAATATAAAAGGAAAAATATGCCTCCAACCAGCAGCGAAACAAGTAAGTTTTGGATAAGCATATATCCGTGCGACATAATCATAAGCGAAACAAATACAATAATCGGTGCCGCAATTGTTATGCGAAGGAACGGTTTTTTCAGTTTTTGAAAAAACAAAGAATACTTATTATCGTCAAATATTCTCTGAAGAGCATATTTCTTGCGAAATTCATCCACCTCCCCATATTCGTTCTTTCCAAACGCAAGGTTGGGATTTGCATTTGCAAGAATTCTAAGCTGCTCCTTTCGGGAAAATGCCCCAGGCAGAATAGCCATCATCTTCATACGAAACTTATTATTTTTTTGTGGAACTTCATCCTGATCATAGTATTTTTTCATTTACAAATTCCTTTATGTACTATTTTTATATACTATTGGCGGCGATTGATCAGCTTTCCTTCTTAGCCGTATCTCCCATCACCATTTTACGAAGCGACTCTGTATATGGTTCGTAAGCAATTCCATTTTCCGTTACAATTCCGGCTATCAAATCATGGTCCGTAACGTCAAATGCAGGATTAAATACCTTCACACCTTCCGGAGCCATTCGTTCCTTATACCACATCTCTGTCACTTCACTGTCCGGGCGCTGTTCTATATTAATGTCTGCACCTGTTGGTGTATCCAAATCTATCGTTGAAGTCGGCGCACATATATAGACCGGAACATTGTAACGCTTTGCCACCGTAGCTACCACGCTTGTTCCTATTTTGTTGGCTGTATCTCCGTTTGCCGCAACTCTGTCACATCCGACGAATACCGCATTTACTTTTCCCTGCTTCATTACGGTTGCCGACATATTGTCACAAATTAGTGTCACATCAACTCCCGCACTGAAAAGTTCAAAAGCGGTTAACCTTGCCCCCTGAAGAAGCGGTCTTGTTTCATCTGCAAATACCTTAAAGTTATAACCCCTCTCCTGGCCAAGATAAATCGGAGCCGTTGCTGTTCCATACTTACAGGTTGCCAGCTGACCGGCATTACAGTGTGTAAGAATTCCATCACCGGGTTTAACAAGCGTAAGTCCGTTCTCGCCTATGGCTTTGCAAACAGCAATATCTTCCTGCTTTATTTTCAGTGCCTCCTCTTTGAGTGCCTCAAGCACACTTTCAATGAGTTCCTTATCCGACGTTTTATCACCCTTGGTTAAGGTCGACGTCAAGGTTGCGTTGGAAGTTGCGTCAGAGGTTGCGTTTGGGTTTGCGTTTGGGTTTGCGTTTGGGTTTGCGTTAGGGTTTACGTCAGAGGTTGCGTTTGGGTTTGCGTTTGGGTTTACGTTTGCAAATAGCATTGACTGTGTCAGTCTATCCATGCGCTTTAATGCCCACGAAAGATTAACTGCCGTAGGTCTTGCGCTGCACAGGTAATCCCGTTGTTTACTGAATTCTTTGCAAAAACTGACACTATCGTCAGCGTCAATCTGATTTGCCAGAATATACAGTCCAAATGCTGCTGCAACGCCAATTGCCGGTGCACCTCTAACCTTTAACAGATATATTGCATCCCATATCTCTTTGGCTGTGCTTAATCTGATTATCTCTATTTTCCCCGGTAATTTTGTCTGATCAATTATTACAAGTTCATTGCTTTCCGTATCCAAATCTACCGTTTCATAATCCAAAATTGTCTTTTCACTCATTTCTTGGTCTTTCCTTTTGTTGCCTTCGGTTGTGCGCTTGTCACCTTCGGTTGTGTGCTTGTTACCTTCGGTTGTGTGCTTGTTACCTTTGTTGATTTAGGTTGGGTATTGCTCGTTGTCGACTTTGTTGATTTCGGCTTGGTGGTGCTTGCTTCTGTCGACTTTGTTGTTTTTGCTGATTTCGGCATGGTGCTATTCTGTGAAGCACTTGCTGATTTCTGCTGCGTTCCACCCATCGGCTTCTGCTGCGTGCCTGCTGACTTCTGCCGCGTTCCGCCCATCGTCTTCTGCTGCATATCTGCCGATTTTTCTGAATCAACATTTGTTACTTTAGCTGCTGAAGTCTTCGCATTTGTTTTTTGTGTCTTGGTTGCTGAAGGTTTTGCATTTGTTTTTTGTGTCTTGGTTGCTGAAGGCTTTGCATTTGTTTTTTGTGTCTTGGTTGCTGAAGGCTTTGCATTTGTCGGCTTAACGTCTTTTCTCTGCTGTGCCTTCTCATTTATAACTCTTTCAAGTTCTGCTTTTACTATTCCCATTCGGCTGTCATTTGGATAGATTGTCTCTTTTTCTTCGTCCTTCATAAATACTACTTTATACTTGTTTCTGTTGAAGAAATTAGATCCGATATTATCCATCTTCTCAACCTGACTGTATTTGAAAACTTTTCCTCTGTTTTTATTCCAAACCTCGACGGACTTATTTCCAAATACAACGTATTTATCAAACCTTTTCACTGTTGAAATCAAATATATCATATCTATAATTACAATCAGTATTCCCACAAAAAGTTTAAAAAGGATTCTGTTATTTTCTCCAAGCATGTCTCGCTGACAGATCAGCGTCTCTGTTATCATTTCTGCTCCCATCAAAAATGAAACAGGTATTACAAAAAGCAGACATATCTTATCAACCAATTTATAATTTGAAAGCGAGATTGTTACTCCTCTGCTATTGTTACTTATTGTCTTATAAAATCCTGTAAATATCCAAAATATCCATATCGTAAAAACAGATGCAGCTAAATTGGCCAATACCGGGTTTAACTCTGTATTCTTTACAAAGAAAAGCATATAGCCCCACACCAACGTAGCAAAAGCATTTACCCCGATAAAGATGTAGTTTAACACTTCCGACAGTTCTTCTCTCTCGATAACCTGTAACAAAATATATGAAGCTATCCATACCCCAAAGGGCCTCAGCATCAGAAGTGCCCCCATATCAAGCTTATCCATTCCAATCTCCTTTTGTTGCACCTTTGTACAACATCATTTGCGCAATATCAATGCACTTTTCCCCATTTTGATGTACGGCAAATATCCTTAAGCGCATACACAGAAATTATACCACATTTTTCGGCAAAAATCGATTTTTACCAATGTTCATATAAGCTGGTTTTCATCTGATGCTTGCTTTTTTGCCGATGGTTGCAACGGAAGTACCTGAACATGAAAATTACCATCAATTCGCCCACAGTAAATCTTTTGATGGCAACACTTTTGATTTCTTTTTTGTCACTTTACCATCATACTTGCTTTTATAATGTCTGTAATGGCACTAAGTCTTTTCTCCTTTACCATCACTAAACGCTACAAGTAGTTTGATGGCAACAAGCTTGCCATCGCAAGCGCAAATGAACAGTTTTGATGGTAATATTTTATATTGTTTCCCTTTAAGTCGTACCATCGGACATAATGTCTATTGAATTCAATGGTAATTTTCTTCTTACGCCTTCGAAACTTCATCAATCATCTACCATCATTTACCATCAACAACATGTCTTCCCAGTCCCAATGGTAAAACACCCGCAAAAATCCTTAATCCCCGGCACTACTCCCCAAACACCCTGGCTCAGCGCCCAAAACAAACACCCCGGCACTACTCCCCAAACGCCCCGGCACTACTCCCCAAGCCGCCCTGACACTACTCCCCAAGCCGCCCAAGTTAAAAAGGTGGTAATGTCACCCAGTGACATTACCACCCTTCAATTCATCTAAAGGTTTTTTGAATAAAAGATTTATTCCTGCTTGTTCTATTCCTGCTTACATTATTCCTGCTTACATTATTCCTGCTCACATTACCAATCAGCAACAATGATTAGTAAATAATTAGTTAATAATTAGTTAGCAGCCTTCTTAGCCTTTGCAGCCTTAATAGCAGCTGTAAGCTGAGGAACGATCTTGTTAAGATCACCAACTACACCGTAATCTGCTACATCGAAGATAGGAGCATCTTCGTCCTTGTTGATTGCAACGATGATGTCTGATTCTTCCATACCTGCAACGTGCTGGATAGCACCTGAGATACCGATTGCGAAGTATACGTTAGGTCTAACTGTCTTACCTGTCTGACCAACCTGAAGATCCTTCGGCTTCCAGCCCGAATCTACAACTGCACGTGAGCAAGAAACCTGTCCGCCAAGTGCCTCTGCAAGCTCTTCAAGAATCTTGAAGTTTTCAGGAGAACCAACTCCACGACCACCTGATACAAGGATCTTAGCATCCATAATATCAACTGTATCTGAAACTGCCTTAACAACTTCCTTAACTGTTACGTACTTGTTGTTAGGTGTGAAGCCCGGATTGTAGTTAATAACTTCTGCCTTAGCGCCTGCAACAGGATCAATCTTCTGCATAACACCCGGTCTAACTGTAGCCATCTGAGGACGGTTGTTAGGACAAGCGATTGTAGCGATTGTGTTACCGCCAAATGCAGGACGTGTCATAAGGAGCTGATTATGTAACTGCTCATCTTCCTTACCCGGAATTGCAACAAGCGGGAAGTCACCGATGTTAAGTACTGTACAGTCTGCTGTAAGACCTGTCTGAACTCTTGCTGATACTGTAGGGCCAAGGTCTCTACCGATTGCTGTAGCACCAACAAGCATGATGTCAGGCTTGAACTCATTGATTACTGAAGAAAGAGCATGAGCGTATGGCTCAGTTCTGTAAACTTCACATTCCTTATCGTCTACAACGATAACCTTATCAGCACCGTACTCAGCAAGCTTGTCAACAAGATTGCCAACCTGATAACCGATAAGTACTGCTGTTACTTCTGTATTAAGAGGAGCAGCCAACTCTTTAGCCTTGCCCAAAAGCTCTAATGCGATACCACTGATCTCATTATCAACCTGCTGAGCGAAGACATATACACCTTTATACTGTGCGATTTCTTCTGGACTCATTTTCATAATTGTTCACCATTCTCCTTTACTAAATTACATGCTTCTCATCAAGCTTGCCTACGATATAAGCAACTGCATCTTCGGGAGAATCGGGAGTAACCTTCTCGCCTGCTCCCTTACGAACCTTATCAGATGCCTTAGCTATCTTTGTAGGAGAACCATTAAGACCAAGGTTGCCATCCTCAACATCCTTAAGATCTGCTCTACCCCATGTAGTAATCTCTGCCTTGCATGCGTCAAAGATTCCACCTGGAGTCATATATCTAGCCTCACCAAGCTCAGAAAGAGCTGTTACGAGACATGGAAGCTTAGCCTCGAGTACGTGATATCTATCATCATACTGACGCTGAACTGTTACCTTATCACCTTCAACCTTGATATCCTGAGCGTAAGAAATTACTGGAAGACCAAGGTGCTCAGCGATCTGAGGACCAACCTGAGCTGTATCACCATCGATAGCCTGACGACCTGTGATGATAAGATCATAATCGATGTTTCTAAGTGCACCAGCGATTGTTGTTGATGTAGCCCAAGTATCAGCACCACCAAGTACTCTATCTGTTACAAGAACACCCTTGTCAGCGCCCATAGCGATTGCTTCACGAAGAACATCAGCTGCCTTTGGAAGACCCATTGTTAATACTGTAACTTCTACATTTGCAGGATCTGCATCCTTAATCTTAAGAGCTGCCTCAAGACCAGCCTTATCATCTGGGTTCATGATAGCGAGCATAGCGCCTCTGTCAAGAGTTCCGTCTGGATTGAACTTAACGCCACCCTTTGTATCAGGAACCTGCTTAATACAAACAACTATTTTCATTTGTTTATCTCCTTATTATATTCTTATAAAATGAGAATAGGCCCTCGAAAATCCTTGATTTTCTCGGTCGCGTTTCGGTCCGAATCGCGACTTATTTTGCCTTTTCTCATCGAAAAATTGTGCAAGCAAAATTTTTCTTATTCGCAAAGTCAAAATGGCCTATTCCTACGCGAGTATATTCGCGGAAATTACCATTCTCTGAACTTCTGAAGTTCCTTCGTAGATCTCTGTGATCTTAGCATCACGCATCATACGCTCTACATCGTACTCCTTGATGTAACCGTAACCACCGTGAAGCTGTACACACTTAGTTGTT
>JAZUDO010000048.1:0-105784 GCA_045639685.1 Lachnospiraceae bacterium
ATGGACCATCAAATGGGATATCTGAAATAGATGTAGCAATAGCTGAACCAAGCATAGCAACTAGCTCTGGTCTACACTCTGGATCAACACTCATTACTAAGTTATTAAGTGTTACATCGTTACGATAATCCTTAGGGAATAATGGTCTCATAGGTCTATCGATAACACGGCTTGTAAGAATAGCATTCTCACTTGCCTTACCCTCACGCTTGTTGAATCCTCCTGGAATCTTACCAACAGCGTAAAGCTTCTCTTCGTACTCTACTGAAAGAGGGAAGAAATCAATACCGTCTCTCGGCTTCTCGCTTGCAGTTGCTGTAGAAAGAACTGTTGTGTCGCCATAGTGCATAAATGCACATCCGTTTGCCTGCTTACCTACTCTGTCAATATCAACAGAAAGTGTACGTCCGGCAAGTTCCATAGTGAATGTCTTATACATATTCTTCTCCTATTCTGCCCGATTGGGCGATTCGGTAGAAGATACCGAAACTACTGATGATGCCACAAACCCGAAAAGCAAACAGTAATCATGCTTCATCGCGTTATGTAAACCATTCCGCGAATTATGTAAACCGAGTTTATAATCTCATCAGTGGTCTCGGGGTATATCTTCTACCACATTTTTGTTCTAAATTATTAAAAAGAAGGCGGTTTTAGAGCCGCCTTCTTAATAAAACTATTTTCTGATACCAAGCTTAGTAATAAGAGCTCTGTAACCTTCAAGGTCTGTCTTCATAAGGTAATCAAGAAGTCCACGTCTCTGACCGATCATCTTGTACATACCACGTCTTGAATGATGATCCTTCGGATTAGCCTTAAGATGCTCTGTAAGCTCGTTAATACGTGCTGTAAGTACTGCAATCTGAACTTCCGGTGAACCTGTGTCGCCCGGTTTTCTTGCATACTCGTTCATAATAGCTGTCTTTTTCTCTTTTGAAATCATGTCATTTCTCCTTTTTCTATAAACATTTCGCTATATACCAAGGCCAGGTCGGAGTGTCCAAAACCCGAGTATACGCACACAACGCATGAATTATAGCACATTTGCACTGTTGTGTAAACACTATTTTAACCTTATTTAGTCTTATTGTTTCGACCTTATTTAGTCATACATATCCATCATGTGTGACTCAATACCCGCAAGGGTATACTCAGCCCAGCTGTACTGGCTCATATATTCTCCGCCGAAGGAATTGATTGCCACCGCATCCCCGTCAATCCATTTGTAATAATCACAGTCAAAGCTTTCCGGCGCAATGGCTACCATGCCCTTTTTCTTAAGGATTGCATCTTCAACTTCGGCCTCCTTGAATACGCTTCTCAAATCACCTATAAGATTACGGAGATAGTTCTCAAGAGAAGATGTTACTTCCTTTTCCTCCCAGAGTGTTCCCAAAATCTCACCGTTTGAAACGTAAGCCCCCTTTCTGTCAATCAGGTAAGCCAGCAGTTCCTTGGTCTTTGCATATCTGAAATCACAAGGCTTGTTATCAATGTATATTTCGAAATTGCCGAAGCACTGTGCACGAAGCTTCTTATCGGAAGATGCCTCCACGGGAATACGAAGTTCTGAAAGTTCCGCTCTGACGGCATCCTCATCAGCGGGCTTCATAAGATATCCCGATGCATGCATTTTCATTGCATCCATGGTATACTCGTCATATGCCGTTAGGAATATTATGTTAACCTGTGGCTTTGCCACCTTTATTTTCTTGGCCAGATCGATTCCGCTCATTTCTCTCATATGTATGTCGAGAAATGCCACGTCAACATGCTCCTTCTTTATATATTCGAGTGCTTCGGAGCATTTGGTAAATCCCTTTACCGAATCAACCTCCGGCATATCCTCAAGCATTGCAACAAAATCCTCAAGAATCAGTCTCTCATCATCTACCGAAATTACCTTCATGGCTTAATCCTCCCCATTTCTACATCCTTGTATTACTCATCTTTGGAAGCGTTATTGTTATTGTGGTTCCCACTCCGCATTTGCTTCCTATGTTAAGCGACCCATTACACATTCCCATGATTCTCTGGCGCGTATTGGCTATTCCTATGTGGCTTCTGCCGTCGTCCGGTTTCTTAACGGACTGGTCAAAGCCTATTCCGTCATCGGCAACAACTATTTCAAAGCATGTATCCGTCTCATATGTGGAAATTTTAATTGTTCCGCCGTTTTCCTTTGGAAGAAGTCCGTGCTTTACAGCATTTTCCACCATGGTCTGAAGTGCAAGAGGCGGAATTTCAAAATCCGTCGCCTTAATATCATACTCCACATTCAGCATATCTTCAAAACGAAGTTTTTCAATATACAGATAGCTCTTAACATGCTCCAGTTCCTTGTTAAAGGGTATACACCAGTGCTCATTCAGCGAATCCATATTTGCCCGCAGATACCTGGCGAAATGGTCCATTGCATTTCTTGCTTCCTTGGGGTCCCTTACGCACAGAGCCCTTATGGTTCCAAGTGCATTGTATAGGAAATGAGGCTGTATCTGGCTCAGCATCATTCGAATCTGACTCTCTGTAAGCTCCTGCTCCAATGCATAGGTTTTCTGGGCATCCCTCAGGTTTCTTGCATTTGAAATAGTAATCATATTGTATTGGAAAAGAGAAAACAGTATAAGTGCCACCAGCAAAATGTATATCAGATACTCACCCGTCAGGATGAAATGAACTATTTCAAACAGTGCCGCGCCAACAAGGCACAGGGATGTATCAAATGAGATTCTGTTATTGATACTCATTTCTTTAACGTTACTAAAAACAACAACAAACTGTACCAAAATAATAACCGCTCCAAAAACAGTAAGGAAGCTGAACAGGTTAAGCTCTACATCCGGTGTTTTAACATACAGAATCTGCCAAATGATATAAAGCATGGTAAGTCCGGTCATCAGCCATATAAGATGAAGAAAACGGCGTTTTGCCTTATAATTACTGATAAATTTTACAAAATTAAGTGAAATAAATATCGTTGACAGGGCCTGTGTCAGGGCATCAACATATTTCAGTGCCATATAATTGGGATTAAGCAAAGTAATATATTCATAATTTATAAAGCAGGTCATTGCTCCGATGATAAGCATGATGCCAAGATATATCATACCCTCTGTATCAATTGTGTTAAAACGCTTTAATGCAACTGCATTTATCAGGATTGCACATCCGAGCACCGCTATCAAAAAGCACCCCAGTATCTGAATAATATTACGAAGAAGCATGGTCTTTAAAAGTCCATACTTGGTACCATAATATATTCTGCTGTAGGTTTTGGAAAAACTTTGATTGAACAGATGATGTCTCATCGCAGTCATTTCGATTGTAATTTCATCATCTTCACGAACTGTTCTGTCAGCGACAAATGTATTCCATGGATTATATTTGTCGGCAGTTTTCTCAAATACAAGTTCCTCATCAATAAAGATATTCACCTTGTCATTTGAGAGAAACAAATGCACCATTTCCCCTGCCGGTATATCCATATCAAAATGACCTTTGATAATCAAATTATCGGATTTTGAAGTATTGATATATATTACATCTTCAAAGGAGTCGAAGGATTTTCCTCCGTCTATACTATATTCACCGTACAGACCGAGCTTGTAGCATTCCTTTGTCTCTTCCGTAGACACGCCTCTCGAATAGGTTATTGCAACAGAAAGCACAGTAATAACAAGAAATGCCACTACTCCGATACGCTTTAATATTTTCTTTATTTTCTGTGGAATTCTCTCAAACACTGTTGCATTTCCCCCCGCGGATTGTTCCTGCTCTGAAAATCCCCTCTCTGTTTCTGACAGGCTAAGCCTCTGCCGGCCCGCAATCAGGCCATAAAATGTACTTAGTCGTACAGATAACTTCTTATACAGTAAATGGTTCTGTATCCAACAGGTGAAATCTTTATTCCCTGCTTAGGGTTGGATGCGTGAAGCACCTGCCCGTTACCTATATAGATTCCCACATGGTTAACGGTCCCGCCCTTTGCGTAAAATACAAGGTCTCCTGCCTTTGCCTCGCTCAGGCTCACCTTTGTTCCCATAGTTGACTGAGATACCGAACTGTGAGGAAGCTTTACACCATACTTCTTATACACACTCATGGTAAATCCGGAACAGTCGGTACCGTTTGTCAGACTTGCTCCTCCCCAGACATACTTATTGCCCAGGAACTGCTTTGCATACTGGCAAAGATCTACTCTGACATCCGATACGCCTTCTCCGTAGAGAAGCTCTGTCATGGTAATTGCTGTATCAAGATTCTCTTCTATTTCAGCATATTCCGCGCTGATATAAGCATCTTCATCATCAAGAGACACCTTAATCCATCCGTCAAGTACCTCAATAACCTCGAGTTTTTCACCTTCACCCATTGTTGTAAGAATTTCGCTGTCAGTATTGGGACCGCTTCTTACTCTGAGTCCGCCCTCGGTGGATTTTGCAACCTTACAGGTAATCTCATTTGCCTTCACTATAGCCTTACCGCCTGTAAGAAGGTAATCTGTATGTACATAACCTTCTACTTCACCTGAAATGATATGTGCCCATTCTCCGTCAACATCAAGAATCTCGCAGGCTGCGTTGTTAGTCATCTTTCCCGCAAGTCCGTCATCCGTGCTGGGACCTTTTCTAACATTCAGGTGTCCTTCTACCTGAGCTATGCCTATATTGTCATATCCAAACGAAAGGTTGCTGTCGGCAGCCACATTCAGATATTCCTCTTCAGTTTTGCTTTCATCAAGAATTGCGCCCATGCCAACACCACCGGTGGTGTCACCAATGTCAATCTGCGCATATGACGGCGCGCTCATTATACATGCTGCCGCCAAAAATGCTGCAACGCCTAATACTACCCTATAACCTTTTCCCATAAAATAACCCTTTTAATAAATCCGATTTATGCTACACAATTCCCCAAATTACATAATCCCGTATATACTATGATATTTCATCATTTTCTTTAATGCAGAAAGCTATATTAACAGCATGGTCTGCAATTCTTTCCAAGCCGGAAATGATATCCGAGAAGAGCATTCCGGCCTCCGGTGTACACTGGTTTGCCGTAAGTCTTCTGACATGATTCTTCTGAAGCTCACGCTCCATAATATCAATGCTGTTCTCCAGATCAACAATCTTCTGGATATATTCTTCCTTGCCGTGAGCAAACAGTTCAACCGAATAACGGTAGCAGTCATTTACCATATCAAGCATCTTGCCAAGCTCAAGCTGCGCTTCCTTACTGATAGTAATATTTCCTTCAATACGTGATGTTGCACACTCCGCAATATTCTCGGCATGATCTCCCACACGCTCAATATCGTTGGCTACATGGAACAGCGCACCGATGCTCTTAAGATCTTCGATAGGAAGTGTTGACTGGTTTATCTTTACCATATAATCGGTAATCGCATGATTAAGGAAGTTGATATTCTTCTCAACCTCATGAACCTCATCAATATCCTCCTGATCAAGAGTAATCAATGCATTCATTGCTCTGTTTAAGTTTTCTCCCGCAAGATCTGCCATACGCTCAAGCTCGTTGATAACCTCAACAACAGCCGTTGCCGGGTTAAATACAACCTTGTCACCTATATACTTAAGAGTGTAGCTCTCACGGTATCCAACCTTAACATCTTCACCCGGTACAATAAGATATGTAAGCTTTACAATCAAATTGCTGAAAGGGAACAGGACAATAACCTGGAAGACCTTAATAAGCGTATGTGCATTTGCGACAAATCTTCCGTTGTCCTTTGAAATGGAACCAATCCATTCAACGATTGTATCTCCCATAAGCTGGAGCATAACAAATAGGATTATTGTTCCGATTATATTAAACAGCAAATGTATAAGTGCTGCTCTTTTCGCATTTTTCTTACCTGACAGAGATGCAATCATTGCAGAGCTGCAGGCACCGATGTTACATCCGAGAATTACATAAAGGCAAATAGGAAGTCCCAGCAACCCCTGGTTTGCCATCAACAGTATAATACTTACCGTAACGGATGAACTCTGAATAATACTTGTTACCACAACTCCCAAAAGTACCGCTAAAAGAGGATTGTCAAGTCCTGCCAGCGCATTTACCACTTCTGTGGATTCCTTAATTCCTGACATTGATTCGCTCATAAGAGAAAGACCCATGAACAATACTCCGAAGCCAAGAACAATGTCTCCTATTTTCTTGACCATCTCATTCTTGCAGAACATTACAACAAGAATTCCGAGGAGCACAAATACAGGCGCTATCTTTGACAGATTAAACGAAACCAACTGTGATGTAATAGTGGTACCGATATTGGCACCGAATATTACCCCCGCAGCCTGCGTCAGAGTCATCAACCCGGAGTTAACAAAACTGACAACCATCACAGTACATGCACTTGATGACTGAATGATACCTGTAAATATAACACCTACGAGTGTTCCCATAAAACGGTTCTTGGTAAACATTCCGAGAATTCCTCTGAGCTTTGCACCCGCAGCCTTCTCGATTCCGTCACTCATCAGCGTCATTCCGAAAAGGAACAATCCCAATCCGCCTGTCAATTGAAGTAAAATAGTTGAGTTCATAATAGTCCTTTACGCATTTTTTTCGAAAGTACACCTAATATAATAATGCCTTAATTATGTAAATAAGTCAAGGATGATTTACATAATTCTGTGTGTGTAGGCACTTTGTGGTTGTTGCTTTGTGGTTGTTGCTTTGTGGTTGATAGGTTTGTGGTTGATAGGTTAGTGGTTGATAGGCTAGTGGTTGATAGGCTAGGCCCAAAGTAGTTCCTGCGCCTTTTGTGCATAGGGATTTCCTATTTGCTCTTTTTCCTATGCATTTCCTCTCTATTTTCCCCATGTTTCAATGGCTTTTGTGCATAGGGATTTCCTATTTGCTCTTTTTCCTATGCATTTCCTCTTTTTTCGCTTGTTCCACAACATCTGTCACCGACAAGCTCACCAGCAAAAGCACCAAAAAAGGCACCGACAAGCTCACCGGCAAAAGCACCAAAAAAGGCACCAAAAAACTCACCGGCAAAAGCACCAAAAAAGGGGCTGTCTGTGACAGCCCCTTTTAATAAACCTTTCAAGTTTCTTCAAGAAACATCTTCTGTGGTTTATACCACTTATCTTTTTTTGAATATTCATATATTGCAAGGAATCTGTGTTCCGGTCCGTATACTCTCACCACATCTGTGAGATATGTGTGGTTTACATAATTCCCATTTAGAACTCTTCTGAAATCCTCACCCTCAACAGTGATTTCTTCATAATGCGAAAACAGGGAATCCACCGGAAATGTAATCACCCTCAAAGCGTCGCGAACCTTTTCGGAATCTCTGACCATTCTTGCCGGCTTGTCCATTCTTGCCGGCTTGTCCTTTCTTGCAGGCTTGTCCTTCCTTGCAGGCTTGTCCTTCCTTGCCGGTAATTCAATATCGCGAGGAACGTCTGCAAGCATGTCTTCTATCGCCCCCAAAGTAAGCGCATCCTTCAAAAGGAAATTTCCCGATCTGGTTCTAAGAAGCTTTGTCATGGTTGCGCCGCAACCAAGTTTCCTTCCAATATCGTAACACAGAGTTCTGATATAGGTGCCCTTTGAACACTCAACATCAATTGTAACCTCACAGTCACCCGCCCCATTTACGACAATATCTTTTATCTCAATTCCGAATATTTCAATGTCTCTGGGTTTGCGTTCCACCTCCTTGCCTTCTCTGGCAAGCTCATAAAGTCTTTTCCCGTCAACCTTCAGAGCTGAATACATAGGTGGAATCTGCTGCTGTTTACCAACAAACGACATTATACAGGAAGTCAGTTTCTCTCGTGTTATGTCAACCTCTTCAGTGCCATTACAACTTTGTATTATGTCAACCAATTTGACTTCTGTCTCACTGACCACCTTACCGGAAATGTCCTGGGTGTCAGTTTCAATTCCAAGACGAAATGTAGCCTCATATGCCTTCGTCTTGTCCGTAAGATACTCACATAACTTTGTTGCCGAACCCAAACAAACAGGAAGAACGCCTTCCGCATCCGGATCAAGCGTTCCTGTATGACCTATCTTTTTCTGTCCTGTTATTCCCCGAAGCTTGGCCACCACATCAAATGAAGTGTATCCTGCTTCCTTATATACATTAATTATCCCGTTAATCATTAATTTATTCAGCCTTCAGACAACCAAAACCTGCTCTTCGGTCACAATCCTATAAGGTTCTCAATCCTATAAGTTCTCAATCCCATAAAGTCTCAATCCTATAAGTTCTCAAACTGCTTTGCTATTTGTGCCGAAAGATTATTTACCGCATCATAAAATGTTCCGTCCAGGGTACATCCCGCAGCTCTTACGTGACCGCCTCCGCCAAAATACGTACATACCTTTGAACAATCAATTACTCCGCAGGACCTAAGGCTGACCTTGTACTTGAGCGGTTCAACCTCGTACATGAAAATTGCGCAGTCAACGCCCTTGGTATAACGAAGCTGGTTTACAATTCCTTCCATATCTTTTGATGTAACACCATAAAATCTCATGGTCTGCATATCAAGATGACTGACGATTACACGTCTGTCCATAATCAGAATACTTTCAAGCAAAGCCCTGCCCAGTATCTGGTTCTGAACATATGTCTTCTCGTAAAATGTTTCATCAATAAGCGTCGGGAAATCAAAACCGTATTCCAACAGATTGGCAACTATTCGCAATGTTTTCGGTGCGGTATTGCTGTACTGCAGAATTCCCGTATCGTGGATGATTCCCACATAGATTGCCTTTGCAATCTCCTCATCAATAACATTTGCATCAACGCTACCGGTCTTAATTGCTTCTTCGATGCAGTCATACACCAGCTCACTGGCAGAACTTGCCTCAGGAACAATATAACTCAGATCGCCCTCTCCGCTATTGGAAATATGGTGGTCTATATTTATTGTCTTCTTAGCACCGTTAAAAATCGGTCCCGCGTCTCCCAGACGTTCCACATTGCAATCAAGTGCGATGAATACGTCATAATTCTTTTTCGTACCGTCGGCACGCTTAATGGCATCCGTTCCCTTTATGCAATTGAAAATGTCCGAAGGCTTATCAAGATATACATCCACCTTCTTTTCCGGAAAAACCTTCTTCAGGAAAAGATACATGGACATACATGAGCCAACGCAGTCACCATCAGGTCTGATGTGACCTCCGATAGCTATGCTTGAAGCCTCCGCAACCTCATCATATATATTGAACACTATGCTCAACCTTCTTCATCAACTCTTCTTGCTTCATCCAACTGAATTTCATCTACTCTTCTTGCTTCATCCAGCTGAATTTCAATCAACTCTTCTCGCTTCATCCATCTGAATTTCATCTACTCTTCTTGCTTCATCCATCTGAATTTCAATCAACTCTTCTTGCTTCATCCATCTGAATTACATCGTCAATCTTCTTTGACATATTTACACCATACTCAATTGACTGATCGATGTAAAAACGTATGTCAGGGGTGTTGCGAAGGTTCAGTTCCTTGGCAAGTCTGCTCTTAATAAAGCCCGATGCACTGTTCAAACCTTCAAGTGCATTTAACTTGTCAAGATCATCACCAAGAACCGAAATGTATGCCTTGCAGGTTTTCAAATCCGGAGCAACCTCCACGCTTACAACCGAAGTAAATTCCGGAATGCGGGGGTCTTTGATTTCTCCACGGATAACTTCTGCAAGAACCTTCAATACCTCGCCGTTAATACGGGTATTTTTAACACTGTTCTTTCTCATTTTCCTATCCTCTCGTACTTACCTTGGTACCTCAACCATGATGTATGCTTCTACGATATCAAGTTCCTGCATAGCGTCGAAGCCTTCAAATACAAGACCGCATTCGAAGCCTGTCTTAACTTCCTTAACATCATCCTTGAATCTCTTAAGGGATGCAAGTGCACCTTCGTAAATCTGCTCGCCTTCTCTTGTGATACGAACCTTGCAGTTTCTCTGGAATACACCGTCAAGGACATATGAACCTGCAATGTTGCCGACTGCAGAAGCCTTAAATATCTGACGAACCTCAGCATGACCGATAATCTTCTCCTCAAATACTGGATCAAGCATACCCTTCATGGCTGCTTCAACATCATCGATTGCCTGGTAAATAACCCTGTAAAGTCTTACGTCAACGCCTTCATGCTCTGCTGTTTCCTTTGCATTGGCATCAATACGAACGTTAAATCCGATAATGATAGCATTTGATGCCGCAGCAAGGCTGACATCGGACTCATTAACAGCGCCTACGCCGCCATGAATGCATTTAACAACAACTTCTTCGTTGGAAAGCTTGGTAAGTGACTGCTTAACAGCCTCAACAGAACCCTGAACATCGGCCTTAACAATAAGGTTAAGTTCCTTGAGGTTACCTTCCTGAATCTGGCTAAATACATCGTCAAGGCTCATCTTAGACTTGGTTTCCTCAAGTTTCTTTGCCTTGTTCTGTGCCTTATATGTATCAGCAAAGCTCTTTGCTGTCTTATCGTTGTCATGAGCGATAAATACTTCACCTGCTTCCGGAACGTCACTAAGTCCGAGAATCTCAACAGGTGTTGAAGGTCCTGCTTCCTTAACACGGCGACCCTTGTCGTCAATCATGGCTCTTACCTTACCGTGGCATGCTCCTGCTGAAACGAAATCACCAACCTTAAGGGTACCCTTCTGCATAAGGATTGTTGCAACAGGTCCGCGTCCCTTATCAAGTTCGGCCTCGATTACAAGACCTCTTGCCTTTCTCTTCGGATTAGCCTTGAGTTCAAGAATATCTGCTGTAAGAAGAACCATATCAAGGAGTTCCTTAATACCTTCTCCTGTTTTTGCACTGACAGGTGCGAATACTGTATCACCGCCCCAGTCCTCTGCAACAAGGCCGTACTCTGTAAGTTCCTGCTTAACTCTGTCAACATTTGCACTTGGCTTATCAATCTTGTTAACGGCAACGATGATTTCAATGCCTGCTGCCTTTGCATGGTTAATAGCCTCTATTGTCTGAGGCATAACACCATCGTCGGCTGCAACAACAAGAATAGCGATATCTGTTGCATTTGCACCACGCATACGCATAGCGGTAAATGCTTCATGTCCCGGTGTATCAAGGAAGGTAATCTTTCTTCCGCCTGCCTCAACCATGTATGCACCGATGTGCTGTGTAATACCGCCGGCTTCTTTATCTGTAACGTTAGTCTTTCTGATTGCATCAAGAAGTGAAGTCTTACCATGGTCAACGTGACCCATTACACAGATAACGGGAGCACGCTCAATAAGCTTTGCTTCATCCTCTTCGTCTTCCTTAAGAAGTTCCTCAATAACATCAACTTTGACTTCCTGCTCGCACATAATGTCAAATTCGATTGCTATATTTTCAGCTTCCTCGTAAGAAACCTCCTGGTTAACAGTAACCATCTGACCCTGAAGGAAAAGCTTCTTAACAATAACAGAGGGCTGCATTTTCATTTTCTCAGCCAGTTCCTTAATGGTAATAACCTCAGGAAGTGTGATAACCTTGATTTCTTCTACTACCTCTTCCTTCTTTTCAGGCTTAATGAATCTGCCTGCCTTGTTACTGTTCCTTGTCTTTAATTCTTCATCCTCGTAAATGGCATCCTTCTTAGATCTCTTATCTCTGTTCTGATTGCCGTTGGCACGTCTGTTCTCTGTAGGCTTTCCTCCTACCGGTGCGTCCATGAATGAATTTTGTTTGTTATCTCTGAATTTATCTGACGGCCTTCCATCTCGTCCCTGACCGCGCGAATCACCTGAAGCGTTCCTGTTACCAAACTGGCTGCCACCTTGATTATTGTCACGATTTTTATTGCCCGCAAAACCGTTTCGATCTCTGTTATCAAAGTTTCTGTTATTCCTGCCGTCGGTCTGTTGTCCTCTTTCACCACGATCACCTCTTGCATTGTCACGTCCGTCTCTTCTGTCAAATCTGTTATCCTGACCGTTACGGTTTCCTCTGTCCTGTCCGTTACGATCCTGGCCGTTACGATTTCCTCTGTCCTGTCCGCCACGGTTCTGATTGAAATCGCCACGATCTCCACCGCGATTCTGATTGAAATCACCACGGTCCTGTCCGCCACGGTTTTTGTCATTTCTACGGTCATCGGCATTCTGAGCCTGATTTTCCTTTGCATCACCCTGACGTACAGTCTGAGTTTTTTCTGCAGTAACAGGTTCCTTAACTACATCTTCTACAGGTGCTGCCACTACTTCCTCTTCAGGTTCTTCAATCTTCTTTGGCGGAAGCTTCTCCATAATCTTTCCTGTAGCCTTATTTATCATCTGATTCGGTCCGAGAACAACGTTCTTGGCAGGAACGGGTGCAACAGGACGTGCACTCTGAGCCTGGCCGGGTCTTGCATTTCTGTTTCCGTTGTTTCCACCAACGATGATAACTGTATTCTTTTTCTTCTTTGGCATTTCGCCCTCAGGTCTCTTCTTTTTCATTCCCTCGGGGCCTGCTGCCGGAGCTGCCTTTGCGCCTTCTGCTGCAGCTGCCTTTGTTCCTTCTGCTGCTGCCGCCTTTGCTCCCTCTGCTACCTTTGCAGGTTTTGCTTCCTTTACTTCTTCAGCCGGTGCAGGCTTTGCTACCTTTGCTTCACTCTTTTCAGGCTCTGCCTTTGCTGCCTTTGGAGCTGCCTTTTCACTTTTTTCCGGCTCTGCTTTTGCAGGCTTCGCAGACTTGCCGAAATGAGCCTTAATATCATTTATCTGCTCATCTTCTATGCTCTTCGTAGCACTCTTGCATTCAAAGCCTGTTTCCTGCAAATAAGCCACAATCTCGTTCTTATCTACATTTATCTCAGTTGCTAATTCTGATATTTTCATTTTAGCCATGTAACTAAATTACCTCCGTACCATTAACCATTAATAAGTTTGGTTATAGAATTGGCGAATCCTTCATCCGTAACACTTAACGATGCTCTGAATTCCTTACCCATGCAATGTCCGAGCTCATCCTTGCTGCCAAATACGACATACGGAACCCTGTAATATGAACACATATCTCTGAATTCCTTTTTGGTATTATCCGAAGCATCCTCTGCCACGATAACCAGCTTTGCACTGCCGTCCTTAACGGACTTCTCGGTACTGAATTCACCGCTGACCACATTTCGTGATCTGGTGGCAAGTCCCAATAAAGAAAAGATTTTCTTACCACTCTGTTCCAAACTCATTACTCTTCGCCTTCAACCTCTTCTGCGCCTTCTTCATATTCAGCGCCTTCTGTGTACTCGCCGTCTTCATATTCTTCGTACTCTTCCTCATCGTACTCATCGTCATCATCCATGTAATCTTCATAACGGAATCCGACTGCATCCTTAGCCTGAGTCTCTGACTTGATATCAATCTTGTAGCCTGTTAACTTTGCTGCAAGACGTGCGTTCTGTCCTTCCTTACCGATTGCAAGAGAAAGCTGATAATCAGGTACAACAACCTTAGCTGTCTTCTCGTCGGGATCAGCGAATACAGCAACAATCTTAGCCGGTGAAAGTGCGTTCTGAATAAAGATACCGGGGTTTTCATCCCAGCATACGATATCAATCTTCTCACCCTTAAGTTCATCAACAATACTGTTAACTCTTGCTCCGTTCATACCAACACAGGCTCCGACGGGATCAACGTTAGGGTTAACGCTCCATACGGCAATCTTAGATCTGCTTCCTGCTTCACGGGCAATAGACTTAATTTCTACTGTGCCATCCTTAATCTCTGTAACTTCTGATTCAAAAAGTCTCTTAACAAGTTCGGGATGTGTACGGCTTACAAGGATACGAGGCCCCTTGTTTGTCTTCTTAACTTCAACAATGTAAACCTTGATTCTGTCAGTTGCGCTGAAATGCTCTGACTTAACCTGCTCAGCCTCATTAAGAAGGGCATCTGCTTTACCAAGGTTAATAGAATAGTTGTTACCGATACGACGCTGTACAATACCTGTAGCGATGTTCTTTTCTTTGTCATAGTACTGGTTGTAGATAACATCTCTTTCTTCTTCTCTGATCTTCTGAAGAATTACGTTCTTTGCATTCTGTGTTGCAATACGTCCGAATTCCTTAGACTTAATCTCAACGTTAACAACATCTCCAACCTTAACCTTCTTGCTGATTGCCTTTGCATCATCAAGAGCAATCTGAAGTGTTGCGTCTTCAACCTCATCAGCTGTCTCAACAACAGTCTTCTCTGCATAGCAAAGAAAATCCCCTGTTTCTCTGTCGATTTCAACCTTAACATTGTCGGCCTTACCAAAATGGTTCTTGCATGCGGTAATGAGTGAGTTCTCAATTGCCTCAAACAATGTCTCCTTGCTAATCTCCTTTTCCTTCTCAAGAGCATTTAATGCCTCTATAAGTTCCTTATTCATCTTTTTTCTTTTTTCCTCTCTTTCTTTATACGTCTTTTTTATATTTCCCTGGAAGTTATGTAAACTTCCATTGTAGCCTTTTTTAATGTAAATGAACTGATTAAAAATCTATCGTCAGTCTGACATTTGCAAGCATATCCTTGGTAAATGTTTTCTCTTCACCATCAATCTCAACAACAATGTCCCCATCCCTGTACTCTTTAAGTATTCCGACGAATTCCTTGTCCTTGCCTATGGGTTTATAAGTCTTAATTTCAATCTCTTCACCGAGGCTGTTTAAGAAATGTCTTTCCTTCTTAAGAGTTCTGCCCAATCCGGGACTGCTTACTTCCAGAATATAAGCCTCTGCAATGAAGTCTTCCTTATCAAGTTCATCTGAAAATGCTCTGCTTACATTTTCACAATCGTCAATCGTAACACCTTCCGGTTTGTCAATGTAAGCTCTCAGGTAGTAGTCGCTTCCTTCTTTGACAAATTCAACATCATAGATGCTTACTCCAAACTGTTGTGTAACCGGGACCAGCATTTCTTCAGCTCGCGCTTCATAGTCCTTTTTTGCCACAATCGTCACGTCCTTTCCATTTCATATTAACTTCGGACATTTTCCAAAGTATCCGCCGAAACCGCATAAAAAGAGTGGACTCGCAAGTCCACTCTAATCATTAACAATATCAACGTATACATCCTAGCAAAATTCATGGAAAAATGCAAGGATTATTTGATTTTACTGCTCCTTTGCAGGTGCAACCTTTGAAACCTCAAGAATCTTTGCTCTCATTTCCTCTTCGATTCTCTGAAGTTCAACTTCAGCAGCAGCTCTGTTGGCTCTGCCTTCGTCCTGAATCTTCATAACCTCATCAAGAGTATCGATAAGTGTCTGGTTGGTCATTGTAAGTGTTTCGATATCTACGATACCACGCTCGCTTTCCTTAGCTGTATCGATAGAAGCCTGCTTAAGAGCTTCTGCATTCTTTCTGAGCAGATCGTTGGTAACGTCTGTAACTTCACGCTGAGCCTTTGCAGCATCCTGTGAATGATCGAGACCGATAGCAATAACCATCTGGCTCTTCCAAAGAGGAATAGTATTAACGATGGTTGACTGAATCTTCTCAGACATAATTGTGTCATTGTTCTGGATAAGACGAATCTGAGGAGCCATCTGCATAGAAATATTTCTTGTAAGCTCGAGATCGTAAATCTTCTTCTCAAATCTGTCAACAAGTGATGCATAATCCTTTGCAGCCTGTGCATCTTCAGGAAGTCCTGTCTCTTCAGCCTTTGCAAGAAGCTTTGGAAGTTCCTCGTTACGAGCTGTTTCAAGTTTCTGCTTACCTGCAATGATGTAAAGAGTAAGTTCCTTAAAATACTTAAGGTTTGAATCATACATCTCATCAAGCATTGCAATATCCTTAAGAAGAGTTACCTGATGGTTTTCCATAACCTTAACTACTTCATTGATATTTGTCTCAGCCTTGTCATATTTTGCCTTTAAAGCTATAACCTTGTTCGAACCTTTTCTGAAAAGTCCGCCGAACAGTCCTTTATTCTCTTCTTCTGCATCAAAGCCCTTAAGCTCTGCTACTACAGAAGAAAGGCAGTCACTGATTGCTCCAAGGTCCTTTGTTCTTACACTCTTCAATGCTCCCTCAGAGAAATCCGTAATCTTCTTCTGTGCGCCAACGCCATACTGAAGTACCATCTGAGTATCATGAAGATCTATACCATCTGCATAAGAAGCAACCACTTCTTTTTCTTCTTCAGTTAACTCAACTTCACCCTTTTTTGCTACCATTTCCATGTTATCAACCATGTCACTAAGTCCTCCGTTTTTTATTCACGCCTTAATGGCTTTATCACATCCTGCTCCCTGCAGGTAGTTTACATAACTCATCTATCTAGTTTACATAACTCTATCTATTGAGTACCTCGACATCCGCATCTGTCATTCTCTGCACTCCGGGAATCCACTGCTCCTCATCTTCTTCGACTTCGTCCTGTGCATAGCCTTCTTCGGACTGCATTATGCCTTCTTCAGTCCGCGTTATGCCTTCTTCAGACTGCGGTACACTTGACTGCGGAATAGTCGCTGTAGCAATGTCACTTCCAAAATCCGTAACTTCCTTCAAAGCACCGGTTCCATTCACTGCTCCGGTTCCATTCACTGCTCCCGCTCCACTCACTGCTCCCGCTTCGCCCGCACCTCTTGATTCGGCAAGTTCATCGGCAGCAAGACCTTCCTGCTTCAGCATAGTCTGCAATACCTTTGCATCTGACTTAACATCCCATACGGAATTCTGATACAGTTTATTGAGCAATTCCACAAATGACTGATTAATAATATCAAGTGTATTCTCAATCTCAGCCTTTGCCGATTTGATATCTTCTCCGGGCTGACTTACCTTATCATACTGCTCATAGGCTTCAACCAATTTTATCATTGTGGGCAGATAATAATCCATAAGCTTACCGCAATAGCTTACCGTCTCGGGACGTTCGCTTACCCTATTAAATATCTCCTTAAGAAGCCCTTCAAGTCTTGACAGTTTCTCACTTATTGCCACACCGGGAATTCTGTCGTTAAGCTCATGAAGTCGGCCTATATACTCCATTCCCTTTGCAACAACGGAACGCATTTCGCTGTCGTGCTTATTTGCTTCCTGCTGCCTTCTGGCCTCATTTTCTTCGGCCAGTCTGTTTACAGCATTTTTCTTGGTCTCAATATATTGGTTGTATACATCCTTTGAAACCATCAAAGTAGTATTGTCTTCATCTATGAAGCCTTCCGGGAAAAATCCCTTGGCAAGAATCTTCTTAACATTCTTTATAGTCTTCTTCTGACTTGTTCCCGTTGCATCCGCAAGGGCTTCCACTCCTATATAAAGCTTCTCGCTGCAAAGTTTCTTATATCTGTTGGCCAGCTTATTCCACTTGACCGTATCAATACTTTTACAGAAAACACCGGCACCCAGCGCAAAAGCAAAAACGCCCGGAATATATGATACTGCTCCAAAGATTGCAATACCTGTTATGGCAAAAATAGTTCCCCAGAATATTCCGAAGGGTCCGAGAAATGCTCCCACATCCTTAAATTTGACTTTCTTCTCCGGTTTTCTTACAAGGGCACTTCTCTCCTGGATATGTCTCTGAACATCATATACATTGTACCCCTTGTTCTGAGGTATAACGGGCTTGCCCATCTTCGCATCGCTGATGGACTTGTTAATCGAATCTCCCACATCGTTGAGAACCGACATTACGGAAGATCTGATTTCCGAATTAAGCTTCGAAAAATCTCCCGATGATAATGCATCAGCTACCGACTGCTGTATTCTGTTACCGATATCGTTGTTATTTGTATTACTCATGTTGCTCCAATTTTTCACCAGTTGAATACATTCTATCACAAAGAATTTATTTTGAGTATTATTTTGTTTTAAGCTGTGAACCGCTGCCTATTTCATTGCCCTTTTGGCATTTTCCAGTGTCTCAATCAGCTTGTCGCACCACTCGTCAAACTCCGGATCCTCAGTCTGACACTCCGGATGAGACAGTACATAATCCACTGTTCTCTTGATTCCCTCTTCCATGCGAATATTCATGTTAAGTCCGGGAACCGCTCTCTTAAGCTTACTGTTGTCAAATACAACCGAATTGCTCTTATCGCCTATTAATCCGCCCTCAAAATCAAAATCACTGCAGTCTGCCAGGAAACGGCTTGAAACATAATATGGTTTCAGGGGAACACCAAGTGCCTTTGCCACTGCTTCGTATATCTGATTCCAGGTATGGGTTTCGTCACAGGTTATCTGAAATGCTTCGCCTATTGCCATGGGATTACCCATAAGTCCTATGAAGCCTTTGGCAAAGTCCTCATTAAAGGTTATTGTCCAAAGACTTGTTCCGTCTCCGTGGATTATAACCGGCTTTCCCTCAAGCATTCTCTTCAATACCTGATACGAACCATTCCTTCCGTGGACACCCATGGGAACGGATTTTTCATTATACGTATGGCTTGGTCTGATTATGGTAATCGGGAAGCCTTCTTCTCTGTACTTTTTCATCAGAAATTCTTCACAGGCAATCTTGTTGCGTGAATATTCCCAATAGGGATTGCTGAGTGTTGTTCCCTCGGTAATAACATAGTCCGAAGGCAGTTTGTTGTAAGCACTTGCAGAGGAAATATACATGTACTGTTTTGTTTTTCCCGCAAACAGTCGGTAATCCCGCTCAACCTGTGCCGTAACAAAACCAATAAAATCGCATACAACGTCAAATGACATTCCTTCAAGTTTTGCAGCAACATCAGCCTCATCACTGACATCCGCAATTATCTGATGAACCTTACCGTCAAACTCAGAACTGCTCTTTCCTCTGTTAATCAGCCACACCTCTTCACCTTTGTTAACGAGTGCTCTTGTAATAGCTGATGAAATGGTTCCTGTACCTCCGATAAAACATACCTTCATAGTCCCTGCTTTCCGTCATTTCCAATGACAACCCCAACTGTTTCAACTGTGCTTAATTCTTTTCACCCACAACCTCTTCAGCGCTCATTACCCCCTGACGCTGAAGCTGTAAAACCTCATTGATGCTCTGCATAAGCTCTGCATTCTTGGCATCCACTGCCTTTCCGGCCTGTTCTTCTATCACCAGTCTGCTCTTCCACATGGAAAGCGCGTTAACAAGTGTACTTTGTATTCTGTCTGCCATCTGGGCTTCATTTGCCTGAACAACAGCCATCTGAGCCTCAAAAGATGAGCAAACCGCCTGAGTAAGCTCCAATTCCTTTATCCTTTTCTCCAATGCGCTGTATCTGTTTCGAACATCCGAATCGGTATCATTCATTAAATCCGGCAGTGCCTCTTTTCCGATTTTTATGGCCTCACTCAGTTCTTCATTGTAGTTTTTGTTCATTTCTCTGAAGGTTGCAAGCGCTTCGCAGTCCATAATCATTCTTACATGATATTCATCCAGCTGTTCCTTCATAGCATCAACTTCCGCACACATTTTCTCTTTTTGGACGGTGGTTTTTTCGGAACTGTCCCTAAAGAAATCCAGCATTTCCGAAAGCATTTCACCAACCGGTTCAAGATTGGAATTGCGCAGAAAACCGAAAGCGCACTCCGATAATCCGGAAAACTGTGTCTGGGCTTCAGAGCCCAGGTTCATTATTGATAACGTATCTTTGATATTCAAAGTTTCCATCTATATGTCTCTTTCTGTTTACAACTCTTGCCTCTCACATTTGCAAGTCATTGCCGTTTAAAATGTGCCGTTATCCGGTCTTAACTTGGTATATTTTGGAAATGCAACCATATCCCCAAGATTTAGTTTCTTGATAAATCTGTCGGCATCGGCATATATATCCTGTCCGAGAATTCCCATATCTCCCGGCGCCATAATAAGGATCTTGTTCTTATCTATACCCAGATATTTTCTTGTACGCTCCTCGTCCAGCATAAGCCCGTAGCTGATTCCCCAGTCTGCCGTAAATGGCATGGATTCCTTAAGGCGAAGCATAAGTCTTCTGTTGAATTCCTTGCCGCACAGAGGATAGTAGCATTTTCCGGTGTTAAGCATTTCATCCGGTTTCTTAATCACAACCTCTGCCGCAAATACCTCCTTGGCAACATAGCAGGCCTCAAACACGCGAAGATTAACTCCCATTCCGTGACTTTCCAGAAGATTAACAAGGTTCAGTGTAAGTATTCCTCTGTTAATAATCTGATTCTCGGTAGTGTGTCCGCTATATGCAAGGTTAATATATATGTCTATGAATTTCTTCTCTTTTACCCTTTCGAGTCGATACATGGTCTTCGGTGCACCGGCTATAAATGCCGGGACGTTGGGACGAGACCCAACCACCGAAGCGATTGTCTTTCTGTTTTGGGAATAGGCAACATTTGCACTGTCCATGAGCCTTTTCATGCGAAGGAACATATCAAAATTCTTCTGATATCCGCCGTGGCAGAAATTAATTGCCCGCTCAAGTGGTTCACCGGCAAAGTTCTCATTTGCCCTTAAACTCATCTGCTGCCTGAATACCTTCTGATTCACCTCCGGATCCGACTTCAGATAAACCTCAAGTTCTGTCAGTGACCGGAATATTATCTTGTACAGTATGACATCATCAACCAGTATTTTCTCCGGTTTTCTGCTAATTGCCATAATTAATGGTGACCTCTCTCACGAATCATTCTTACCTGCATGCTGAAGTTCTTAAGAATCTCAAGAGCCTGAGGGTGTGCATTTGCCTGTTTTCTCATATTGTCATCAAGAAAAGCAAGATACTCAAGATCCTTGGTCTGAATAAATTCATACTTGATTATTCTGCTCATGTCAAAACTGCCGTCTGTAAGGTATTGCTTGATTCTGTAGGCATCACGCGTTGTAAGAATTCCCTGTGCTGCAGAGCCGTTGTTTGCTGCCCATGCATCTGTTGCATTTCTGAATATTACAACAAATTCATACCAGTCGTCATGACCTTCAAGAATTGCCTTCTCAACATCGTTATCGTAATCGATATACATAGGAATGAATCTCTGCTGAACAGACTCTTCGATTTTCTCACGTGTGTTATAATTGGCATCTGCGCCATTACCTTCTGTATTACCTGCAGCAATAATTCTGAAGCTTCCGTGACGCTTAACATTTTCACCGTTAGGGAAGCTGTATGAGGAATCAAGATGATTGCTTAGGAACGAGTTAAGCTTTACTGTTGCTCTGCTGTTACCATTGTCCAACTCGTCACAGAATGCAATCATTCCGTACTTGTAGCATCTGTAGAAATTCGGTCTGCTGTATTTGCCGGTTGCTGTCTGGAATCCGAGAATTTCATACTCCTCGTTGATGTACCCTATGTCCACAAATTCCATTCCCAAAACCTTGGCAATCTGTCTTACCATATATGTCTTACCACAGCCTGAAGGTCCAATCATGTAAGGATTTGCATTTTCCATTACTGCCACAAGAACATCATCAAACATTCTGTGGAAATGCTCTCCTGCGTCCATCATGCGCTTCTTTTCTTTCATTGCTATCTCAAATCTCTGCTTAAACGGAACAGCAGGATCAAGAAGCGGGTTAACAGGCTTAATGGCTCTGTCCTCTTCATATTCCTCCACAACCTTTATCTCACCGTTGTTAACCACATACTGCATAGCGGTTCCTGCAGAAACATTGGTAAGTGCTGCTGCAGACATTCCCTCCTGCTCAGCAACAGTTACCGCATTGGCAGTCTGGGGCTGACCGGATGTTCTTTCTGCGTTTGCAGTTGCCCCAGCCTGTGCAGGGCTTTGTTCCGGAGCATTCTGTACGGAAGCAACATTTTCTAGATGTCTTCCTATGACATCAATATTCTTGTCATTAAGCATGCTTAACTTATTGACCTTATCAATAAATTCCTTGTCTTCCTTTGACTTTGCAATAAGCTTCTTAACTTCCTCATCATCGTTAACCATATTTGAGATTCTGTTCATGACATTTTCAGCATCTCTGTTAAGGTTAGCCAGTTCAAGAGACGCCGTGGCTGTAACAGTCTTTGCCATGGAGGTATATTTTTCCAATTCTGTCTGTGCATCCGTAAACAACTGGCGAAGAAGAGCATCCTTCTCCGCAAGAACAGCCTTTTTCTGGTTATTTGTGTATTCATCCAGTGTTTTGCTGATATCATCCTTAACGCTTGCAATCTTTGACTCAATAATATTTATTTCACGCTTTTCAATCTCTTTGATATTACTTTCAAAGGATTCTGTAAGCTGACGCATTTCCTCTGTTTTCTTGCTTGCCTGTTTTATAACATCAGCGCCGGCGTTGATTACTCTCTCCGCATCTGAAAGGTTCTGCTCAACTCTGGCTATACGAACGGGATCCACATTGTATATTCCGTTCATATGTCTGATTGCTTCAAGTTCTTCTTCAACTATCTCCTCTGCCGGACGTGCTCCTCTTCTTGACATTTTCTCGGAAACCTTGACAAGGTTACTCAAAAACATGTCGTCATTAAGCATAAACTCACGAACCTGTACTCCGTATTCCTTTATGCCGGCAAATATATCCTTACAGTCAGGGCCTGCAATCAATGCCTGACAAAGTGTTACATACTTTTTCTTATTGTCAAATGAATTAAACAGTCTGATATCAAACAGCCCGTTGGAATAGATATTGTTCTTTGTGAACATCTCCACAAATACATAACTCAAATCTTCAAATCCATCTGTCTTCTCGTCATATACAAAGATGTCTCTGTACATTTTCTCCGCATCTGTAAGTACGGTGTAATAATTGGTCATGGGACTAAAGTCAACCGTGTTATGAAAAACTATCTCCTCCAGAACATCAAGGCACAGTTCTATCGGTCTCATTACAATCGTGTCATTCTGGTTTCTCATTTTCTTAAGTGCTAGAATAAAGTTATCTGCAACACTGTTCCCCTTGCTGTACTGTACGCGCTCAATAAGTGCGTCAAATCTCTGAGTCGGTGATTTTACTTTTTCCTTACCTAATTTAGCCATTTCTCTACTCTCAATCTTTCTCTTTTTCTTCTTGCCTGCCAACCTTGGCATCCATACAACTAATTTATTTCCCCGTCATTATTGACTTACATTTTAACTTTAAAGTACCTGTCTGCCATCTTGTCCTTATAGATACCTCTTGTCCTGAATCCGCAGGGCAGGCAGTATATCTGAATATCCTTGCCGAACACCTTTTCCTCAAAGATATCAAGTCCCCCGTCGTTAATTATATACTTTGTGTTATCCTGAATACTTCCAACTTCGTCAAAGCTGTGAATAAGTGCATTGTTCCTTTCCTCCGAAAATGCGTTATATCCAATTCTGAAGCTGTTAATGAATGTATCCCCTTCAGTCTTGTTCTGCTTTTCCAGAGCAATGTACTGTCCCCAGGGGAGCTTGAAGTATGTTGTATTTTCTTCACGATATCCGCAGACACCGTCAATCTTCTCTGCAGTCTGCCATTTTGACTGCGGTTTCAAAGCATCGTTACTGTTATATACAGGAGTCCCCTTCAGTGTGATGTCGCAATGGGTAATCACATCTCCGGCCTCCGTATCAATAACAAATTCCATATTTCCCAAAGCACCGGCGCTCTTGCTTACTGCCTTTATTCTTATTCCGTCCCTATCGTAATTGATATTCATATCAAGAGAATATCTGTCTTCAAAGAAATTGCCTACGAACACTGAATACTTTCCTGCATCCTCACAGGCCAGCACATAAGGAAATATCTGCTTCTCTCCGGATTCAAAGGAAGCCGAAAGAGTTCCTTTTCCAAACCATACCGGCTCAATAGGATTCCAGAATATCTTCTTTCCCGCAACGGAATACATTTCCTCAATCACGTATTTTATAACCGGAACAGCTATATAGGGCATATAGCTCTGATGATAAAAAAGCGGTTTTTCCAAAAGCTCTGCGTCCGCCATAAATTTCTCATAGCCAGCCGTATCAACCCCCATCATTCCGTCAAGGACCGACTTCGTATAGGCATCCATTATAATGCTGCGCTTACCGTTTTCCCTCTCGTACATCATAAAAATCATTGAAATGAACTCATCATAATGTTTATCGAGAGAGCACAGATTAATCATCTTATCTGTATCAAACTGTACCATGGCAGCGGACAAAAGCTTGCTTTCCTTCATAAGATGATAAAAATGAATCATCTTAATATCTTTTATGCCTGAGATATTAATCTCCACCTCATCCATGTACTTATACATAAATATAAATTCCTTTACATGTATTGTTTTTCGCCATATTTGCTTTTTCAGGCTTTACGCCGAGCCGGTTGCATATATCGGCTTCACTACATCAGCCATACAATAAGCGCTATTATTGCAACAGCGAACACTGCCGAAAGAATATATCCTATTGTTCTGACCTTTTTATGACGCTTTGCCATTCCCGAGTCCGGTGCATCCGGTGAACCTACAGGCTGACCACAATGTCCAACTAACATAGTATTTTACCTCCACTGTAGTAAACAGTATTTCTGATTCGTATACCTTATATTCCTGATTTGCAAACCTAATATTTCTGATTTACACCATCACTTGACATTATATCAAAATATATTACTTTTTTCTTCTGTTTCTTGGCAAAAATATGAACATTTATTTTGGTCAAACATGCAAAAAAGGAATCGTTCCCTGTCGATTCCTTCTCTTTCTTAAAAATTTTCTATTATAAACAGCCGCACTTTCTTTAAGACTTGAGCCACCTTTGACTTTTTTTCAAAACATGTTTTTGTTTCTTCCAGTTCTACAGTTGGTATAGTTGGTGCATCCGCACGGTACTCCTTAATGGTCTCATGAAGCATGTTTTTGACTGTTTCGTCCATAAATTCATCCGTCAGAATCCCCTGCGCCCATGCAAATCCTTCCTGGGATTTGTATCTAAGGCTCATAAGCTTCTGATAACAGTCCTCGCACATATGAACTTTCTTAACCAGGTACAGGGACCCTCCCGCCTTACATATGTCACATGCCATAATTAGTTCCTTTCATTACCTTTCCAAACAGATTATAACCCATCTGTATTTCTTTTACCATAATTCAAAAAAACAAAATTCCCAAAGACAAAATCTCCAAACCCAATATAAAAAAACCGGCGGTAAAAACCGCCGGCATATCAAAACTATTGAACTTCCTTCATTCCAAACATCTCATTCTGCTTGAGTGGTCCGTACCAGTCGATTGTAGGATCAAGAACAAGAGGCTTTCCTGCAGGAATTACTACTTCATACTTCTTTCCTGCATATATGAAATGAATCACGAATGTTGCATTTCTCTTGTTTGCAATTTCCTGCATGAAGCCTTTTGAAAGGCTGTGCCACGGTCCCATCTCAAGAACAACTGTATCACCGTCTTTGGCGCTGATTACCTGCTTGTATCTGTTATCCATAAATACCCCTGAAGACGGAACGGTTACAGTATCCTTTGTTGCTCCGCATGCATAGCAAACATATCCTTCCATTCCGTCACTGTACTCTGTAGGCTCAGTTATTGTTTCCCATACCCAATTATGTTCATGTGCCGGGCCGGGATTTGAATTTGACGACAAAAGCACACATTGTTTATTATGATCTTTGGCATACTTTTCTGCGTTACTTCCCGGATTACAATATATCTTCTCTAAGTTAGTATTTTCGAAAGAATTACCTTTTATATCAACATTATCACTTAATATCGTCACACTTTGTAAAGCAGAACAATTGCCAAATGCACTATAGCCTATTTTAGTTGCGCTTTTCGGTATTGTCACGCTTGTTAAACCGCTCTCGTAAAAAGCATCATCGCTTATCTCTGTAACATTTGGCATATCAACGTTTGTTAAACTACTACAGCCCATAAATGCCTGAAGTCCTACATTCTTTATTTTTGGCATGTTAACACTTGTCAAACCACTGCATCCATAAAATGCCTCCTCGCCTATATCGGTTACATTTGGCATAATGACACTTTTTATACTTGTACAATCCTTAAACAGATTACCTTCTATGCTTGTCATCTTTGGCATATCAACAGTTTCCAAAGCGATACAACCCTTAAATGTGCCCTGGGGACCAGCTTCTATTTGGGTTATACTTGGCATAGTTATTCTTTTTATATTTTCTACGTTTGAATTAAAACCGTTATTAAATGCATCTCCTCCCAAGGTAGTAACAGGCTTACCATTGATTTCTTTCGGAATGTCAACCACTTCCTCAGCGCCATTATATCCTGTAATTTTAATCGCTTCACCTTCTATATCGTAACTAAAGTTTCCAAAAATATCCGCATACACAAAGACCCTTTGCGAATTGAAACATACGAACAGCAAAACAAAACTTAACAAAATCCCAAACCTTAATAACTGCTTTTTCACAAATAATTCCTCCAATCTTTTTCACTCCTAAATGTGAACACAGCTCCTCGAAATAATAAATTTAACAAATATTATACACCCTTCGTCCAATAACGGCATCTGTTTTTTATAAGAAATGCTTAACACTGTTTTTTATAAGAAATGCTTAAGCAAACAACAAAAAAAGATGCTTTCGCATCTTTTCCAGCAGCTGATAGGGGAATCGAACCCCTGATTCCGCCGTGAGAGGGCGGCGTCTTAACCGCTTGACCAATCAGCCTCAACCGTTATATATACGTGCATCATCAGCACGCTTGTTTATTATATAGGGTGAATTCAAAAAAAGCAAGAATAATTTTTATTTTTCTTAACAGTTTTTTATTTTTCTTCGCCAATTTCTAATGCGCTGTTTTCTCTATATTCTTTCGCAAAAATAAATGCCGCGAATACCAGTGAACTGATAAGTAAAACCGGGATGTTCCTCCAGGCAACCGACTGATTTTGTAATGCGCTTGCGTCAGTTCCTCCACCGATAAGAACAGCAAGATTGTTATTGAGGTAATGCATTATAACTGTAACCCATATGTTCTGCGTCTTCATATACGCATATCCCCAAAAGATTCCGACTGAAACACAGGTAATTATCTGGCTCACAAACATCTTCGGTCCGTCTACGGTTGTATAGAACATAAAATCAACGCAGATATGCCATAAGCCCCAGATCAGTCCCAGCAAAATGATACCCTTTATCTTGCCAAACTTCTTCATCATAATCGGCTGAAGGAAATATCTCCAGCCATATTCCTCTCCGAAAAATGCCGAAAAGGTTAAGAAGAAATTAAAAGGTAACGAAAGCAGGTTAAGCATCCATGCAGAAGTCTGCAATGATGGGTCTTTTGTATTTATTGCATCACTTAAAGCACTTATCCATTCCTTCCAGTTATCCGAAACACTGCCGTAGAATACTCCGTCAAAGGTTAAAGAAAGGGCAATCCTTGAAATCAACAGTACAACAAACAACGCTATCAGCACTGCACTGATTCCCATATTCTTTCTGACTACGCCTGCATTTTCCCGTGCCTCTCTGCCATAAGTCCAAAACAGGATATACACCGGCACACTGACAAGCATAATAATAACCGAACTGATTAACTGGTCCACCGTAGTTCCGCCGGTTATCGTCAATCCTATTGCAGGAATAAATACCGTCATTACAGATATTGTCATCATAATCACTGTCCCAACAAGGAAACATATATATGCCGCTATGGGAAGCTGTTCTTCCTTACGCTTTGTTGTCATTTTGGCAAGCATTACTCCGCAGGCAGGGTAATACATCTGCGTATTTACAAATGATGTAAGGTTAACACCTTTCCTCAATCCCACATACATCAGAATACTCATCAGCCATGTTACGCCATATGCCACCAATAAAAAAATGATTATTTGTTTCTTTTCTGTGTTCTCAACTGTTGTTTCCATCTTGTCTCCCGTCACACAATAAAAAATATAATATCTGCCCCTGCAACATCAATCCCATTCGACACCGATCCCATTCGACATCAATCAGATATCAAGCTCCGGTGGAACATCAAGTTCATCCGAAACATATTTCCCGTTTTTTTTGCGCTGCCGCACACACTCCGACAAGAGGTACTCAATCTGTCCGTTTACAGATCTGAAATCATCCTCTGCCCAGGCTGCAATTGCATCATACAGTTTTGGTGAAAGTCGAAGCGGTACCTGCTTCTTCCCTGCATCTTTATCTGCCATATCCAAAGTCCTCTTGGTTAACATAACTCCGTAAATCTGTGAATACTACATTTATATACTTCTCAACCTTATCAAGCCCCGGCTTAATACAGGCTTCCTGAATTTACAATTGGCTGTGCATCGTGGTTGCCGCAAAGAACTACCATAAGATTAGAAACCATTGCTGCTTTGCGTTCCTCATCAAGCTGTACAACATTGTTCTCATTTAATCTCTCAAGAGCCATTTCAACCATGCCCACAGCTCCGTCAACTATCATCTTTCTTGCATCGATTATTGCTGATGCCTGCTGCCTCTGAAGCATAACAGCTGCAATTTCAGGAGCATATGCAAGATATGTAATTCTCGAATCAACAATTTCAATTCCGGCAACATCAACCTTCTTCTGAATTTCTTCCTTTATTCTTGCTGCAACTATCTCACTTGAACCGCGAAGAGATCCTTCGTCGGCAACACCGTCACCTGTTGTATCAACATTTTCCGCAACATCATAAGGGTAGATTCTTACGATATCCCTCAAAGCCGTATCACACTGAAGTGACAGATACTCTTTGTAGTTATCTACGTTAAATGCCGCCTTTGCGGTATCAACAATTTTCCATGTAACTGCAATTCCTATTTCAACGGGATTGCCGAGACAATCATTAATCTTCTGACGTGAATTGTTAAGAGTCATTATCTTAAGTGACATTTTCTTGTTTGTCGTCATACCTGAAAGATTAACATTTGTGCCTGCTGAAACTGACATTAACGACGGACGGGTTGTCTGAACATCTCCGCTCTGTGAAAGCTTTGTCTCGCTTGCCGGATTAACCGCACCCGAAAATGGATTAACGAAGTAGAAACCTTCTCCCTTAAGTGTTCCGGTGTATTTACCAAAAAGTGTCAGCACCAATGCTTCCTGTGGCTTAAGTATTCTAAGTCCAAGATACGGTATCCATCCGATACAAATCCAAAGACCACCTATAATACATAAGGCAACGCATCTTTCAACTCCTGCAATAAGAGCAAATATAGCTGCAATGTACAAAAGTGTTGTCAGCACAAGTGCCATCATTCCGTTTTTACCTTTGTTTAATAATTTTTCTTCCATGATTTTTCTCCTTTTTACTTAATAGTCTTTATAGTGTATATTTCATTACAATCCTATAGAAAAGAAATGCCAGCAATCCATATGCAGCTGCAAGAATAAGTACAATAGCATTTCCTCCAATGGACTTACTTGCCAGTACTATCGGAACCGCCAAGATTACTGTAACAAACATATTGGGGAACATGTATATAAGCATTGCCTTTCCCTGTTTTATAACCTCCACCTCATTTTCCCATTCCAGATTAATGAATTTCAACCCGCAAAACAGCCCGAAGGTTGTCGAAAATGAACACATGCACAAACCGCATAAGAGATAAATGATTATCTGCAACAATGTTGCCCCAAAAGCTATTCCCAAAGCAATTGTTCCCAATATCAAAAACGGTGTAACAATTACCATATTAAAATGCATTTTTGCTTTATAATATGTCGACTTGTCAATAGGGAGGCTTTTTATTATCCAGTAGTTTTTGCCCTCAAGTGATGGGCTCATAACAGTTGTTGAAACCATTCCCAACAGGAAATACACAATTATCGGAATAATCGGCAACAGCATATTGCTGTCAAGGGGAGCACCCTGGGTAACAATTGCTATTATCCTGTCTCCTCCCAATACAAGGGCCGCAATCGAAAACACCACAGTCAAAACTTCTCCGAAACAGGCATTTGTCATATATACAGTGGACCCTGTCATTCTCTTAAAATCCTTAAATACAAGGGTACCGATGGCACTTCTCTTCTTTTCCCTTTTAGTATTTGTACTTTTGCGATGCTCGTGGCTCGAAAGTCTTGTATTTATTTTCTTGTAATTTTTACCTACAAGAATGGCAAATACTGTAACCAGAAGTATCGCTGTTGCCACAAGAAGCAGCATGTCACTGATTCCCATGTTAACAACCGCATTTTCAAACCAGGCTGCCGGCGGATAATACTTTACGAATCCGTCGATTTGCTCTCCCAGATTGTTAATGGAATCTGATAAATCCCCCGATCTGAAAAATTTCTCTATTACAAATCTTGAACAGAAACACAAATAGATAAATATAAATGTCAGAATGGTCTGAACTGCTTTTTTATACCTGAATCCGGCTCCTGCCACAGTAATAAGTGAGCTGATTGCCGCAGCAATAACAGTTGGTATTATCGGAGCTACCAGTGAAAGAACTATCCATACAAGCCATGTCACTACTGTTGTGTGTGCATAGATGCTGTAACCTATAAGCATTGAAACTGAGGCACACAATATAATCGGCAGGCTTTTGATATACATATACAAAAACTTCCCTGCAACAATTTCCTTTACGCTTATTGGAAGTACCATCAGCATATCGTACTCCTTAAATGAGTAAAGATAAGCTCCCGCCTTTAGCATCGTAAAGAAGAAACAACAGATTGCAACAATAAATGTACAAACCGATGGGATAACATCCGTCATTCCGATATAGCCAAATCCTATACAGTTTATAACACCGAACATTATAAGCATCGTGTAGAGAACAAGCATTCCCGCTATGCCACCGGTCATTTTCTTTCTTTTATCGCGGCTGCCATATTTCAGCTGATTGACGGTGCTTGTGGAAAGGAGCAGTGCCTTTATAAGAACTGAAAGCTTACTTTTCATTGTCCAACCTCCGTTTCACTATTCACTGTCCGTTACTTCAAGGAATACTTCCTCAAGTGACTGCTCACCGATTATGTCATCAATATTACCGGTTGCTATCATTTTGCCATGCTTAATGATTCCGATTCTGTTGCAAAGTTTCTGAGCAACATCCAGAACGTGGGTTGAGAAAAATACTGCCGAACCCTTATCGCACATATCGTGCATTATTTCTTTAAGTGTAAATGCAGCCTTTGGATCAAGTCCCACAAATGGCTCATCAAGTACAAGTAGCTTGGGTTCATGAATCAGTGCCGAAATAATTGCCACCTTCTGTTTCATTCCGTGTGAGTAGGATGAAATAAGATCTCCCAATGAATCCGTTATCTCGAATTTGTTACCATAGAGTTCAATTCTCTCATTTCGCTCCTTCTCTCCTATTCCGAATATATCCGAAATGAAATGAAGGTACTGCATACCCGTAAGGTTTTCATACAGGTCCGGATTATCGGGAATGTATGCCGTAACCTTTTTGCATTCCATCGGTTCTTCCTTTACGGAATGACCGTCTATATATATTTCTCCTTCTTCAAAATCAAGAACTCCGACAACCGCTTTAATGGTTGTACTCTTGCCCGCTCCGTTGTGACCAATGAATCCAAATATATCGCCTGCATTAACGGTAATGTTAACATTATCTGCAGCCTTCTTTTCTTTTCCGTAGGATTTTGAAAAATTCTTTATTTCAAGCATAACCCCTTCTCCTTGCTCTAAACTCGTTTGCTTAAATGTGATATCTTTTTGATATCATTGTTGTATCACAATATTAACATGCTGTCAACCGGCCAAAATAACAAAATAGAAGGCTGTATTTTATTGGTCAAAAAAAATGATATCCCGGTCGACCAACCAAAGATATCATTTTTATAATCAATATTAATGTTTTTATCGGTACAATTTATAGTTCTTTCACTATCTGCAGAAATCAGCCTGGCTAACAGGCATACCATAACAGTTACCCTGTCCTAAGGTACAACCCATATCCATAACCATATCGCTCTGATTAACATTTTCAACACCTTCGGCTACCATCTCAAGTCCAAACTTTTCAAACAGTTTAACCTCTTCTGACAGAATCTCCATGCTGTGGGAGCTGAGATGCGCCTTTGCAATCAAATCCTTATCAATCTTTATCATGTTGAGAGGCATATGAAGCATCTGAGTAACATTGGTGTTGGCAGCACCAAAATTGTCCATTGCAAGTCTTACACCGACACGGTTGAACTCTTCGACATTTTTAATAACAGTATCCATATTGTCTGATATACAGTCTTCTGTCAGTTCCAGCATAATCTGACTTGTTCCAATATCATTGCTCTTTATGGTTGACATAACTCTTTCAAACAATCTTGGATCATTCCAGTCATTAACCGAAAGATTTATCTGAATATAAGCCAAATCCTTTTCATCAAGAATACCTGTCTTAATGAAATTACATACTCTTGAAATAACCAGATCCGAAAGGAATATAATAGACCCATCCTGCTTAGCCAGTTCAATCATGGCTGTGGTATCCTCATATCCTCCGTTACCGTCTGCAAATCTTGCAAATGCTTCGGCACATACCGGATCTCCCGATTCAATATCAACTATAGGCTGGAAGAACAGTTCAAAATCCCCATTTCTTATAGCGTCATCAAGCTTCTTCTTAAGAGCTTCGGCATTCTTTACAGTAGTTTCCGCACCTGCTACCACTCCGCCAACTTCATCCGAAACCTTTTTCTTCTTAAACCCAAAAATTGAATTTCCCATGTAACCTCCGTATACATTCTGTAAGTAGTTTTTGCAAATATTATTTTTAATTAGGGAAAAGACCATTCACGGGGGGCGCAAATGGTCTTGTAAAAGGGGGAGTATATAAATCCCGGTTCTAAGAACCTGGAACTTATATCAATTTTGTAAGTTAATATTACACCTTCTTATGTAACAAATCTGTAACCCGAAAAATATACTTATTTGGTTGCCTCTTCTGCACTTCTAACTGTATGTTTTAACAACACAGAAGTGGTAACTGTGCCGACTCCACCGGGCACCGGCGTAGCCATAGATGCAATATCAACGATAGAACTAAAGTTTACATCACCAACAAGCATTCCGTCAAGTACATTTATACCAACATCTATAAGAATTTTTCCTTCGGTAATGTAAGTTGCGTCAATCATGTTTGCAACTCCGGCACAAGCCACTATAATGTCAGAATTCTTACATTCTTCTCTGACATCTTTCGTTTTGGTGTGGCAAACCGTAACTGTTGCATTTTTCTTTAAGAGCATCATGGCAAGAGGTTTTCCGACCACCATACTTCTTCCTACCACGCAAACCTTCTTTCCTGTCAGATCAATGTTGTAGAAATCCAACAGTTCCATAACAGCCTGTGGAGTGCAAGGCTCATGTCCCTGTCCGTCCTGTGCAAATGTATGGGCAATATTTGCTGTGCACATACAGTCAACATCCTTCATGGGATCAACAAGTTCAATAATCTTCTTTTCATCAAGATGCTTTGGAAGTGGTCTGAACAAAAGAATACCATGAATGTTCTTATCCTCATTACAGTCAATAATGACCTTTTCCAATTCCTCCTGCGAAACATCTACAGGCAGGACTCTGCTTTCAACCTGTGCCCCAACAGAACCAAATCTCTTAAGAAGACCTCTCTCATATGAAAGATCGTCCTCTCTCTCTCCTACTCTTACTACGGCAAGTGTCGGTACAACACCCTTCCCTGCAAGGACTTCCATTCTGCCTGTAATATCGGCAGCTATGTGTTTTACAACGGGCATTCCTCTTAATTCTTCCATAAAATCTGCTCTTTCCGTGAATTCTTTATAGCGAATCTCACTTGTGATATTTTAACACATATATACCAAACGGTATATATCAATGTTCTTTAATCTCTTATTTATTTTTGAGGCCCAGTGCTATCCCGTTGTAGACCTTATCAAGTCTTCCGTTGGAATCCTCAAGAATCTCCTCAACACGATTGTTGAATTTTGCAGCCGTATCTTCATTTTTCATGGATTTTGTATTAATAAATACATTTAAAGAGCAGCCCTGAAGAGCAGCCTTACAGCATACTGCAGCTACAGCGACATCACTTATGGCCAGTCTTGAACCACACACTGCAAGATCCTCTATAATTGGCACAAGGGAATATATGTCCTCAAGAATTTCCAAAGGTGCCTTTGCAGCATCATATAATGCTTTTTCCATGATATTATCGTAATCAGGCGTGCTTTTATCCAATGAATACGCAGCAGCCAGCGGCGCAAATGCTTCCGCATCTTTTTTGATGTCATTCTGCAAAACAACATTCTTCTGTTCCAAAATTGTCAGATATTCATCAATCTTTTCCTGATACTGTGCATATTTCTTCTTTCCGGTTGTAAGATTTGCAACCATGCTGCACAGAGAACAGCTAACCGCTGCCACAAGTGCACTGGCACCACCTCCGCCGGGAGTGGGCTCCTTAGATGATAACGCTTCCAAAAAATCTTTCATATTTTCCTCCTGGTTTACATAAAATCAAACAATGATATCTGATTGCTCTCCGGTAATCCTGTCAGTATTCCGAGTTCCTGAAGCTTATCGGCTACCGTTCCGGATGCCTTACTTCTTGCTCTGAAATCATCCTTTGACAGGAAAGGCTCTCCCTTGACCGCTTCAACAATTCCAAAGGCTACGGACTCTCCCAGTCCGGATATGCTTGTAAGGCTTGCCATTATCTTGCCATCGACTATAGAGAACTCATTTGGCTTTACAAGTTTCAGGTCAATGGGCATAAATTCAAAGCCACGGGCATACATCTCCTGAACGCTTCGAAGGGCAGTTTCTATATCCTTCTCTGTTGCCGTGAACTTCTTGCCCTCATCCTTTTCCTTATTAATCTGAGTAAGCAGTTTGTCAACTTTGTCCTTGCCAAAACACATCATCTCGTAGTCAAAACCCTTGGCTCTGATGGTGAAATATGCCGTGTAATATGCAAGCGGATGATAAATCTTACAATATGCAATTCTCCAGGCCATCATAACGTATGCTGCCGCATGGGCCTTGGGGAACATATACTCTATGCGCTCGCAGGACCACATGTACCAATCCGGTACCCCGTGTTCCTTCATCTCCTCTTTCCAGCCCGGCCAGTCACCGCATTTACCCTTGGCAACTTTACCCTTTCTGACATTTTCCATAATTGAAAATGCGTGAGAAGGCTCAACTCCCATCTCAATAAGGTATGTCATAATATCGTCACGGGTACAGATAGCCGTGGAAATGGTGGCTGTTCCTTCCTTTATGAGCACTTCTGCATTTCCCTGCCATACATTTGTTCCGTGAGAAAGTCCCGAAATACGTACCAGATCCGAAAATGCCTTCGGCCCTGCGTCAATAAGCATCTGCATGGCAAACTGTGTTCCGAACTCCGGAATTCCCAGACATCCCAGCTGCGTTCCGTCTATGTCGCTCGGGCTGATTCCCAGTGCCTCTGTGCTCTGGAACAGCGTCATAACCTTCTTGTCATCCAAAGGAATGGTTCTTGGGTCCATTCCGATAAGATCCTGAAGCATACGAATCATGGTAGGATCATCGTGTCCCAGGATATCCAGTTTCAAAAGGTTATGGTCAATCGAATGATAATCAAAGTGAGTGGTAATGATATCCGTTGTCATATCATTTGCCGGATGCTGTATCGGGGTAAATGAATGAATATTTTCTCCCTTCGGAAGAACAACAATACCGCCGGGATGCTGTCCGGTACTTCTTCTGATTCCCATACAACCCTTAACAAGTCTGTTTATCTCTGCGGTACGCTTCTGAATATCACGTTCCTGATAATATTTCTTTATAAATCCATATGCGGTTTTGTCGGCCAGTGTCGCAATTGTTCCCGCCTTAAAGGTCTGTCCTTTTCCGAAAATGACTTCCGTATATCTGTGGGCAGTTCCCTGATATTCTCCGGAAAAGTTCAGGTCAATATCCGGTTCCTTGTCTCCCTTGAATCCAAGGAATGTTTCAAAGGGTATATCAAAACCGTCCTTCGTAAGCATTTCACCGCATACGGGACACTGTTTGTCCGGCATATCAACTCCTGCCATTCCGGCAAATGCTTTCACCTCAGGGGAATCAAACTCCGAATAATGGCAGTTCTTGCAGTAATAGTGCGGGCTCAAAGGATTAACCTCTGTAATTCCCGACATGGTTGCAACAAATGAAGAACCTACCGAACCACGGGAACCAACAAGATATCCGTCCTCGTTACTCTTCCAAACCAGTTTCTGAGCAATAATATACATAACCGAATAACCGTTGCTGATAATGGACGTCAGTTCCTTTTCAAGACGGTCACTTACAATCTTCGGCAAATCCTCACCGTACATGGAATGAGCCTTTTCATAACAGATGTTACGTAAGGTTACATCACTGTTTTCGATGACCGGAGGACATTTATCCGGACGAACAGGACTTATGGTGTCACACATATCCGCAATCTTAACGGTATTGGTAATGACAACCTCCTCGGCCTTGTCACTTCCCAGATAAGCAAATTCCGCAAGCATCTCCTCAGTGGTACGAAGATATAGAGGTGCCTGGTCATCCGCATCATCAAAGCCCTGACCTGCCATAATAATTCTTCTGTATATCTCATCCTCAGGATTAAGGAAATGAACGTCGCAGGTTGCAACAACCGGCTTTCTGAATCGTTCTCCCAGTTCCACAATACGTCTGTTGACATCTCTGATATCCTCAACAGAATTTATCGACGGAACCTTCTCCGATTCAATCATAAACATGTCATTGCCAACAGGCTGTATTTCAAGATAATCATAATAATCTACTATTGCGGCGATTTCATCCTCGGGTCTGTCCTCAAGTATTGCCTGGAACAACTCGCCGGCTTCGCAGGCACTTCCAAGAATCAGCCCTTCCCTGTACTTATTGACAATACTCTTGGGAATACAGGGGCGTCTGTGGAAATACTTCAGATGAGACAGGGAAACCAGCGTGTACAGGTTTACTCGTCCCGTGTTATTTTTCGCAAGAATAATGGCATGATGGCTCTTTAATTTCTTAACTTTATTGGCCAGTATCGCATCCTCGTCCTCACCTTCTGCCCCAATCCTGTTAAGGTCATTCAAGGTTTCCACGCTCTTGTTCTTTGCTCTCGAAAGGAGTATGTTAAAGCACTCCGCCGTAGCCTCGGCATCATTTACCGCTCTGTGATGTCCTTCCAGGCTCACTCCCAGATCCTTGCAGACAACATCAAGCTTATACTTGGCAAGATGTGGCAACAATTCCCGTGACAGTTCGAGAGTATCTACATATGTTTCGGAAAATGGCAGATTCAGACGTCTTGCATTTTCCCTGATAAATGAGGTATCGAAACCTGCATTATGGGCTACCGGAATACTGTCCCCGATAAACTCCAAAAACTGCGGAAGCACCTCGTCAATAATAGGCGCATCCTTTACCATATCATCCGTTATTCCGGTAAGAACGGTAATTCTGTAGGGTATGGGTTCCATGGGATTAACGAAGGTAGAAAACCTGTCAACAATCTGCCCTGCTTCAACCTTAACCGCACCGATTTCCGTAATATGATTCTTAACCGGCGAAAATCCCGTTGTCTCTATATCGAATACGACAAATGATCCGTCAACACTGTAATCCGTCGGACAGGTAACCACCTGAGCCAGATCGTCGACAATATATGCCTCCACGCCATATATGAGTTTAAAGAAATCGTTGGAATCCGGATTTTCTTCTCCTGCCTCCTTACGTTTGCCCTTTTCCTTCTTCCACAAATCCTCCCAAAGATGGTTTGCATCGGTAAATGCCTGAACTACGCCGTGGTCGGTAATGGCAATGGCCGGCTGTCCCCAGGAATAAGCTGTGCTGACAATATCTCTTACCTCGGATACTCCGTCCATGTCGGACATCTTGGTATGACAATGAAGCTCCACACGCTTGCGTACGCTGTAATCCATACGTTTGCTTGTGAAATCCGGTGTCTTCATTATGCCGTGAACAACGCTCATTGCCGCCTCTTTAAGGAATGAATCGTAGGAAACAATTCCCTTAACCCGGACAAATATTTTCTCTTTGACAAGTCCTCTGAACTCGTCAAGCTGGTCATTTCTTACAAATATTTTTGCCGTAATTGTATCTTCAAAATCTGTTATATCAAAGGAAACAATCGTCTTCTCATTTCTGATTGGTTTCTCTTCCATGAAAATGATTTTGCCTCGAATCGTAACCTCATCGGAATCAGCCACAACATCCTTAATGGGTACAAAATCATCATTGAAATCAACGCCGTAAAGCACATCGGGATTCTCTGATTTGATGAGCGGTCTTCTCTTTTCAAATTTGGGTTTCATATCCTCTGCTTCCGCTTTGGCGGGAGTTACAATTTTCTCCTCCGAAGGTACATTATCAGCCTTATCCATATCATTGACGACATCTGTTATTGTTTCGGTACTCTTTGTTACATAACCTGCACGGTAAGCAATCTGAGCTATCTCACGCTCAATCATTATCTCATTTTCTTTGGCATGTTCATTTGCTTCTTCCAATTCAAACACAGGAAGAAATTCTGCCATGATTCCGCAACGTTCCACAAATACCCGCTCCAAAAATTCAAGCAGTTGTGATACAGAAGAATGAACAAATGATGTATTGGGCAGAATAAGTTTAACAACGCCTTCATCGCTTGTTTCGATATTCGCCTTCTTGTAGATGGTATACAATACAGGACTCACATCCTTCAGTTCCAGAAGAATACTTTCGTTGTACACTTCAAGAAGTGTCCTTGCATTATACTGGCTGGAGAGAGAAAATTCCTCAATAATCTTCACCTCTACCGCCTTTTCTTTAAAGACCTGCTTCTCGATTCTTTTTTCCATGCTGATGATATCCTTTTTCTCTATCAGATGATCCGAGAAAATGAACACGCGAAGCAAGGTCCTGTTAACATTAACAGAAACCTTCTTGACCACAACATTTTCAAAAAGAATACGTAGTTCCTCGTCAGCTTTTATTGTATTAAAAGTTTCAAAAAACAATTTGGGTTCCATTTACATTTCTCCCTGTTAGGTTTACATAAATCATTCATTCCAGTGCAGGAGTTCTTCCTTAAGCACATCAAGAAGCTGCTCCTCAGGAACCTTACGGATAATCTCACCTTTCTTAATAAGAAGTCCTTCTCCTATCCCTCCGGCTATTCCTATATCTGCTTCTTTCGCTTCTCCCGGACCATTAACAGCACATCCCATTACAGCCAACTTAATATCAAGAGGTATTCCGGCAACCATTGTCTCAACACGATTTGCAAGACCTATAAGATCAATTTTTGTTCTTCCGCAGGTAGGACAGCTTACAACCTCTATTCCTCCCTTACGAAGTCCAAGTGTCTTAAGAATCAGCTTTGCAGACTTTATTTCTTCTACAGGATCTCCCGTTAATGAAACCCTTATGGTATCTCCTATTCCTTCTCCAAGAATGAGTCCCAGCCCTACAGCCGACTTAATATTTCCGCTTGTTATTGTTCCTGATTCTGTTATTCCAACATGAAGGGGATACATGGTTTGAGGTGCAATAAGCTTATGTGCTTCCACGCACATCATTACATCCGAAGACTTAATTGAAATAACCATATTGTCATAACCGCAGTCTTCTATCATATGCACCTTATCAAGAGCACTTTCCACGATTCCCTGCGCTGTCACTCCGTTGTATTTGCTAACAAGATCTTTCTCAAGCGAACCGCTGTTAACACCGACACGAATAGGAATATTCCGCTCCTTTGCAACCTTAACAACCTCAGACAGTTTTTCTTTTCCGCCTATGTTTCCCGGATTGATTCTGATTTTGTCAGCACCGTTCTCTATAGCCGCAATTGCCATCTTATAATCAAAATGAATATCTGCCACGAGAGGAATATGTATCTGCTTCTTAATCTGTGAAAGCGCTGCTGCCGCTTCTGCATTGGGAACGGTACATCTTATAATTTCACAGCCTGCCTCCTCAAGACGATGTATCTGCTTAACACAGGCATCCACATCCTCAGTAGGCACATTTGTCATAGACTGAATCAGAATCGGATTGCCTCCTCCGATAACTCTGTCACCGATATGTATTATTTTAGTATTGTCTCTGTACATTTTTTTACCCTTTTCACTATTTGTTTGAATTTTGTTACAGATTTACAAGCCCTTTTCTTTAAGTTTGCTTACAAGTCCTATGTAGAATTCCCTCACATCAAATCCCGGGATGTTTTCCCTGTTCAAATCAATCATATCTCCATGGGAAATACCCCTCTGACCATCAGTAGTAAGAAATGTATAATCACTTCCCCACTTAAATGACTTTTCTCCCACCAAACCGTCGTTTGGTCCGTCAAAATGCTTTACCAGAAGGTAACTCATGTTAAGAGGGAATCTTCCGCTTATGGCATGATTTTGCTTTGAGCCGACACTCTGATAATAAATTCCGTCCACATCATGAATCTCCTCATTGAATTTTTCACAATTACTGTGAGTAAGATCCGTTACACCTTCAATAAAGTCAGGTTCTTCATCACCAAGCTTGGCAAATGTATCATTATAGGTTTTGGCAATAGTTTCCTTCTGTTTCTCCGGAATCTTCTCAAGAAGGTAATCTGCAAATTCACATCCTCTGTGGGGCGTATTGATTGTGGTCAGGCTGGCAACATGCTTATCCGCACCGCACTTGCTTATGGCATATCTCATGTCAAGACCTCCCTTTGAATGGGCAATAACATTGACCTTCTCAAATCCACCTTCACGGCAGATTTCTTCAATTCTTTCCGCAAGCTCCTCACCGCATTTTTCAACAGAGGCAGCTGAAAGATGCTTGCCGTAGTATATTCTTGCTCCGTTTTCCTCAAGCGCCTTTGGAATTCTTCCCCAGTAATTAAGATATTCAAAATCCCTGAAGAAAATGCCATGTACCATCAGCAGTGGATACTTTGTTGCACATACCTTGTCATTCTTCCGATTTATGTTAACCAATATTCTCTCATTTTCGAATTCAACTTCTGTTTTTACAATGCTCATCATCTTGGCAAGAACCACAAGATTAACTCCCGGAATCAGGCCACAGATAATGGCGATTACTCTCCATTTGATTGCCAGCTGTTCCGAAGTGAAGAAAATACGCAGCATTCCGCTCCAGAACACAATCGCTTCCGCAATAACTATAACTATAATTCCTATTATCCAGGTTTTTAAATCCCAGTTTTGGGGAAGGAAGCCCAAAAGTCCGCATAAGCCGTATAAAATCATTACAATACAGCTGATATAAAAAGCGTGGAGCAGATGGTATCCTGCGTTCAACACGCATAACCTTTTACTTTCAAGTTTCCGGTAAAATGATCTTGCAAAAAGGCACACCGCCACAACCACAATCCATGCCGGAACAATAAGAAGTGCTGACTTACCTCCCCACAGCACAATCCAGAAGTAGGACAATGCTGCCGCAATTGTAGACATCGTCAATGTTATGTTAACCAATATGGTCTTTCCTTTTTTCATCATTTACACCTGTTCATCCAACGGAATCTGATTCCAAAGCCTGTAATATATTCCCTTCTTTTCAAGAAGTCCGTTATGATTTCCTTCCTCAATAATCCCCTTATCGTCAAGAACTAATATTCTGTCATAATCCTTGATGGTTGTAAGTCTGTGGGCAATGGTAACCGTTGTTCTTCCCTTTGCCAGTTTCTCAAGACTTTTACTTACAAGTATCTCACTTTCGTTATCAAGGGCACTTGTGGCCTCATCAAGAATAAGAATTCTTGGATCCTTCAGAAATACACGTGCTATGGCAATTCTCTGTTTTTGACCGCCGGAAAGCTTAACTCCTCTTTCTCCCACGTAAGTATCATACCCATCCTTAAGTTCCTCTATAAACTTGTCTGCTCCCGCAAGAGTTGCGGCCTTCATGATATCCTCACGGGTTGCGTCGGTTTTGCCGTAGGCAATGTTCTCTGCCACGGTTCCGCTAAAAAGATAAACGTCCTGCTGAACAATTCCTATTGACCTGCGAAGGCTCTTTAACGTAACCTCCGAAATATTCATTCCGTCAATTTTTATGGTACCCGATGTTACGCTATAAAACCTTGGTATAAGATTGGCAAGAGTTGTCTTTCCTCCTCCGGAAGGTCCAACCATTCCAACCCTTTCACCGGAGGTAATATGGAGATTAAGATTCTTCAACACCTTATTGTGATCATCCGGATATTCAAATGACACATTTTCAATATCAATATCACCCTTTGTTACATAAAGCTCTCCCGCATTTTCACTGTCTGTTATCTCGACTGGTGCATCCATAATCTCATAAAAACGCTCAATTCCGGTCATTCCACGCTGAAACTGCTCTGCAAATTCAACTATTCTTCTTATCGTAGCAATGAGGGTAGACACGTACAGAACATACGCAACCAGGTCTCCGGGAGTAATCAGTCCTTTTATTACAAACAAACCTCCGCCGATAATAACCACCAGATACATAAGGCCGTCAAACAGTCTTGTCGATGCCTGGAAAGTTGCCATGGCATGATACGTTTCTTCTTTTATCTTCTGAAAGTCGGCATTTCCCTTTGCAAATCTTTTTGCTTCCGTTTCCTCGGCGCTGAAGGCCTTAACCACTCCCTGTCCCAGGAGACTGTCTTCAACCCTTGCATTCAGTTCGCCAATCTGTACACGCTGGGCGCGAAATGCATTTCTCTGCCAATGGTTAATCCTTATGCTTACATAGGTCATAATAGGAACAACCAAAAAAATAAGCGCAGTCAGTCCGATGTTGTAGGTACAGAGAATCGTAAAGCTTACTATTATCTTAATTCCTGCAATAAAGAATTCCTCGGGACAGTGGTGTGAAAACTCCGTGACATCGAAAAGGTCATTGGTTATTCTTCCCATTATCTGGCCCACTTTTGTATTTGAATAATAGGTGTTACCTAATTTGAGAAGGTGATCAAATGCGTCAGTTCTCATATCAGATTCTATTTTTACGCCCATTATATGCCCTGTGTCAGCCATGTAATACTGTGCAGCTGCATCAATAAGTCGAAGCACAAGATACAAAGCTCCCAGTTTAAGCACAAGTTCAACGGTAAGAGATGCCAGATCATTGATGGCTGTATTGGTTATGGTTCTCAAAATCAGTGGTAAAATCAAGTCGCAAAGACATGTAAGCGCGGCGCAAAACAAATCAAAAATCATTATTTTTTTGTATTTTAAAAGATATGGCAAATAACGCTTTAACATAGACTCTTCCTCTTTTATAAACAATTACCCTTGTATAGTTTATCTGTTACGGAAGCATATATCAATTGCGTATTCGTAGAAAAAAAAATATTTTTTTGTCAAATTTTTTATTCGTAAAAATTAGTTACCCCAATGGTCTCTCCGCTGCTTTGACACATATACGAATAAAGTCTTGTTTCTTCGCCATTTTCACAAATGACTGTTATTTTACAGGGATTTCCGACCACCTCCTCTTCGTCCAGCGACATAAAAATATCACCTGTAACATTCCATACATATCCCGGTTTTACGAGAAGTCGTCTGCCTTCCTCGTCGTACAGCACAAGTCCCAGACTATTCTCCTCCGTCCGGTTGCCGGTTTCTGTCTGACCGTCAGTTTCTCCCGCCGTGGTCTCCTCCGTTCTTTCCGCTGCCTGTGTCTGATTCCCTTCCAGACCCCCAAGCATAATAACAGCCAGAAGCAACATTTTTGCCCCCATTCCTCTGTACACGCTCTTCCTGTTTTCCCAGCTGTAAACCGTTCTGCTTCTGCAGGTCAGGACAAATGTTACCGCCAGTAACAATAGCGCACAGCAGACAGTTTCTCTGTTTTCTGTTCCTCCCGCAATCATTCCGGCAAAATAAAGTATAAGAAGAGAGAGAATTATTTTGAATGATATATCAGCCATTTTCATAAAAACCGGAACCGCAAGGCACCTTCGCCACAATCCCAGCTTTTGCGGTGATTTGCCCAGCACAATTCTGATATCCCGCTCCAAATCCTTCATGCTCTGATATCTTTCATTTTTTCCTGTCGATGTACACCTCTGAATAACATATTCGGTCAGTCTGCCAATATTTCTGTTATATCTTCGCAGGCACAATTTGCCACGCCTGTCCCTGTACTCAGTTTTTCTTCCAAGCAGAAGGTAGTACATTGTCATCCCAAGACTGTAGATATCGCTTCTTTCATCCGGAAACTCTTTGAAATCCGCTTTGTTATGTAAACCGAATTGTTTCGCTTCTGTCGGCGCATAGAAATTTGTACCGCTTACAGTTTTATCTTTCTCATTGTCACATACCAATATACTTCCCAAATCAATAAGCCTTATTTCTCCCCCGGGAGTAATCATTATGTTTTCCGGCTTACAATCCATATAAATGAGGGTTGGCGAACAGGAATGAAGATAATACAGCGCCTCTGATGCCTTTCTTCCCCAAAGCAGTACCTGTTTCTCAGAAACGGCATGCTTCCTGCAATATTTCTCCAATGTCTCCCCCTCTATATAGTCCATTATGAGAAATGTTGTTTCATCCTGTTCAACCACATCCACTATTCTGGGAAATGCAAAATGATCGATTGCCTTTAATGCTTCAATTTCACGTCTTGTTTTTCCTTTACAGGCTTTAACGGCCCAGCATTTATTCAGTCTGTTATCATACGCCAGAAACACTGTGCCGGAGGCTCCTTTGCCCAAAGTACTCCTTATAACATATCTGTCCCCCAGTTCAAATCCATATGTACATTTTTCTTCCCGTATTTCACTTTCCTTATTTCTTTGTTCCATTTTTCCTCCTGTTCATTTGCTTTGAATCCTCCTGCCATATATAAACAGCACTGCTGTTATCCTTTTCACCACGTTGTTTTGCCTTCTCATACATTTTTCGAAGTTCTCCATACCGTTCCGCTTCCGTTGCATGTCTGCTAAAGCATCCTCCTGTCTGCAATTCTTTATCTATCCGCTTGTAAAAACCGTCTGTGCAAATCAGAATTCTGCTGTTTTCCCCCAGCCTCTTTATGCTGTAGTCCATTTTCCTGTACGGGCCGATCCCTATTGCCCTGACAAGTCTTCCTTTTTCATCGGCATGGTCATTTCCCACCTGCCGAAGCTTATCCTTTCCTACATAAATCCGACTGTCCCCGGTATGTATAAAAAGTGCTTTTCTGTCATAAATAACCACTATGCACACCGTTGTCCCCATTCCCTTCTCTTTCAAGGTTTCATGGCAGGAATAAAGTTGTCTTCCTATGGCATTTTTAATGCCGGAAAGCCTGGGAATTCTGTCCCTCCTTAGCCCTTCAAAAAAAGTTTTCATGCAGCTTACAACGTAGCTGCCTGCGACTTCTCCCTCGGGAAGTGAGCCGATTCCGTCGCACACTACGGCCATCAAAAGCGTCCTGTTTCCAAGCACAACCTGATTAATGGCCAGTGAATCCTCATTGACTTCACGGTCATTTCTTTCCCAGAGAAATTCAGAATAATACTCCATTAACTCTGTCTCCTTATTAAGTTAGTTTTCAGTGAAATGTTTCGATTTCTCTCCTACAACAGAATGTCATAGGAATCCGATACCGCCCTTGGCGGCAAGATGTGTTGCAGGCTGAAGAGCCTGCAATTCACATATGCTTTGATTTGTTTTTTTATAATAAAACGATTTTATACTTAAAAAAATAAGTTGTAAAGAAATTTTTATCTGTAAAGGTACACATCAACTATCCAACAATTCGCATAATATCGTTAAACATGACAAATATCATAAGCGCAAACAGAAGAACAAATCCCACAAGATGAATAATACCTTCCTTCTCCTGGGGAATCGGCTTTCCTCTCACTGCCTCAACCAGTAAAAACAACAGTCGTCCGCCATCAATTGCAGGTATGGGAAGCAAATTCATAACTCCAAGGTTCACGCTCAAAAGCATGGCTATATTAAGCATACTGAGAACCGTTACTCCAATGCCGTAGGGTTTGGCTTCCTTTTCAACATCCCCGATAATCTGTGCCATTCCCACAGGTCCCGCAAGATCGTCCTTGCTTCCGTTTCCGGTTACAAGCATTCCCAGGCATTTGACCGTTGCAACAAGTCCGTACCTCACCTCATAATAGGAGTACTTAAACACAGATGCATTATCACAGTCTATATACTCTCCGTATCCGTTCAGACCCAGGAGATATCTGTCTTCCTCCTCGTTATACTTGGGAATGATTACGGTTTCATGCTTCTCTCCGTCACGAAGATAAGTAACCTTCATGGGCTTACCGTCTTTATTTACCATTGTGCTGATATATATTTCCCTGGCGGTTTTAATGTTTGAACCGTTAATCTTTGTAATTATATCTCCGTCCTGAAGTCCCGATTCAGCTGCCGGATACCCCTCCATAAGCTTATGAACCATAGGTATATCCGTACCACAGAACCAGACAATAACAAGTGCCAGAAGGTACGCCACAATGAAATTGAAAATGGGTCCCGCAAGAACAGTCGATATTCTTGCCCACACAGGAGCATCATTAAACTTTATTCCGTAATTTTGCTCTTCTTCAGGCGCTATACTGTCTGCATTGGCCAAAAGTATCTCATCATCATTATCATTCTTAACCCCGGAACCGTTCTTTACTTCTTCCTTAAGTTCCTCCTCCGCCATTCCTTCAAAAATGCAGGCTCCTCCGAAGGGAATCCAGCGAAGAACATAGTAGGTTCCATTCTTATGAAATCCAACAATCTTTGGACCTACACCAATAGTAAACTCAACGACATGAATACCATTAAGTTTAGCAATAAGAAAATGACCAAATTCATGAGAAACAACTATTACACAAAATACAAAAATAAACCAAATAATGCCTGTAACGGACATAAATCAAAAACTCCTCAAAAATCTATATATAACTTCTAAAATTCAATATTATCTGCCGGTTATTGAAGCGATAAGCTCATGGCACTCTGCCTCTGCAGCAAGAATATCATCCACAGAAGGATTCTCAATAACCTTGTGATTATCCATGGATTTCTCTATTTCCTCATATATGTCAAGGAAACCGATCTTATCCTCCAGGAAAAGTGCAACCGCCTTCTCATTTGCCGCATTAAATACAGTGGGCATGCTTCCACCGATACGTGCTGCCTTATATGCAAGATCAAGCCCTCTGAAGGTATCTGTATCGGGCTTCTCTATAAGTATCGATCCCAACTTAAAAAGGTCAACTCTTTCACCGCCCATTGGTTTCCTGTCGGGATAGAAAAGCGCATACTGAATCGGAAGCTTCATATCAGGTGTTCCAAGCTGCGCAATTATTCCTCCGTCAACATACTGCACTGCAGAATGAATAATACTTTGGGGCTGCAAAATAACCTGAATCTTATCAAGATCCACATCAAAAAGCCAGTGTGCCTCCATAACCTCAAGTCCCTTGTTAACCAGTGATGAAGAATCAATTGTAACCTTCTTGCCCATATCCCAATTTGGATGTTTTAAGGCTTCTCTCCATGTTATGTTAACCAGTTCATCCTTTTTCTTACCTCTGAAGGGTCCTCCTGAAGCTGTAAGAAGAATCTTCTCAAGCCTCTTTGCCGGGAATCCCTGAAGTGACTGGAAAATGGCACTGTGTTCACTGTCCACCGGAAGAATCTTAACATTATTCTTCTTTGCAAGCGGCATAATGATATGTCCCGCACAAACAAGAGTTTCCTTATTGGCAAGGGCAATATCCTTGCCGGCTTCTATGGCAGCGATTGTAGGTCTGATTCCAATCATACCAACAATTGCCGTAACAACAATTTCAACCTCTTCATCAACGCACAGTTCAATCAAGCCTTCCATTCCGGAAAGAACCTGTGTGTCCGTATCCGCAATACGGCTTCTTAAATCGGCCGCAGCCTCTTCCCTGAACATGCAAACCTTCGAAGGTCCAAATTCTCTTATCTGCTTTTCCATAAGTTCCACGCTGCCTGCCGCAGACATGGAAACTACCTTCAAATCATCACTGTAATTTCTTACAATTTCCAGTGTCTGAGTTCCTATGGAACCTGTGGAACCGAGTATACATATTTTCTTCATAACAGTCCTTACCTAATTTATACCAAAAGTAAAAGTGCCAGGAAATAAATCATGGGTGCCGTAACAATAACACTGTCGAATCTGTCCATGATTCCCCCGTGACCGGGAATCAGATTCCCGTAATCCTTAATATCGAAATTTCGCTTAACTCCGGAAGCCGCCAAATCTCCTATCTGGCTAACAACGCTTCCGACTCCGCCTATAAGAGCACAGCCCAGAATCATCTCTGCTCCGCCAAAGAAAAGAAAACCGTACAGCGCTCCAACAAGTGCGGCACCGACTATTCCACCCACAGAACCCTCAATTGACTTCTTGGGGCTGAGCTTCGGTGCAAGCTTGTGTTTGCCCAAAAGCATACCTGTAATATATGCAAATGTATCACTGATCCATGAAGCGATAAATACAAGCAGAACTATAATGAGGCCCTGCTCCATTTCCCTGATTCTGTATATAAATGACAACATCAGAGGAGCATATACTATGCTAAAAAATGTACCGAAGACCTGCTTTGCATCATATCTTGGAAAACTCAGAACATACACTCCAAGTAAAACAATAAATGTCATAACAAGCCATACCACAGTAAAGTCTGAATTCGTAGGTAAATACACAAGAACATACAACGCAACAACAGAAATATATCCGCAGATTTCCAATGCTGAAGGCTTATTTCCCTTCACATAAATTCCCATAACTCTTAAAAGTTCAAAAAAAGCAATCAGCGAAATGCCGAGAAGAAAAAGCGCAAGAACAATTCCTCCGAACCAAAGCACGGTGCCCAGTATCAGTACAAGGAATACGGCACTTATCGCACGTGTCTTAAACATCAGCCTTTATCCTCCTTTATTCCTCCAAACTTCCTGTCTCTTCTGTTATATGCTTCCACAGCCTTTTCCAGTTCTGCCTTGTCAAAATCAGGCCATGGCTTATCACAGAAATAGAACTCAGAATAAGCAATCTGCCACAAAAGGAAGTTGGAAATTCGCTGTTCTCCGCAGGTACGAATAAGCAAATCCGGGTCCGGATAATCCCCCGTATCCAGTTCTTCACCAAGCATATTTGCGGTAATATCTTCGGGCTTCAAAGTTCCCTCCGACACCTTTTGAGCAAGTTTCCTGGTGGCCCTTGTAATCTCATCTCTTCCGCCGTAATTGATTGCTATCGTAAAATGCAATCCTGTATTGCCTTTGGTTGCCTCCTCAAGATCTGCAATCTTTTCCTGTATATCTTCATCGAGTCCGCTTTTGTCTCCAATAACTCGAACCCGCATATTATTCCTATTTGCTCTTTTCTTACAATTAACCATATAGTTTCGAAGAAGCTTCATAAGCGCATCCACTTCTTCCTTCGGCCTTGACCAGTTTTCGGTAGAGAATGCATAAACCGTGAAATAATTGATTCCCATGTTATAGGTAATCTCACACATATCCTCAACCACCTTTGCACCCTGAACATGGCCTGCATTTCTGGGAAGGCCCTTTGCCTTGGCCCATCTTCCGTTTCCGTCCAAAATAATAGCTACATGATTTGGAATATTCATAAACATTTCCTTTACAATAAATCTATACGCTAAAAGGGGACACCGAAGTGCCCCCGATATGTACTAAACTGTCATTATCTCTTTCGATTTGCTGTCAACCGCTGCATCTATGTCCTTGATAAATGCGTCTGTAATCTTCTGAAGCTTATCCTCAAGATCCTTGATTTCATCTTCAGATACATCTTCCTTCGAAAGCTTCTTTAATGCATCGTTACCGTCACGTCTGATATTTCTTACGGCAACCTTTGCATCTTCGCCTTTTTTCTTAACGTCTTTAACCAGTTCCTTACGTCTGTCTTCTGTAAGCTCAGGGAATACCAGTCTGATTACAGCACCGTCATTTGAAGGTGTAATTCCCACATCGGAAGCCATTATAGCCTTCTCAATTTCCTTAATAAGGCTCTTCTCCCAGGGAGCAATCTGAATCATTCTTGCTTCCGGAACGGATACATTACCTACCTGCTGAAGTGGTGTAGGGGTTCCGTAGTAATTTACCTTAATCTTGTCAAGAACATGTGGATTTGCTCTTCCTGCTCTGATTGTCTGATAATCAGCTACCAGATAATCGTATGCCTTCTGCATCTTCTCATTGAAAACCTCTAATCTTGCATCCATAAAATAATTCCTTTCTTAATGTGAATTCTATACTGTCCGTCCTATGTGATTATACTGTAACTCTTGTTCCTTTAAACTCTCCGTAAAGAGTATTAACTATGCTGTTCTCTTCGTTAAGATCAAACACCCACATTTCCTTCTTGTTGTCTCTTGCCATAATTGATGCCGTCATATCAACAACCTGAAGATTTTTGGCAATTACCTCATCAATCGATACTTCATCATACTTCTTTGCATTCGGATTGTTTCTGGGATCCGAATCATATACACCATCAACTGCCTTTGCAAGAAGAATAACCTCTGCATCAACTTCAATTGCTCTTAAAACAACACCTGTATCCGTTGAAAAATAGGGATGTCCGGTACCACCTGCAAAAAATACAACCTGACCTCTTGCAAAGTACTTATTTGCTCTGTCCTTTGAAAAAAGCTTTGTAAATGCACCAACCTCAAAGGGTGTAAGTATGTTGGTCATCATTCCGACACTTCTGAAAATCTCGGAAACATAAATGCAGTTCATAACCGTTGCAAGCATTCCGATCTGGTCTGCCTTTGTTCTGTCGATGTTTTCGCTGGATCTTCCTCTCCAGAAATTCCCGCCTCCGATAACAATTCCAACCTCGGTGCCCTTGTCCACAAGCTGTTTAACCTGAAGTGCTACCTTTCTGACTGTTTCCTCGTCGAAACCCTGCTTCTTGTCTCCGGCAAGAGCCTCTCCGCTAAGCTTAAGCATTACTCTTTTCATTGTGTCATCTCCAAATATCTGTTTTTTATGTTCTGTTTAGCCTGTTGCCAATTAATCACTAAAGAAAGCGGATGGGCTAACTTCTGCGTAGCACTGTGAGCACATTCCTTCAATTGCAGCGCCGTTGTTAATCTGTACTGCCTTAGACTTAATATTACCCATAACAATGGCTGTTGAATCAAGAATAACCGGTCCGTGAACATCAATGTCACCCTTTATTGCTCCCGATATAACAGCGCTTGTAGCATATACATTACCCTTAACAACTGCTTTTGTTCCAATCTTAACTGCTCCGGTACTTGTTACATCACCCGTTACTTCAGCATTGGTCATAATAATATTTGATGCTTCCGAATTACCGCAAATCTGACCTGTTACGTTAAGTTCACCGTTAACCTTAATATTACCGTTAACTCTTCCCATTACATCAAGTGAGCCTATTGAAATCATATCGCCGTTGACTACCATGTTCTTTGTAACAACAGCAACTTCATCCGATATCTGAATTTCCTCCTTGGGCTCCTCCTGAGGAGTAATATCATAGGTCTTGTTTACTGAATATGAAAATGTTTCCTTTTCCTCCACCGGTTCCGGAACATATGTATATTCATCCTTGTCTTCCTTTACTTCACGTGGTTCATATTTTTCTTCTGCAGATTCTGCATTGGCAGCAACCTGATCAAGGAATGATCCCAGAGCTTCTTCCATCTCCTTGTCATCGCTCTCCGGTTCTTCCGTATATGAAATTCCCATGGCTTCTTCAGCTGCAGCGAAAATGTCATTATCGGCTTTTACTTCGGGTTCTGCAGGTTTCTTTTCCTTCACCTTCTCCTCTCCCGAAAATTCACTTACCGCCTGTGACAAATCCTCTTTCAAATCCTGAAAAAATCCCATTGTTGTTCCTCCTGCTATTCCTGTATTCCTTATTTGTTTACCTGTTAATCTCCCGATACAACACTAAGATGCTGAATAGGTTCGGTACTATCATCTATCGGTAAAATAACCGTCTTTTCCATCGAAAGAATATTCTCGATAATCGTTGGTAATGCCTGAACTGTCGAATATTTATCCGCTGCATCATGCATTAGCACCATACAGCTGTCATACCTTCCGATACCGCTTACCGTATTACTTACAATTTCACTGCTTCGAAGAGAAGGACTTGTTGCATCCTGACTGCTGATATTCCAGTCAAAATACTTATAGCCTCTGTCATTGACTATCTTACACAAATCTTCCATAGGTATCGGACTTACCGTATTGCTTGATCCTCCCGGGAATCTGTACAACCTGCTGTCGATACCTGTTGTAAACTCGATGCAGTCATGTATCTTGTTGATATCTGCAATAAAGTTCTCCTCAGACTCATAGATATCACTGTATATATGAGTATAAGAATGCATTCCTATGCTGTGACCTCTTCCGACAATTTCCTGATACCACTCCGGATGTGTCTGCGCCTGCTTTCCCGTCACAAAGAAAGTAGCCTTAACACCGTAAGTATCAAGAACATCCAGTATCTGTGTCGTATATATACTCGGTCCGTCATCAAAGGTCAGATAGACTCTTTTGAAGTCTTCGGGAATAACATAATCATCCACATAATACTCAAAATGAAGCTCGGCTTCCTCAACCACCGCCTCTTCAGAGTCCCCCTCATTATCAATGGCTTCCTCAGCCTGAGCCTTAAGCATACTAGTCAATTCGAACTTGTTGAACCTGTCGGTTAAACCATCCAATTCTCCCTGAATCACATTCATCTTTCGGATTGCCATAATTCCTATTACGGTAGGAGTAACCGTAAACAGAAAAAACAAAACTACAAGGTAGAATTTGATTCGCTTGACTCGCCTCTGTCTTCGGGCTAAAACGATTTCCTCGTCCCCCATATTTCTCACCATCCATATATTAAACTTCTCAAACAATTATACTAACGAAAGGCTCCTTTTGCAACCCAAAAAAGTCCACTTTTTCCACAAAAAGCAATAAAAAACGGCCAATAAAATATCAGCCGTTTTTTATCATTATCTAAACTGATTGGTATCGGGGTTGTAAACAAACCCTGCCAACTTGAGTATGCCTTCCGTCTCTTCCCTGTCCAGGTCCTCCCTATCGCACATTTCCTCAAATGACGAATAGTTGTCCCTAAGTTTTAGGTTGACATAACTCAAAAGTATCATTGGATCTGATGGTATCATATACTACTTTCCTTCCTTACCGATGCGGAAAGCGAATCACCCTCCGCAGTAATTACTATCGTATCTCCGGCGGCAACATTTCCCTCAAGAATAGATCTTGCAGCAAGTGTTTCAACGTGCTTCTGCATAAATCTCTTAAGAGGTCTTGCTCCGTATGCCGGGTCGTACCCGTTTTCAACAATATAATCAAGAGCCTCACCTGTAAGCTCCAGTGTAAGCTTTTTATCCGCAAGTCTTCTGTTCAAATCTGCAAGAATGAGTGAAACAATGCTGCCTATATTTTCTTTTGAAAGTGGCTTAAACATTATTATCTCATCAAGTCTGTTCAAAAATTCAGGTCTGAAATGGTCTCTCAACTCATCCATTACAGATTCTTCGGCATCTTCGTCAAGATTTCCTTCCTCATCTATACCATCAAGAAGGTATGAGGCACCGATATTGGAGGTCATAATGAGAATCGTATTCTTAAAGTCTACGGTTCTGCCCTGGGAATCCGTAATTCTTCCATCGTCAAGAATCTGCAGGAAAATGTTAAACACATCGGGATGTGCTTTCTCTATCTCATCAAACAAAACAACAGAATATGGCTTACGTCTTACTGCCTCGGTAAGCTGACCGCCTTCCTCATAGCCAACGTATCCCGGAGGTGCTCCTATAAGTCTGCTTACGGAGAATTTCTCCATATATTCACTCATATCGATACGTACCATGTTGTTTTCGTCATCAAACAGACTTTCCGCAAGTGTCTTGGCAAGTTCTGTTTTACCTACACCTGTGGGGCCAAGGAAAAGGAAAGAACCTATTGGCTTATCCGGATCCTTTATTCCCGCTTTGCTTCGAAGAATCGCTTCCGTAACCTTTGTAACCGCTTCATCCTGACCCACAACACGTTTATGGAGTTGTTCGTCAAGATGGAGTATCTTGTTGCGCTCGGATTCACCCAGTTTTGCAACAGGTATTCCTGTCCAGCGGGAAACTATTCTCTCAATCTCATCCTCTTCAACTATTTCATGGACGAGTTCCGTCTGTTTATTGGCATTATTCTTTTCAGCCTGTTCAAGTTCCTTGTTAAGCTGAGGTATCTTTCCGTAGGTTATCTCTGCAGCCTTTTCGAAATTACCCTCTCTCTGGGCAATCTGGGCCTCATTGTTGAGTCTCTCTATCTCTTCACGGAGATTGCTGATGTTCTCAACAAGATTTTTCTCATTGTCCCACTGAGCAACAAGAGCATCCATTTTCCCCTGCAAATTCTCAAGTTCTCCGTTGATTGTACCCAGTCTTTCCCGACTGAGTTCATCCGACTCTTTTTCCAGGGCCTTGCTTTCAATCTTGAGTCTGTTAATTTTGTGCTCAAGTTCATCTATTTCCGTGGGTTTTGACTGAAGCTCGGTCTTAGTCATTGCACAAGCCTCATCTACAAGGTCAATGGCTTTATCGGGCAGAAATCTGTCGGAAATATATCTGTGTGAAAGAACTGCCGCACTTACAAGCGCGTTGTCCGCAATTGTTACCCCGTGATAATTCTCATATCTTTCCTTAAGTCCTCTTAAGATGGATACTGTATCCTCCACTGTGGGTTCATCAACCATTACAGGCTGGAAACGTCTGCTCAAGGCAGGGTCCTTTTCGATATACATTCTGTATTCGTCAAGAGTTGTTGCTCCGATGCAGTGCAGTTCACCTCTTGCAAGCATGGGCTTAAGCATATTGCTGGCATCCATTGCTCCGTCTGATTTGCCGGCTCCCACAATGGTGTGAAGTTCATCTATAAACAGAAGAATCTCTCCTTCACTGTTTTTGACCTCATCAAGAACAGCCTTAAGACGCTCCTCAAACTCTCCTCTGTACTTTGCTCCCGCAACGAGAGCGCCCATATCAAGAGCAAATATCTTCTTCCCGATAAGTCCGCTCGGAACATCCTTATTGGCAATTCTCTGGGCAAGTCCCTCAACAACAGCTGTCTTACCGACACCGGGCTCGCCAATGAGTACAGGATTGTTCTTTGTCTTTCTTGAAAGAATTCTTATGGCATTTCTGATTTCTTCATCACGTCCTATAACCGGATCAAGCTTCTGCTTCTGTGCCTTTTCAACAAGCTCAGTTCCATACTTTCCAAGGGCATCGTAGGTTGCCTCGGGATCGTCGGAGGTTACCCTCTGATTACCTCTTACAGCCTGAAGCGCCGAAAGAAAACGCTCTCTTGTAATACCGTATTCATCAAAGATTGCCTTTATTTCCTTATTGGGATACTTAATCATTGAAAGGAAAATGTGTTCAACGGACACATATTCATCTCCCATTGCCTTAAGTTCATCCTCAGCCATGGTAAGAACCTTGTTAAGGTCACGTCCCACATAGGAATCGCCTCCCTCAACCTTGACTCTTTTCGCTACAGACTTCTCTGCTCTGTCACAGAAATGCTCCACATTGATTTCCATCTTATCAATCAGCTTCTTTATAAGACTGTCATCAATGGAAAGCAGCGCCAGCAAGAGATGTTCCTGTTCTATCTCCTGATTACCGTATCTGACTGCGAGACTCTCGCAGTTTGCAATAGCCTCCATGGACTGCTTTGTAAATTTATTGATATTCATACATATCACCTGCCTTTAAAAGACCTTTTCACAACAATCGGTGTTTTTCTTCTTCCAAACACCAACATCACTATATCACGATATAGCCCCGTTACAATTAAGTAACAATAAAAAATTATAAAAAAAGCATTAACTTGTTACCTGAGGGGATTAACTTGTTACCTGAGGGTAATACTTTCAGACGCTCCCAGATATGTCTGTGGCATTCTGTAATCTGCAGGCCAAAGCATAATTTTGTCAAAGGACACATTGGGACTGCCTGCGTAAATATATAATTTATTAAATCCTTCTTTAATTTTTACATTTGTTCTGATTCTTCTGACGTTATCCAAAACGCCCATGCACCACTGAGGGCAGGTGTGAGATGCATAGAAGTCATCCTCCACAGCTTTTAGCACCTTTAAGCCTTCCCCATCCTCGTTGCAGGATACACAGACTTCCATTTTTTCACCCATTACAACAGGATTTCTTGAAAGAACATCCAGTTCAAGGGTGTACTCTCCTTCCTGCATGGCAATGAAATCGTATCTTATATAAGGACTGTCATCAGAGCCGGCATTCGTTGCAGCAGAATAATCTGTTGTCACCGGGAAGCATTTTACAGCTCCGTTCTCTCTTCCCAGATAATCCACAACCTTCCAGCCGGCATTTTCAGAACACGTGTTATCTATATTCGAACCGTTTTCAACATTAAAGCCAATGCCTCTGCTCGAGTATTTCTCAGCCTTGATACTTATTTCCGAGTAATGCTCAGCCTTAACACTTACGACATGGTCGGTTTCAACATAAGTTCTCTCCGGTTTCTCAGCCTCTGCAATATATTTATCGAAAAAGTCCTTTGAAGCAGCCGTTACAGACAGCTTGCCGACTGTTTCAGTGCCATCGTCAAATTTCACCGTAATATCAATGTCTTCCGTATCTTTTCCGCTAAAATCCTTGTTGCAACTGATAATGATGTCTGCTCCCACTTTCGAATCGGCATCCACATGTCCTTTTGAAGGGGATGCCACGTAGCTTTTCGCATTTTCTCCACTAAGTTTTATCTCCCAGTCAAAGCCGATTTTACCTCTGCTGTCCAGTCTGATTTCCACACTGTCCGTATCGGTTCTTACCATGGAAGCGTTGTTTATTCGGTTTCCGTCCTGCCAATGGGCTCCAAGGTGAAAGCGCCTGTCTCCCTTAAAATAAGCCATCATCTTAGGCTTGTTTATAGGCGTAACCTTTGATACGACCGGATAACCCCAGTCATGATCGTCCCAGTTTCTGAATCCGGTAAATGCCGAATCCATCATGTGATTCCATTTTCCCCCAAAGCTCTTTGAATACTCGGCAATGGTTTCCTCTGTCATTTCTATGTATTTTGCTGTTCTTTCGGCATATTCATTGGCGCGAAGGGATCTGATTCCTGCAAGGTATTCGTTAATTCCTGCAAGAACCTGCATCAGAATGATACCCATGCTTCCCTTAATCTGGAAATAAAGAATACTTTCAAATGCTGTTTTGCAGCCTTCGTTCATGGAATCATGCAGTTTTTCTGCCAGTTCAAGTACGCCCTCTGCCTCTGAAGCAATCCTTTCGGCTTCATTAAAATCAACAGGATTGTATACCCGGCTGTTAAGGCTCTCTGATTTTCTGAGTGCCGTAAGCTTTGTTGCTTCATTAATCAACTTTAAAAGTTCTTCCTTCTGTTCCTTACTGAGTTCTCCGTGGAAATGTCTGTCAATCCAAAGAGAAACATACTCCTCCACCTTATTTGCAGGACTCCATTTTTCATAATCATAGGCAAGGTCCATGAAATAAGTCAGCGGGTATTCATTTCCCTTAAGATCTCCAACATTAACCACCCAAAGGGTACGAACGCCGTATTCATAAGCCTGTGTCATCTGCTCCCAGGCCTTTGTAAGCCTGTTGGTATTCTGCCACTCGTAACTTATGGGACCTCCGTGATAATCAAAATGGTAATACATTCCAAATCCACCGGGATGTTTTCTCTCCTCCTCAGTGGGAAGACCTCTCGTATTTCCCCAGTTATCATCACTTAACAGAAATGTTACGTCTTCAAGTTCGTCCCAGTCCTTCAGGCCTTCACAGGTTTCGTCGCCGTAATAGTAATCCTCAACCTCCTTATAAATGGCCAGGACTCTTGGAATCTGCGACAGATCCTCATTTACGGTTTCCTTAAGTATTTTATGCTGGGCAAGGATTGCTTCCTTTACCACATTGATATTGTCTGCCATTGTGGCATTTTCAGGAAGCAGCTTCGAATCCGCCTCTCCTCTCATTCCTATGGTAACAAGGTTTTCAAAATTCCTGTTTCGAAGCATTCCATCCCTCCAAAAGGCAGAAATTGCTTCCTTATTGTTGATAAAATTCCAGGCATTGCTTTCTCCGTACTGTTTGTATATATGCTGCCACTCTTCTCCGGCACGACACAGGGGCTCGTGATGAGAAGTTCCCATTATAACTCCGAGACAGTCTGCCAGTTCTGCCGATGCGGTTCCCGGTCCGTCCTCTGAAAATGTTGAACTCCACATTGCGGGCCACATATAATTGCCCTTCATACGGAGAAGGAATATAAACAGTTTTTCATAACACATGGCATTAAATCCGCCAAACTGTTCATTACACCAGCCCCCGAAAGCCGGCCATTCGTCGTTAATAAAGAAGCCTCTGTACTTTACCGATGGTTCCTTTGATACATGTATGTCCGTTGATTTGGTTAACATAACGTTCTCTTTATGAGAGGGCTTTGAATCACCCATATACTCCAGTGAAGTTACACCTGCAGCCTCCGAAATTTCGAACAGGCCATAGATTGTTCCTCTCTTGTCGCTTCCAATCACCAAAAGCGCTTGACTGTTGCGGTCAACGCATTCTGCATCACATGCCTCATTAACCTTCTCTCCCGGCAGCGTCAACAACATATAACACTCGTTCTTATTGTTTATGACGCTTGTGTCAATAATCCCTGCGGTCCGCAATTTATCTACCATTTTGCTATGTCCTTCGGTTGCTGCAATTACAGTTCCTGTTTTTGAAGGTTTTTTTGTCGTTAACCCAACATTTGGTCTGTTTCCTGTCACTGTTTCAATATCGTCGGCAACGACCTCCGCTATACGTTTTACACCCTCAAGGGCCTCATTTTCGACTAAAATGTCTGCCGGTAAACCATTTTTTACTATATAAAATTCCATATGTTTTCTTTCTCCTTATCAGTAATCTAATTCAATTTATGTAAACCATCATTATCCCAGGATTGATTTAAGTTCCTGATACAATCTTCCCACAGGCAATCCCACTACGTTGTTGTAATCTCCGTCAATCTTTTGGATGAATCTTGCAAAGCTTCCCTGTATTCCGTAAGCCCCCGCTTTATCCAGCGGATCTCCCGTATCGACATACTCGGTTATCTCATCCTCGTTAATTGGATACACATATACGTCCGTTTTCTCATAGAAGCTGTGTTTTCCCACTCTTCCGTCGCTTGACATGAATACAAATGTGACACCGGTATATACACTGTGAACATTTCCCGAAAGCTTACGAATCATCGCCTTTGCTTCTTCATCATCCTTGGGTTTTCCCAGTATTTCATCCCCTGCAGCCACAATCGTGTCGGCTCCTATTATTATAAGGTCCTGATCGGAGGCAATATCCGAGTGTTCCTCATTGTAGGTTTTAATACCGGAAGCAACCTCCAGGGCCTTTGATGCGGACAAATCCATACATACCTGCGAAGGCTCCGTACAATCCGTATTTTCCTCTCCGTTTGCCTTCCAAATCTCAAATTCCAGCCCTATCTGCTCCAATAACTGCTTACGTCTGGGTGAAGCAGAGGCCAGGATAATCTTATAATCTGTTTTCACGTCTGTTTACTCCTAATCCAAAAATCAAACTGGTATACCAGTACTCACACCCTATTATACCAATTTTTTTGTTTTTTTCTTTTCCAAATTTACTTCTTTCGATTACAAAAATCATCTTTTTCATTTTACCATATTAGTTTATTAAGGTATAATTATCCTAACGTTGTATCTGCCCCAAACGGCAGTCGTTTCACTCAAAGTGTGAGGTTAAGCAGATTAATGAGCAATACAAATGAGCGGGCCAAAAATGCAGAATTCACAAAGGATATGCAGAAGACGCATACCATATATATGCCGGATATGCTTCATTATCACAATGATCTTCTTTGTGCCGCATTTGCCTATGGCGGCTATAAGTTAAAAATTGTTCCGGAGCATACAACCCTGTCAAAGTACGCCTTCAGCACCATTGGCAAGGATTACTGCACCTGCGCCACTTATATTGTGGGAAATCTTCTGACAATGCTTGAAAGCGAAGACTTCGACCTGGATCACACCGCATTTCTCGAACCCCAGGCAGGCGGCGCCTGTCGTGCCGGTAATTATTATAATCTGATTATCAATTGTCTCAAAAAAGCCGGATATGAACAGATTCCCGTATTGTCTCTCAATGCCCATGGTTTGGAAAAGCACAGCGGCTTCACCATCAATCCGAAAATGGTCTTCGGTGCCCTTGCCGCAGTATGCTACAGTGATTTGCTCATGCTTCTGGTTCAGCAGACAAGGCCCTACGAAATTAATAAGGGTGAAACGGACAAGTTGCACCGCTACTGGCTTGACAAACTTTACGAAGAAATCAGCAACGGCAAAGCTCTTATAAATCGAAAGAAAACATATTTAAAAATTATCAATGATTTTAAAGCAATAGAAACCGATAAAAGCGTTCCCAAAAAGAAGGTCGGCATAGTCGGTGAGATATATATCAAGTTCTCTCCCATCGGTAATAACAAGCTGGAGAAATTTCTCATGGAACAGGACTGCGAATATCGTCAGGGCGGCTTCTTAAACTACTGCGCTTATGTAGTTTATACAGAAATGAAATCAATGGAATTGCAGGGAAGTGTCAAGGCTGTACTCACAGCTTATCAAAAGGTCATCGACATTCTGAAATCCCAGCAGGCCGCAATCAATGAATGCCTTGAGGCCGAAGGTTTTTCCCACGATGCCTCATTTGACGAATTACTCTCTTACGCCACCGGCATTTTGTCGGAATTCTACAACATAGGTGACGGCTGGCTCATAGCGGGTGAAACAGTAGATTTGATAAAACAGGGCTACAACCGGGTTCTCATGGTACATCCATTTGGTTGTCTTGTCAGCCATGTTGCTGAAAGAGGCGTGCTCAAAAGGATTCACGACCTGTATCCGGACGCTGCTGTAAGTTCCGTAGAATTTGACTACGAGCAGTCGGTTGCTCTTCGTGAGAGCCGTATTATGCTGGCAATAAAATAGCTGCATAATAAATTGATAGCCATATAATAAATTAATAACTGAAACTTAATAACTAAAAATTTTCTGATTTTCCATAAAAGCATCGATGCTTAATCGTATCTTTATTATCAACAGGAGATATAAAAGTATTCCCTGCTACAATAGTTTAGGATTTTCCGGGAGAAACAATATATGAAGAGAGAAAAAATCAGTGTGTTGATCGCGTTAATAATAACGCTCGTTTTGTTTGGTATTGATACAGTTGGCGCTTTAAGTCCATCACGGGATATGCTTATTGAGTTTGAAGAGTATGGCGGAGAATGTATTAATTACGTAGGTATCGGTTGGAATGTTTTAGTATTATATCCCATGTCATCTCCCGATAATCCGGCGCCCGCCTCCGCGCCAAAATTAAGTTTTAATTTAATTTCCTTGCTTGTTGTTTTTGTTGCAGCATGGCTTATTTCCTGGATTATATTATGTATCTTTTCTAAAAATTGGAAAAGAATTCTCATTTTTATCGGTGGAATCGCGGCTTGCGCTCTTCTCTTCCTTTTAGCCGGCAAAGCCTATGATGCTTACAAAAGCACAATAACTGAATTGGTTGGCATTCAGGTTTATACCGCAGATATTAATCCCGATGGTTACTATGCTGTCAATTATCCAAAATATGTGTATTCCTTTGTTCCCGCCGGTGAAAACGGACGACTCGGACAGTGCCTGGAAATACCACTTCAGGCAGCTGACAGCAAAGAAATTTCCAAAAAACAGATCAAACGTCTTTTAGCAGCAACTGAACAGTTAAAAAATGACTCAAAAAGGGAAAGAGACAGCAATGGGCACCCCTTTGCTTACACAATTGAAATCCGTGTAAAAACTCATGGCGGTATATCAACCATTTCCTTTGACGGATACAATGAAGTACCTGACAGCTGGTCCGAATTCGTTTCTGTTGTCAATGAAATATGCGGTGAGAATTATCTGAGCACCAATCCCGATATGGTTGTATTTAGCAACGAATGGTTCTGCGACGCCTTTGGTGTTACAGAGTCTGATATGCCCGAAGGAGGAAACCTGGACCGGTTCATCGAGACAGTTATTGGCGGAAGCAAGTACGGAATTCCCAATATATCCGGCGCTAATGGTCATCAATTCGAGTCATTAATCAGATTCGACCTGGAAAGAGAGTTTGAATACTATGCCCAGCGCCTTTCAGATTCAGAGTAAAAGTGGAACTGCTTGGCTGCTTTGCTACTTGGCTGCTTTGCTACTTGGCTGCTTGGGTACTTGGCATAAGCCACCTAAATAAAAGGCATAAACCGCCTAAAGCATCAAAAAAGGATGATGCCGCAAGGTGATTCATCACTCTGCAACATCATCCTTTAATATTTCTTTAATCTCTAAATTAGTTTGTATAGTTATCGAAATAACCCTGAACAAGAACAACCGGTGTACCCTTGTCACCTGAACCTGATGTAAGGTCACAAAGTGAACCGATAAGATCTGTAAGCTGACGAGGTGTTGTTCCCTGGCTGGCCATATTACCTACAAGGTTGCTTCCCTTTGCCTTAATACTCTCAGAGATTGCATTCTTAAGTGCTTCACCTGAAAGATTTGCAAAATCATTATCAGCAAGATATTTTAACTTCAACTCGTTTGGTGTTCCGATAAGTCCGTCTGTAAATGCCGGAGAAACAACAGGATCGGCAAGTTCCCAAATTTTTCCCTGAGGATCCTTGAAAGCACCGTCGCCGTATACCATAACTTCAACATGCTTTCCTGTTCTCTCAAGAATGTTCTGCTGAATCTCAAGAACAAGTTCCTTGCACTCACGAGGGAATAACTTGATTGTTGTCTCTGTAGCTTTGTTTGAACCAAGAAGACCATACTTCTCATTGCATCCGCTTCCGTTGATTGAAGCATTCATAAGCTCATCAAGGCCGAATACCTTCTCAGCACCTGCAGCCTTAAGAATTCTCTTTGTTCTTACTCTTGTATGAATATCACAGTTAATAACATTCTTTGTATAATCAAGAATTGCCTTTGCCTGATTAGCAAATACAACTTCTACTTCACAACCTTCTTCTGTGATGATGTCACTGTAGTATGAAACATAGTCAACACCTGTGAACTCATGCTTGTTCTCTCCAAAAAGCTCACGATATTTCTCAAGTGAAAGCACATCACTGTAAGGATTAATACCTGCTTCGTCAAGCTTATCAAGGCTTACAAGCTGGTTACCAACTTCATCTGAAGGATAAGAAAGCATAAGAACAATCTTCTTTGCTCCTTTAGCAATGCCCTTTAAGCAGATTGCAAAACGGTTACGTGAAAGGATTGGGAAAATGACACCAACTGTCTCACCACCGAATTTATTCTTAACATCTGTAGCAATATCATCAATTGTACAATAGTTTCCCTGTGATCTTGCTACGATTGATTCTGTTATTGAAATAACATCTCTGTCTCTAAGTTCGAAGCCTTCACACTCAGCTGCTTCGATTACGCTGTCTGTTACGATTGTTGCCAAATCATCACCCTGACGGATAATAGGACAACGAATACCTCTTGATACTGTACCGACTCTACGATCATTTGCCATAATAAAAAACCTCCCTGGGTCAGCCCCCAAAATAAAAATATCTTTATTGCTACAATGCTTTAATCAAGATAAATCTTAATCAAAAAAGCATTGTCTAATCACGCAAATATCATTATAATCAAAGTATAGGTATAAGTAAAACAGAATATTCTAATGTGAGGTATTAAAATTGCTTATGTCATAAATATGAAAAGAGGTGAAGCCTATGCAGGCAAAACTAGATCAATACAGGATTTTCAAAGCAGTCGCCGACTCCGGTAACATTTCAGCAACAGCAAAAACCTTATATCTGAGCCAGTCAGCCATCAGCCAGTCCATCAAACTGTTGGAGGATTCATTGGGTGTCAGACTGTTTTCCCGCACCTCGCGCGGAGTTATGTTAACCAGTGACGGTAAGACATTATATGAATACGTTTCCCAGTCTCTGGCTCTTCTTGAGGCCGGTGAAGCCCGCATAAACGAATCCAAAGAGCTTATTAAGGGAGAACTTACCATCGGTGCCAGCAATACCCTTACGGAAACCTATCTTCTCAAGTACCTTAACAAATATCATCAGTTATATCCCGGGGTAAAGGTAAGAATTCTCAACGGAACCTCAAAACGTGTTATGAGTTATCTGGGCAACGGAACCGTAGATCTTGCATTTGCCACAACAAATGAAAAGGATGACACCTTTGAAAGCTATATGTGTTTCAAAACCCATACCGCATTTGTTGCTTCCGCCAATTACCCAATAGATTTCAGTAAAACCTATTCACTGGAAGAAATAGCGGCTCTTCCTCTGATTTTGCTTGAAAAGGAGGCCGGCTCCCGAAGATTTCTGGAGGATTTCTTCCTTAAACGCGGCATAAGGCTGGAACCGGAAATAGAACTTGCAAGCTATGAACTTCTCATTTCCCTTGCCAAGATTGGTCTTGGTGTGGCGGGAATCACCGAAGAATTCTCAACAGAAACCCTTGAAACAGGCGTTGTTAAGAAGCTTCATATCAATGAGCCTCTCCCGGAACGTGCCGTAAGCATGCTTTCCCTCAAAAATACCGAAAGCACCATGGCCGCCAAGCGTTTTATGGATTTGATAAAAGAAAATGCGTAACGTTGATTTGTTATATGAAACGTTGATTTGATAATGGAATAGACACACGTGATATGGTAAAATAAACCTATGGACATTTTTGATTTTATGCGTGAATCGAATAAGGAAAAGGAGTCACCTCTTGCCGCCAGATTGCGCCCTACAACCCTTGATGAAGTAGTCGGGCAACAGCACATTATCGGCAAGGATAAGCTGCTCTACAGAGCCATTAAGGCAGATAAACTCAGTTCCGTAATATTCTACGGACCACCGGGAACCGGCAAAACCACTCTTGCAAAGGTAATCGCCAATACAACCAGTAGTGAGTTTATGCAGATAAATGCCACAACCTCAGGCAAAAAGGATATGGAGGACGTGGTTGCCAAAGCCAAGGATTTGCAGGGCATGTACGGCAAACGAACAATTCTGTTTATCGATGAGATTCATCGTTTCAACAAAGCTCAGCAGGATTATCTTCTGCCCTTTGTCGAGGACGGAACAATAATTCTTATCGGTGCTACAACGGAGAACCCCTATTTTGAGGTAAACGGGGCTCTTATTTCCCGTTCCCATATATTTGAATTGAAGCCCCTTTCCCGTGAAGACATCAAGACATTGATTTTAAGGGCCGTAAATGACACCGAAAAGGGTATGGGCATATACAACGCCGCAATCACGGAAGACGCCCTTGAAGGGCTTGCTGACATCTGTGAAGGCGATGCAAGGCATGCGCTCAATGCAATAGAGCTGGCAATACTGACAACAGATCCCGATTCAGATGGAAAAATTACAATTACACCCGAAATTATTGAAGAATGTATCCAACGAAGGGTTATGCGTTTCGATAAAACGGGCGATAATCATTATGATACCATTTCCGCATTTATTAAAAGTATGCGGGGCTCGGATCCGGACGCAGCACTTTATTATCTTGCCAAGCTTATTGAAAGTGGCGAACAGGTAACATTTATTGCACGACGTATTATGATATGTGCCAGTGAGGATGTGGGAAATGCAGATCCTCAGGCTCTACAGGTTGCAGTTGCGGCTGCTCAGGCTGTTGAACGTATAGGCTGGCCCGAATCAAGCCTGATTCTCGCCCAGGCAGTAACCTATGTGGCTACCGCGCCCAAGAGTAATTCTTCGACCTGCGGTATAGAGGCCGCCATGAATGCAGTCAGGGAAACAGGCAATCTTCCGATTCCCACGCACCTTCAGGACGCCCATTATAAGGGTGCCGCAAAGCTTGGACACGGCGTGGGTTATAAATACGCTCATAACTATAAAAATAACTATGTAAAGCAGCAATATCTCCCATATGAATTGTCGGGACGTGAATTCTATAAACCCTCAGGCAACGGATATGAGGTAAAGATAAAGGAACATATGAAACGCCTCAAGGACGAGGCTGAAGAATGATTAAGACCTATAATGTAAAAGGAGGTTATCATGGAACAAAACATGAAAAAAAAGGGAAAATTAGTTTCATTATGTATGAGTATCACAATCAGTCTGTTTCTTTCGCTTTTCGGAACACTGACATCCGGGCACTTCACCGTGCAAGGATTTGTGGTTTCGTTCATTGCATCGCTTATTCTGTCGCTTATTATAGGAATGCTTATTCCTATGAAGCCATTGGGTGACAAGCTTACAGCAAAGATGGGCATAAAAAAACCTGTTCCAAAGCTTCTTGTGGAGGTTCTTCTTTCAGATTTGATTTACACAATTCCGATTACAATTGTTATGGTTGTCCTTGCGACAAGAAATGCACCTGTTCCGCTTATGGCTATACTTCCAAAATCACTTATTTCAAGTTTAATATTTGCTTACTTTGTAATTTTGATATTCCAGCCGTTGTATATTAAGCTCATCATTAACCCGCCGAAGCCGTCAAACGGTGCAGGTTCAGACAATACCAATTAAGGCAATATCGGTTCAGCTGATAAATAAATGCCAAAAAACAGCCCCGTCTGGGGCTGTTTTTCTATTTACAATTCATTCTGTATCTACAATTCATACTGTGGACTTTCAAGTCGTTTAGTAAACTCAGAAAGCGGAAGGGGCTTGTCAAACAGGTATCCCTGTACAATCTTGCACTCCCAAGTCTCCAAAAGTCTTGCCTGTTCCATTGTTTCAACACCTTCAGCCACTGTATCCATACACAACTCATTAATCATATTGATAATATTCTTAACCATCTTCCTGTGAGTAAGGGGCTTCTCGTTGATATCATCAAGGAATGATTTATCAAGCTTTATAATGTCTGCACATACGCTTGTAAGCATATTAAGTGAAGAATAGCCTGTTCCGAAATCATCTACAGAAGTTGCGACATCCTGAGATTTCATATATGCAACAAATCTTCGCATATCATCATAGTCATCATGTCCCGACTGCTCCGTGAGTTCAATTTCTATATACTCATGCTCAATTCCATACCTGTCAAGAATATCAATGATCTTCTCTCCAAGTCTCTCATTATGAAGATGATGCTTTGAAAAGTTGATTGAAATCCTTCCCGGAATCAACCCCTGTCTCTTCCACTCAGCTATATCCTTACATACTCTTTCAAGCATATAAAAATCAAGTTTCGTTATAGAACCATCCTTCTCCAAAATAGGGATAAATTCCATCGGTGGAACAACATGCCCGTCTTTAATCCATCTGCACAACGCTTCCGCACCACACAAAGTCTTTGTTTCAAGAAGAACCTTGGGCTGATAAAATGCAACAAACTCTCCTCTTTCAAGTGCACCTATGAAATCATCAGCCACTTCCCTGGCTCTATGACCTCTTTCCAGCATATACGGCTGATACCAAACATAATCCGGTGACTCGGGAAGTTTTGCAATCTGATATGCTTCATTGATTGCCTGCATCAATTGATGGAAACCGTCTCCCTGCTTCATCTGATACAAACCGGCACGAAGCTTCGGAGTAAATTCAATTATTTCATCACCAATCTGAAGCTTGAAGGAAATACTTTGAATTGCCTGTTCAAATTCTTTATATCTTGATGTTTTTACAAAGAACGCAAAATTATCTCCTCCTAGTCTGCAAAAGCACTCGTCCTTTTCAATACAAGACAAAAAACAGTTGGAAAAATTAACCAGATATCTGTCACCGCCGCCGGCACCGTATCTGTCATTGATTCTTCTGAAGTTCTTTATATTTGCAATTCCGCCCAGATACTCGTTCACATTTCCTTCGGCAACATGTTCCACTATTGCCCTAAGGAAAAATGCTCTGTTCGGTACCCCGGTTAATCCATCATAAAAGTTAGCCTTTTCATATACCGAATACAAATGACCGCGCCCATACAGAATAAAGAAGAATTCGCACAAAAAATCAAAGAGTTCCCTGTCCTCATCTGTCCACTTCACTCCTTTGACCGGATAAAATTCAAACGAAAGCAATCCACCGTTTGTGGAATCAAACTTTCTGCCAAACATGATACTCTCGTCAATTTCCTCCCCGGAAATCACAAATTCCCTCTCGACATTGATATCTTCCTTAATTGCAACCGTCGCAGGTGAAAAGAACTTTCTGCGCCATTTGCCGACACCAACGGGAGCAAGCAGTTCCGTTGCTTTTGTCTCAATTATTCTTTGAGTTCCTTCGGTTCCTTCTGTTTTATAAATTGCTTTAACCAGCGCAATTATTTGCTCAAACATTTTTTCGTTATTCATTGCATCCCCCCGCAAATAAGCATAAACGTTTAAATGTTCAGCCCACATCCTTGTGATAATAAGCTGTTTTCTGTATCCGTCGGTCACTTTTACCCATGACGCGACACTAATTTATTACATTATACAATAGGAGTGTAACAGAAGTGTATAGTATTTTTTTATTTTCTTAATTTTTCTTAATTTTTTTGTGTTAATCTTTCACTCATTTATTCACTTTATCTTTTCCATCCTGCCGGACATTGATTATAAATATGGCTCCGATAACCATAAGCACACCCAGAACAGTGCTGACAGAAGGCCGCTCATCAAATGCAATCCACCCCACAACTGTTGCGGCCACAGGTTCGATACATGCAACAACAGCTGCTTTTCCGGGTTCCATTCCATTAAGTCCCGCCGTATAAAAGATATACGGGAAAAATGTTGTAACAAGGATCAGTACAAATGACAAAACAAGCATCTGCGGGTTTTCTGAAAATACATTGACAATCCCCTTAAAATCACAAAATGGAAGTACTCCCACAGAAGCCATTACAAATGTATAAAGTGTTACGGTTACCGAATTGTATCCACGCTTAGTTGCGATTTTACCGAAAATGCTGTAAAGGGCATATCCGATTCCGGCTCCCAGTCCAAAAAGAGCTCCCGTTGCAGTTATTGCAATATTTCCTCCGATAACTCCCGTCACAACTCCGCACCCAATAAAAGCGAGCAAAATCGCAATCACCTTCACGGAGGTGATTTTGTCATGAAATACAAATGCACTTATAATCATTACAAATATCGGTGCCGTATAAAGCATAATGGCTGCCACAGAAAGTGATGTGTATATGATTGTATTAAAATAACAGAAATTAAAAAATACAACACTTGCTATTCCGGTTCCCAGAAAAATCCAAATGTCTTTTATTCTGATTCTGATATCCTCCCTTGCCTTTGAACCGTTTACCTTTGAAAGCAACGGCAAAGAAACAAATGTAACCACAACCGTTACAAATGCTCTCAATGCAACAATATCCATAGATACAAGCCCAATATCATTAAGGGGACGTACGAGCAATCCCATACATCCCCACATACATCCGGCTATCAAAACATATAAAATGTATTTCAATCTGCCTCTTTTGTTCATATTATGTAAACCAATGCCTTTCACCCTGCCATGGGCAATCATCTTTTATCCGATTATTTAATGCAGGCCTTTACTGCTTCAGCAACCTTATCCGCAACATCCGGATTAAATGCCTCCGGCATAACAAAATCCTCACACAATTCATCCTCACTTACAAGAGAAGCAATTGCAAGAGCAGCAGCCAGCTTCATCTCTTCCGTAATCTGCTTTGCTCTTCCTTCCAGTGCTCCCTTGAAGATTCCCGGGAAGGCTACAACGTTATTAACCTGATTTGGGAAATCACTTCTTCCGGTTCCAACAATTCTTGCACCGGCAGCTTTTGCTTCATCAGGCATTATTTCCGGAACCGGATTTGCCATTGCAAAGATAATGGCATCTTTATTCATGGTTTTAACCATATCGGCTGTTACTGTTCCCGGTGCCGATACACCGATAAATATATCAGCATTCTTTATTACATCTGCAAGCTTACCCTGCTCATCATCCGGATTTGTTATCTGCAGCATTTCCTTCTTTGACCAGTTAAGGTCCTCACGTGCAGAACTGATTGCGCCCTTGCTGTCGCAAAGAATCGCATTTTTGAAGCCATATTTCAAAAGAAGCTTTGTTATTGCAACACCTGCAGCGCCTGCTCCGTTAACAACAACCTTACAGTCTTCTTTATCCTTCTTTACTATCTTAAGTGAATTAATTATTGCAGAAAGAACAACTATTGCTGTTCCGTGCTGATCATCATGGAATACCGGTATATCAAGTGTTTCCTTAAGTCTGCTCTCTATTTCAAAACATCTCGGTGCAGAAATATCTTCAAGATTAATTCCGCCGAAGGTGGGCGCAAGATATGTTACAGCCTTGATGATTTCTTCGGTATCCTGCGTATCAAGACAAATCGGAACCGCGTTTACCCCACCAAACTCCTTAAAAAGTACTGCCTTTCCTTCCATAACAGGCATAGCTGCTTCCGGTCCGATGTTTCCGAGTCCCAGAACAGCACTTCCGTCAGATACAACAGCTATTGTATTTGCTTTCCATGTATATTTGTATGCGGCCTCCTTATCCTTTGCAATAACCTTACAGGGCTCTGCAACTCCCGGAGTATACGCAAGTGCAAGATCCTCTCTTGTCTTCACACTGCTCTTTGCCGTAGTATCGATTTTACCGTTCCACTGTTCATGTAACATTAATGCTTTTTCTGCTGTTGTCATATCCGCACCTCACAATCCTTTTATCCACAAGAATAATAATACAATTGTGAAGTTATATCAAGCAAAATGCATTATATAGAAATTATCCTTTTCTCATAGCAAAAATCGCATTTATCGAAGTATGACAGAGATATATCTTTTGTATCATTTATGATATAATGAATCGATTCATGATATAATTCATTTTTCACAGCATTGCAGTTAATTTTTCACAGCATAGCAATTAATTTTTTCACAGAATTACAATCAATCTTATAGGAATAAAGATATGACTTTTGAAATAATATCTGCACTTGTAAGTATTGCGGTAACCACCGCAAGTTTGGGATATATGTGCTACAAATTGAACAGCGTAAGTAAAAACGGTGCCGATGTCATCAACCATTATGATAACAATACAGAGAACTTCTTCCAAACCTTTCTTAGCCTGTATCCGCATCTGCCACAAGCACAGAAAAAGAATTTTCCCAAATTCATACTCTATTATCTTGCGCAAAAAGGATATTTGACCTTAAAAATTGAAGACAACGGTATTATTAAAGTTCTGCATACCGGTGACGCCGGCGAAACCAATCCGGCGGAGCAACATCTTCTAAACTCCATTTTTCAAAACAGTGAAGTTTATTTTCTGTCGGAAGATGCCATAGTCGGTATTGAATCGGTTAATCTTAACGAGATTAATCAACAGTATACTCAGGGAATACAAACCTGCCCTTTAGGATATAAAGTCGGCAAAAAGCATGAAGCAACATTGAGCAATCCGGGCCACAAGGTCATTTTTGACAGGGATCGAATGAGCAGTGATTTTCGTCGTGCCCAAGTTATATCACTGATTATATCGCTTCCCATTCCGGCCTGTTTGAGGTCGGATATGAATAATTACAGTGCTTATTCATACCTTTTTGATTCATATTTTTCTTATGTTCTTCTTGTCGTTCCGACTTTTTTTGCATTGAACTCAATTAATCGCTCGGGAAAACGTAAGCCTATGTTTGGCGGTGCCCACCCCGAACTCTCCGGCAAAATAGAAAGTCTGCGTATAACCGTAGATGTTATGATTTTAATTTCTGAAGTATTAATGCTATTTGTTGTATTAATTCTTCCGCTTCCATATTCATCAGGTATATCAATATTTTCTGCAATGTACGGTATTGCAGCTATTATCGCAACATGGCTACTCATAGAAAAGAAACGTGCAAATAAGGCCACGACTTACCTACCCGCAGAAAATGACCTGTATGAATTTATTTCTTATATGAAAACCAAATTCAAATCTGTGCGCAGAAAAAAGCAAAAAATCAGAGCCGGCTTTAACGATTCTTTAAATTCATCCGCCGAACTGCTTCCTTTTGCCTCGCTTCTGGGCAAAAAGAAGGATATTGATGCTCTACTTTGGGAAGAAAAGTCAAAACTTCCCAATTGGCTGAATGCAGAAAAGGAAATGACTTTTGAACAGGCTGACATATTAATTGACAATAGTCTGTCAAATGTGCAGGAGCCTTCTAAATAAGATAAAATGTAATGAATCACACGGAGGATAATATAATGGAAATAGTACTTGCACTTATAAGCATTGCGGTAACCACTGCAGGAATAGGATATGTTACCGGCAAATGGCATTTTGCCCGAAAGAACGGTGCTTATGTTATTGAACGCTATAAGGACGATAAAGAATTGTTTTTCCCGGCATTTTTGAAACTTTATTCGTTTATGCCTCAAAAGTTTCAAAAAAAATTCCCCAAATTCATTCTTTACTATCTCGCCCAAAAGGGACTTATCAGTATAAGAATTGAAGCAAACGGCAATGTGAAGATTATGAGGACGGGAGAGGCCGATATAGAAAATGAAACAGAGAAACATCTGATGGATTCCATTTTTCAAAACACACAGGAATACTTCCTTTCAGATGACGCAATTGTTGGTCTCGAATCCGTGAACCTGAACGAAATCCGCAACCAATACGCCCATGGTATGTTAAGCTGCCCACTCGGTTATCAGCTGACTGAAGGCCGCAAGGCAACACTCAGCAACCCCGGCAATACATTTGTTTTGGATAAAGATCACATGGACAGCGACTTGGGGACAGCATGGCTGGTTTCAATCGTAATCGGAATTTTCTCCATGCTTCCGGCCTCTGTTGCACTTATGAATGATGAGCCGTTTGGTATTGCATTTTTCGGCACCATGGTTATATTCGCAACTTTTGATGTTCCCATAATCTGCTCTCTTAAAGGAATCATTAATCAATATCTGAATGAGAGAAAAAAGATTTTTAAGAATGCTTCACCCCTTGTATGCGAAGCAGCCAACAGCATTCGTCTTGTAATTGATGTAATAATACTGGTTATGGCTTCAGGATGGGGACTTATCGTTTACTTGTTCCTTTTCTTTGAAGAAGCAACGGGCATTACAAGTATTGCCTTGCTTTATTGCCTTATTACAACTTTTATAGTATGGATTAAAACCATCAAAAAACGTAAAAATAAGGTCATGTCCTACGGTACCGCAGAAAATGACCTGTTTGAATTTATTGAATATATAAAGAAGAAATTCAAAAATCTGAAAAAAGATATCAACAAGCGTTCCATGAATTTTGATGAAGCTGCCGAATACATTCGTGGTACAACAGAAGAATTACTTCCCTTTGCGTCTCTTTTCGGAAAGAAAAAAGACATAAATACTCTTCTTTTGGAGGAGAAAACCAAGCTCCCCACATGGATTAACACAGAACGTGATTTAAATTTTGAGCAGGCAGACTTACTTATTGACGAAAACCTGATGCGAAGCAATCCCCGCCCGACCGGCATGCCTCAGACCTCCGGTCCGGCTCAGTCATCTATGACTCAGCCCCCTCATGGAGTTTAAAATTGCGATAAATGCTACTCCCACGTCGGCAAATACAGCTGCCCACATGGTAGTTATTCCAAGTGCCGCAAGAATAAGTATCAGTGCCTTTACTCCGAGCGCAAATACAATATTTTCCTTTACTATACGTAAGGTTTTTCGTGATATCTTCATTGCAAGGGCAATTTTAGAGGGCTCATCGTTCATAATAACCACATCGGCCGCTTCAATGGCGGCATCGGCCCCAAGTCCGCCCATGGCTATTCCCACGTCCGCTCTTTTTATTATGGGCGCATCATTGATTCCATCACCCACAAAGGCGAAATTTGTTAACATAAGTCTATCAATTATGTCAACTTTATCAGTGGGGAGTAATTCTGCATAATACTCATTTATTCCAATCTTTTCGGCAATGTGTTTAGCAGTTGCTTTCTTATCGCCAGTTAACATAATTATGTTATTAACACCACATTTCTTAAGGTTTACAATGCATTCCTTTGCATCATCCTTTACCTCATCGGCAATTAATATGCATCCGAGATATTTCCCGTCAAAGGTTACGTGACATACTGTTCCGTATTCCTCTTTTATGGACAAATCTATCCTTTCGAGAGCATCCGCCGGCAAAATTTCCTGCATAAGCTTCCTGTTTCCTACATAGGCTTCTTTGCCGTCAACAGTGGCAATAACACCACATCCGGCCACTTCTCGGACATTTTCTACTCTGTTCTTATCAATTTCTTCTCCGTAGGCTCTCCTTAAGGATTCAGCTATTGGATGAACCGAATAGGATTCCGCCAGGGCTGCAATTTCAAGGATTTGCGGATCCTGGTTAGCGTTATGTAAACCATCATCCGGGATGATTTTTTCCACTTCAAACACACCCTTTGTCAAGGTTCCGGTCTTGTCCATTACAACGGTATCAATCTTCGCCAGCGTTTCAAGATAAGTACTTCCCTTAACAAGTATTCCCGCATTGCCGGCACCTCCGATTCCACCAAAGAAACCAAGAGGAATGCTGATAACCAGCGCACAGGGACAGGATATTACAAGAAATGACAATCCCCTGTAAAGCCACTGCATAAACTCACCGTGATAAAACACTGTCGGAATAACACATATGGCTGTTGCAAGGCATACAATGGCAGGTGTGTAATAGCGGGCGAACTTGGTAATAAAATTTTCCGTCTTTGCCTTTTTGTCAGTGGCATTTTCAACAAGATCAAGAATTTTTGATACCGTTGACTCCCCAAATGTCTTCGTAACCTTAACTCTAATAACGCTTGTCTGATTGATACATCCGGAGTAAATCATTTCCCCCTCAGATACATTGCGTGGGAGACTCTCGCCCGTCAATGCCTTGGTATCCAATGTGGTAAATCCATTCTCAACAACTCCGTCCAAGGGCACCTTTTCACCGGGGCGGATAACTATCATTTCCCCGATATTCACTTCCGAAGGATCTACAGTCTGCTCCTTGTCTTCGCGAATGACAACCGCGTAATCCGGTCTTATGTCCATCAGACTCTTAATGGAATTTCTCGATTTGCCTACAGCATACGACTGAAACCATTCTCCTATCTGATAGAACAGCATAACCGCAACAGCTTCCGTGCATTCACTTATAAAAAATGCTCCCACAGAAGCGATAACCATCAGGAAATTCTCATCCATGGCTTTTCCGCGAATTACCTTCTTAAATGCTTTTCTTACGACATCATAACCGATAGCAATATAGACTGCTATAAACATTCCGTAATAGAGCACACCACTTTCAAAAACAATAAAGTATTTTGTAATCAGCAGAACTGCGATATATGCCAAAAAGCATACAATTATTCGAATAAGTCTACGCTTAAGTTTCTTAGTCATAGTTAAATCTGCCTTTTTTCTATCCTATTTTTCAACTACGGTTACATCCGGCTCCACATCTGCAACCAGCTTCTTAATCCGTTTAAACAGGCCTGCTGCCTTGTCATCATCTACTTCAACAGTAAGTTTCTGTGTAAGAAATGTACAGTTACTGCTGCTAACACCTTCTAGTTCTCCTACTGCTTTCTCAATTTTTGCTGCGCAGTGTGCACAGTCAAGATCTTCCAAAATAAATACCTTTGTCATTTTGTTTTTCTCCTTTTGCTTTTCTCTTCTTGTTAGTTTACATAACTCGCGTCTGCTATTTTATAAGTTTACATAACTTGCGTTTGCTTTATATTTTTACTGCTATTTTTTTATGCAAGTCCCGTGGTATGGGAATGAACCACACCTTCACTGATATGTTCAATTCCCATATCAAGAATTGTTGCAATATGGTCATCTGCAAGGCTGTAATATATCATCTTACCGTCTCTCCTGCTTCTTACCAGGTTAGCACTTTTAAGTGTCTTCAGTTGATGACTAACAGCCGACTGTGTCATCCCCACCTCATCGGCAAGAGCCTGAACTCCCATTTCCTGTCGGCGAAGCACAAACAGTATCTTCACTCTGGAACTGTCGCCGAAAATCTTATAGAAATCCGCAAGATCATATAATACTTCATCTGTTGGTACTGCTCGCATATATTCGTCTCCTTACTAAGATATTGGATTGCCAAAATATTTAATCATTAAAGATTTGGCCACCATAATATTTGATTATTATAGATTTGCCCATCAAAAAACACATGAGTATTTGCTCATATGTTCATATTATCATATTCGTTTGAAATTTCAATATGTCATTCTTACTATTCTTCTTTCTCTTCCGGCAATTTCTCCCTATACTGTCTCCCCTCTCTACCATAGTTACAGATTTTCCATTTTCTTTTCCATATATGTAACCCTCTCCCTCGTCTCAACCTCGCCTCTCCTAGCGCGCGAAAAATCACCCGCAAAAACCCACCAATACCCGCTAATAAAATAGCCCCGGCAGGCGCCCAATGACATTGGGCGCTTGGCCGGGGCAATCGTTACTGTTTCAATCAAGTCTATCAATGACAAGCAACGTAATCCTTTATTATCTCTTCCTCACAGAAATATGTCTTTACACCTTTAACATCCTGATAGGTTTCGTGACCTTTGCCGATAAGTGCAACAATATCGCCCTGCTTTGCATTTGCAAGAAGATACTCAATTGCTTCCTTTCTGTCGATTATAATATCGTATTTACCGTTATGAACATTGAGGCCCACAATAATGTCGTTATTGATATCTTCAATCTCCTCATATCTGGGATTGTCCTCGGTAAGAATTGTCAAATCAGCATATTTGCCTGCTGCTTCACCCATGTCATAACGTCTCTGCTTTGGCTTGTTGCCACCGCCTCCGAAAAGACATATCAGCCTGCTTGGATTGTAAGCCTTAAGCATACCAAGAAGACTTTCCATGCTCAGTGCGTTATGGGCGTAATCAATGATAAATGTTGCAATGTGTGAAGCCTCTCTTATGACCTGAGTTCTTCCCTTTACTGAGGTTGCACGAAGTCCTTTTGCAATGGAATCGTTGTCTACACCGCACATTGAACAGATTGATATGGCAATGAGAGCATTTTCCGCATTAAATCTTCCGGGCATTGGAATAATATATTCTCCTGTCGGATTCGCAACGGACTTAATATCTTCCCCGGCCTTAACAGTAATTTTCGAACCCAGAATATCCGGCTCCCAGATATCCTCCATAGCCTCAACCTTTAGGGATGCATCCTTTCTGGTGGAAATGGTATAAACTCTGTCCGAACAAACCCCTTCTGTTGCAAATGCAGCGCCATGCTCATCATCTATGTTAATTACTGCTGTTCTTGTCTGGCTGAAAATTTTCTTCTTGTGTCCCAGATATTCCTCAAAACTGCTATGTTCTCCCGGTCCGATATGATCCGGAGAAATATTAAGGAAAGCACCATAATCAAAAGTAATTCCATAGGTTCTGTCAAGCATCAACGCCTGGCTTGAAACCTCCATTACACAGTGGCTGCAGCCCTTATCAACCATTTCCCTGAAAAGCTTATGCAGTTCAAATGACTGAGGTGTTGTATTCTTTGTGGGAATTCTTTCCTCACCAATCATGGTTCCGATTGTTCCAATCATGCCTGACTTATTGCCACCGGCTTCCAAAATGCTCTTTATCATGTGGGCAGTGGTCGTCTTTCCCTTTGTTCCCGTAAGACCGATAATTGTCAGTTCATTTGCAGGATTGCCAAACCAGGTTGCACTTAAAAGTGCAAGTGCCTTCTTGGCATCAGCAACCTTTACGACTGTCATGCTGTACGGAACGTAAGTATCTCCAAATCCGTCCTCTTCTGCCTTCTTTGCCATGGCTTCATGACAGCCTTCCAGACTTTTCTCAACAAGTACAGCCTTGGCTCCCAGTTCATGGGCCTTTGCAATATATCCATGTCCGTCTGTGGCAAATCCGCTCATACACACAAACAGAGCGCTCTCTTTGACCTTCCTTGAATCATATTCAACATCCGATATCTCCAGATTGATATCTCCCTGAAGTAATTCATAATCTATTCCCTTAAGCAGCTCATTAAGCTTCATAATAATATTCTCCTTCATAAACAACTGTAGACGGCCCCACCATATGAACATGATCATTTTCGTCCCAGTCTACATGCAGCATTCCGCCAATCTGCATTACATCAACGTGTCTTCCGGTAAGTCCCAGTCTGTTGCCGAATACAACCGCTGTACAGCAGCCGGTTCCACATCCGATAGTCTCACCTGTTCCTCTCTCCCACTCTCTTATTTTAATATTGTTTTCATCGATTACCTGGGCAAATGTTACATTTGTGCGGTTTGTAAAAATCTCATGATTTTCTATCTTTGGTCCGTACTTTTTAATATCCAGTGTATCAACATCATCAATAAACATTACAGTATGCGGATTGCCCCAAGAAAGAGATGACATATAAAATACTCTGTCTTCAATCCTTATCGGTACGTTGATGAATTCGTTTCTGTTTAGTTTACCACTGGCAAGCTTGCTACTGCCGGGTTCGCTACTACCAGGTTCGCCACCACCAGGTTCGCCACTTCGGCTATCGCAAGTTATGTTAACCATCTCCGAAACTTTATCCATATCGACAACTATCTTCTGAGTTTCAAATACAGGCTTTCCTATATCTGCATGGATACATGTTACCTCACCGTCCTTCACATCCAGCGAAACATGCTGATGTCCTCCGATTGTCTCCACGGTAAACTCTGTCTTATCTGTGAGTTTATAATAGTATACGTATTTGCTTACGCTTCTGAGTGCATTTCCACACATCTCACACTCTGTTCCGTCCGGGTCAAATACACGCATTCTGAAATCGCACACCTCAGAATCACATATAAGAATCATCCCGTCACTTCCCACTCCGAAGTTTCTGTTGGAAACCTTGATTGCAAGATTCTGCCAGTCGGCAACATGCACCTTCATGGCATTTATATACACATAATCATTGCCATATGCCTGCATTTTTGTAAATGGAATAACCATAGTATTACCTCTTTAATTACGCAAAAACCACGTCACGCGCACTCTTTTATTACGCAAAAATTGTGTGCAACACAAAAAAGCATTGCACACAAATTACCTTTTCTTCTTAATTTTACTTTAATGCCTGGTCAAGGTCGGCAATAATATCCCTTACATCCTCAATACCGATTGAAATACGTACAAACTTGTCATTTATACCAAGTTTCTCTCTGATATCCGCAGGAATAGACTCATGGGTCTGAGTAAGAGGATAAGTAACAAGCGTTTCTGTACCTCCAAGACTCTCTGCAAAGAGAATCATCTTAACATTGTTCATAAGATTAACCAGTGTCTCATGGCTGTCAAGTTCAAAAGAAATCATTCCGCCAAAGCCGGTTGACTGAGCCTTGCTGACTGCGTAACCCGGATGATCTTCAAATCCCGCATAATATACCTTGGTAACCTTCGGATGCTTAACAAGCCAGTTTGCAACCTCTCGCGCATTTGCATCATGCTTCTCCATACGAAGTGACAAAGTCTTCAAGCCTCTGATAAGCAGCCATGAATCCATGGGGCCAAGTCCGTTTCCACGGCTCTTTAACTGCATATGGAAATGCTCTGAATAAGTTTCATCCTTGATAACAACTATACCGGCAATAACATCGTTATGACCGCAGATATACTTTGTTGCCGAATGAACAACAATGTCTGCCCCTAATGTAAGCGGCTTCTGGAAATAAGGAGTAAGGAACGTATTGTCAACAACAAATACCGCGCCGTTCTCATGGGCAACTTCTGCAACCTTTCTGATATCTGAAACACGCATCATTGGATTGGTGGGTGTCTCAAGGAATACCATTCTTGTATTGCTCTTCACTGCTGCCTTAAGATTATTGATATCCGACATATCAACATACTCAAAATCTATTCCCAAGTTACGGAATATATCTTCTGCGATACGGAATGTACCGCCGTATAAATCATCTGAAAGAATAACGTGGTCGCCGTCCTTTAGCATACCAAATACAGACATATTTGCTGCCTGTCCGGAAGTGAATGCAAATGCCTCAAGTCCTTCTTCAAGGATAGCCATCGTCCTTTCAAGTTCCTGTCTTGTGGGATTCTGAAGTCTTGAATAGTAGAAGCCTGTTCCAACATCAAATTCTCTGTGCTTGAATGTAGCCGTCTGGAAAATCGGGAAGCTTAGTGAACCTGTCATAGGATCACAGCCTAAAGCTCCGTGAACTACCTTTGAATCAAAATGCAAGTTATCTTTTCTATCATAATCATTATAGTAACATTCGTCTCTCATAAGTCCTCCACCATTAATGTACTGTTGCCTGTAATCTATACGCCCAATACTCTCAATACGCTCGGCACGCTTGATACGCTTGATACGCTTGATACGCTTCAGTCATATAATTCTTATATGCAAGCCGTACATTATCAACATTATGTGGCACAAAAACACATAAATACTATATCATGTACGAGGTAAAAAATCAATGAGAAGGGCTGATAATAGTACCAACAGCTTGGGAGGATGTATTTGATTAACGGCTCGGCTGTATTCGATTAACTGCTCGGCTGTATTCGATTTACTGCTCGGCTGTATTCGATTAACTGCTCGGCTGTATTCGATTAACTGCTCGGCTGTATTCGATTAACTGCTCGGCTGTATTCGATGATGGCTTGCTCTTTTACCATTATTTCCCATCTATCAACCGGTTCGATGGTACACTTTTCTTCTTTGTTTTGAAGCCATTACCATCAAAACACTTATCAAGAAATCTCCAATGGCACAAAAATCGGATGCTTTTCCTGATTTCCTTTTAGTTGCTACCATCAAAGCCGCTTAATTCTACCGTCAATGGTAAATTTCCCTTTTAGCATGCAAAATTCTTACCATCATGCGTTTATCAAGCATTAAATAATGGTAAAAGCAAGAATCCAGTTTTTTCAATATACCATCAAACATCACCTAAGATATCTCCAATGGCACAAAAACACATCTACTTACAGTTATCGCCCTACAAAAAAGACTCGGGTCGCAAGACCCGAGTCCTTCTCTATCTATACTTCAACTTATACTTTAACTTACACTTCAACTTATACTTCAACTTAAACTTCAACTTACACTTCAACTACTCTTCATCCTTCTTTGGAAGGTTGATTGCGATATGAACATCATCAAGCTGCTTCTGGTCTACAGTTGAAGGAGCGCCCATCATAACGTCCTGGGCATTCTTGTTCATAGGGAATGGGATAATCTCACGGATTGTCTCATCACCTGTAAGAAGCATAATCATACGGTCAACACCCGGTGCGATACCTGCATGCGGAGGTGCTCCGTAACAGAATGCATTGTACATTGCCGGGAACTTAGCCTTAACATCCTCTTCACCAAGGCCAACCTTTTCAAATGCCTTAATCATAATTTCAGGATCATGATTTCTTACGGCACCTGATGAAAGCTCAATACCGTTACATACAAGGTCATACTGGTAAGCGTTAATCTTCAAAAGCTCGTCCTCATCATCAGTTTCAAGAGCCTTCATGCCACCCTGAGGCATTGAGAAGGGATTATGACAGAATTCAAGTTCGCCTGATTCTTCACCTATCTCGTACATAGGGAAGTCAACTATCCAGCAGAACTCATACTTTTCTCTGTCGATACAACTGTCAATCTTGTTGCCGAAAATCTTTCTGATTGCACCTGCAGTCTTCTGGGCTGCAAGTTTCTTACCTGCACTGAGGGCTACAAAATCACCGTTCTTAAGACCAAGGGCTTCAATAACAGCAGCCTTCTTCTCCTGTAAGAACTTAGATATACCACCGACAAACTCACCGTTCTCGTCAAGTCTGAACCAGTAAGCCTTATTGGCTGTAGCAACAAATACCTCATCGCAAAGCGCATCTATAGTCTTTCTTGTTTCTTTAAAGTCATTAATAACAACGGCCTTAATAACATTTCCTGCAAATGGTTCAAAGCCACAGTCTGCCATAACCTCTGAAGCGTCCTGAACAATCAGATTAATTCTAAGGTCAGGTTTGTCCGAACCATACTTCTCCATTGCATCATTGTAGGCAATTCTTGTAAACGGAGCCTTTGAAGCTGTATTATATGTGCCGTACTTTTCGAAAATAGGAGGAAGAACATCCTCTACTACAGCAAATACATCTTCCTGTGATGCAAATGCCATCTCCATATCAAGCTGATAAAATTCTCCCGGTGAACGGTCTGCACGGGCATCCTCATCACGGAAACATGGTGCTATCTGGAAATAGCGATCAAATCCCGATGTCATCAGAAGCTGCTTAAACTGCTGTGGTGCCTGTGGAAGAGCATAAAATTTGCCCGGATGATTACGTGCGGGAACGAGATAATCTCTTGCACCCTCAGGACTTGATACCGTAAGAATCGGAGTTGTAATTTCAAGGAAGTCGTGAGCCATCATACTTGCACGAAGATCGGCAACAATCTTTGATCTCATAACTATCTTCTTCTTAACATCCGGATTTCTCAAATCCAGATAACGATATTTGAGTCTTGTGTTCTCATCTGCTTCCTTTGATCTGTTGATTTCAAAAGGCAACTCATTATATCTGCAACGTCCCAGAACCTCAACACGCTGCGGAACAACCTCGATATCTCCTGTTGCAATCTTTGGATTCTTGTTTGAACGTTCTCTTACAACGCCTTCCACAAGAATTGTAGATTCACAGTTTATATCATGGAAAATGTCCATCATTTCTTCGGTTTCCGGAACTATCTGTGTTGTTCCATAAAAATCTCTTAAAATAACGAACCCAAGATTTTTGCTTACACGTCTGATATTCTCATACCATCCAACCAATGTAACTGTCTTGCCTGCGTCCTCAAGGCGGAGCTCATTACAGTTATGTGTTCTTGACTGTGTCATAATTCCCTCCATAAAGGTCTATACATAATTTCTTTTGGCATTCTCCCACCAATGTCAAATGCCTTACATACCAACTATAAAAACACCGTTACTAATAATAACTTCTTTGCACAAAATATACAAGAGTTTATGTTTGCTCTCATTATCAGAGTTTATGTTTGCTCTCATTATCAAGTCGCTGACAAAGTTTCTATCTGTTCTCGTTAACATATATCTGTACACGACTCTGAATAATCTTGGCTACTTCTTCCGCACTCTTCTGACCTTCGAGATAAGGAGTTGCCTCTTCCAGAACTATATCCGAGATTGATTGATCTGCACCTCCGCGTTTGCTTACAGAAAGAACATAGTTTTTAAGATATTCCGCACGTTCAGCCGTCAGCGGTTCAATCGGAAGTTCCTGCCCTCCCAGATAATATGTATCATTATAATATACCTTCTCGTTTCCTTCCATGTAATAAGGCTTTTCCATAGCTTCTTTTATCTGTCTGTCAAAGCTTTCCTTATTAGCAGAGAATCCATAACCGGTCTGATTTTCCGAATCCATAAACAGCGTCTTCACAAACTCCCATGCAGCATCCTTATTCTGCGATTTCGAACTGATTGTTACAATCGAATCAGAAAGAATTGTGCTACCCGACTCATTTGAAGAAGGATAACCTATAGGAACAACATTTTCACCAAAGGTTGCCTGCTCCATATAAGTAAAATCTCTTACACTGGCCAATGAGTATACGTAGAGAAGTGACTCGCCCTCCCTGTATACGGTTTCATAGTGATTCCAGTAATCATTTACAGCATCGCTGTCGTAATCAATTTCCTTAGGAAGTTTTTCTGTATATTTCAGCAACTGTATAAATTCAGGTGAATCAAAATATACTTTTCCGGTTTCCCAATCAACATACTCATTTTGACTTGACCACATCACAGTCTGAACAAAATCAGTCTTTGACATTACGCCAAGCGGATATGCGGCCTCCGAATGACTGTTCAAATAATCCATAAACTCGGACATTGTCCATGAAGTCTTCCCTCCTACTTCCTTCTCTTTGGCAAAAAGCGTTGAAATGTAGAAGCTTGGCATAATACCGTAAAGTTTCCCGTTAACGGTTGTTGCTTCAAGAACATTGGGAAGTAAATCATCTTTTCCGATATCACTATCATTTTCAAGATAGGGTGTCATATCTTCAAAAACACCCTTTGCCACGTAACTGTTGTACTTCAGATCCTGGCTTACAAGTATAATATCCGGTGCATTTCCCGAAACGATATCTGTGTTCAGGTTGTTTACCATTTCCGAAAACGGAGTTTCAGCATCGGTTCCCACAGAAGAATAATCGACGACAACAATCTTTACTTTGTCATTTGATTTATTAAAATCTATAGCCTTTCTCTTAAGGGTGGAATCTACCCATAAACCACCAAGTGTTATTGTCGTCTTTTCCGGTACATCCTTTGGATCAACCTTTGAAAGCCTTACCATTTTGTTTCCCATCATTTCATCGTAATAAGATCCGATAAAGCTTCCGTCCTCGCAGGCATACAAATACGAAAATCCGCTTGTTGCCAAGTCAGATGCAACATAGTCAAGGAACTTCTCAATCTCTTTATCTCCAACATCGTAATAATATAAACCGTCTGACGCAGCTACAACGATATCGTGTGAAACTCCGATGAAAAGATTGTTGTTTACAACACCGCTCGGCGCGTCAATCGCCTCCGAAAATGCGCCTGTTTTTACATTTAGCTTATAAAGCTTTATGGCTACATCTTCATATACTACAGCAAGATATTCATCGCCCTTAAGCTGAATAACATTACCAATGTTAAAGAACTCGCTGTCCGTAAAATCAACTGTACCGACAACATTCCCCGAATAGTCAGCGGTTATTATTCCTTTATTGGAAATGACATGTATTCCGTCCTTATCGGTAAACATGCTGTTAATGTAAAAATAATCTTCTTCATTTCCTCTTCCGATTTCGGTTGAAAACAGTTCTTCGCCTTTACTGTTCACACCCTTTATTGAAAAAGTATCACTGAATGCTCCTGTTGCTTCATCATAGGAATATTCATCATACATGTAATAAATATTACCCGAATTATCTCCACGATAAAGCCAGATGGAGCTGTTGTTTGGGTATTCGTGATGGAATGAACCGCTAAGCTTACCACTTGTCAAATCATAGCAGTCAATAAAGAAATCCAGGTTTCCTGCTATGTCATCCATCATCGGCTCTTCCGTAAACTCCTCGATTATCTCCTCTCCGTCAATTGCTGTTTCACCATCGGCATTGAGAACATCCGGAATCAGTTCAATCGCAGCTTTTGTTTCGGCCACATTATCATCAACTGTCGAATCAACCTCAGCATCTCCTGCATCAGCCTCAGCATCTCCATTCTCTGCAGTTTCATCAAGATCCTTAGCGAGCGGAGTAGCACCTCCATCAGCATATTCAAATCTGACCGCATATATGTTTTTATCCCCGGAAAGGAGAATGTCCGAATAATCCTTTCCTTCAAGGAAACCGAGATTCTCCTCTTTATATACGTAATTCTTCATTTCTTCCGGCGATACCTGCGCTATCGTCGATGTTGAAGAACCATCATCCTTTTTGTCTTTTTTTCCGCACCCGTTTAGGGGAATCAGCATCGTCAGTGCCAGCATCAGGCACAGGCCTCTTTTTGTCAATTTTTTCATAACTTACCTCCTTAAAACGTATAATAAGCGGCTTAAAGCCACTGAATAATAGCTTAATTTTATCCTTAAGCCGAAATAGTATAATAAAAAGCGAAACCAGGGCAAGCCCCGCACTTATTATCTTCAATACAAGAATTGCGGCAAATACATCCTCCCAGGCTCTTGCCACATTTTCAAAATAGGGATATACAATCCCCTTTCCGTTCATGGAGCGGATTCCGAAATCCTTCAATATGCCAAACATTTTTGCTGTTTCATATCTTTCGGAATTGTTGATTACCAATATTTTTCCCGAAGAATCTCCAAGACTTACAGATATTATATTGTCGGCAAAATTATCCACCGGATTGGGCATTATAATTTCATAGTCATAACTGCCCGAAATACTGCCGTATTTCTGCAGGGAATCCAGACTAATAAAGCATATACTTCGTTCAAGACCCGCGGCCCTCGAAAATTTGTCATCAGGCTTATGCACCACACCCTTGATATAATGTGGGACTCCGCCTATTTCAACCTGCTTCCCGACAACGTCAAAGGCTCCGAAAAGATTCCAGGCGCAGTCCTCGTCTATTACAATTCCATCCTTCATCAAATCATCTCCGCTGATGTAGGAGCCGTACATCAACTCCAGTGGATGAACAATAAAGAAATCCTTATCGATTCCAATCGCATCGGGCGTAAAAGTACCCCGCTCGCTGGACAGCGTAACCTTTCCTTCAATACTTAGAGACTGCAGAAATGCTATCCCTTCCTCATCAGGATAAAGAATGTCAGTCATGCCGGATTTTTCAAGTTCATTTTCAAGTTTATGAGCCAGTTCAAGGAAATAATACGTATCCTCGGGATTTAAGCTGACAGGAAAAATGATTGAATACTGGGATGTTCCTTCACCCCATCTGTCGGCGGCATTTTGATCGTATAATCGGTTCTTTTGTATATTCGTGGCCAAAACAAGTGCAATAAAGCACAGAACTGAGGCCATAAAAGTAACGTACCACTTCTTCATATTTTATAACCCGTTAATACTGATTATCCGAAAGTCTTACCTGCATACCTGCGCTAACAGGCTTATCTGCGGTTGTAATAACGTAGGACCAGTCCGGAATATCCGCACTTATTGCAGTTACATTGTCATCACTTGCCAATACCTCAACATCCACTCTCTTGGCCTTATATCTTGTTCCGAACGGTGTCCCCTTTTCCTCTATCAAAAGAACAAATTTGCCCTTATTGTCTTCTTTAATTGCGCTGTTTGGCACAACCTTATCAAAGTTTTGGGCATTCTGTCCCAATTCAATATTCAAGGTCGCACCGTCAGATACATCCCCCGAAACATTAAATACCAGTATCTTGGTTTTTCCGTTGGAAGTGGGTTCCGGCAATATTTTACTTAATGTAATGTCAACGTTGTTATAGTACCAGGCATTTTGCAGTGTTGCCTTCTCTCCCGGCTTTACCTTGGCAGCCTGCTGCGCCGTAACATTTACTTTTAAAACACTCGGCTTTCCCGCAACACGTATTTTAGCAAGTGCTTCTCCCGCAGTGGTTGTTTCACCGGCGGTTTTGTTAAGGGAAAGAATTGTACCCGAAACAGGCGCAGTTATTGTTGCGCCGACAGATTCCGCCTTAAGTCTTTCAACCTTCTCTCTCTGGTTTCTGATTATTGAATTCTGGCCTGTAAGGTCCAGCGTCTTGCTTATATCCTTTAACAACTGCTTATAGTCTTCATCCGCCTTGGCACATTCGGCTTCCGCATCGGCCTTTGCAAGTTTCAAATCATTGACAAGTTGTGTATTGCCTGCCGTATTGGCATCTTTGTCATTTGTAAGCTTGGCAATTGTTGTAGAAAGCTCATCCCTTTTGTTTTTCAATGAATCAACATTAGCCTTTGCGGTATTCAACCTTGAAGAAGCATCCCTGTATGCTGCCAGTTTTTCCCCTGATTCCTTAAGAACCGCCTGCTTATCAAGATAATCCTTATATGCATCGGAAAGATCCATGAGCTTTGACTCGGGATAATCATTGCCTCCGATTAATGCATATGTTTTGGCATGTGCCTTTGCCCAGTCATTCAAAGCATTTGCATCGGCAATCATTCCATTATCGTCAAAAACCATCGCCTTAATATCATCAAAAGAATTGACATCGGCATATTTTGCAGAATCCATCACCTTAAGCTCATTGATTGCATCAGTCACTGCAGCGTCTCCCATTGCTTCCAAAGCAATATTTCTTTCCGTATCATACTTGGCATGAGCATTGGCTTCATCCAGTTCTGCCGCCTCCATATTCATTGCACTTGCGCTGTTTGTACTTACTATTGTCTCCAATTCTCCGTACTGCTTTTCAGCATCCAGCAAATCCGACTTAACCTTTTCCAGTTCCTCACCTTTTTCTTTTATCTGTGCTTCAACATCGCTGCTGCTCTGACCATCTGCCACCATCTGCTGTCTTTTTATGCTTTCAAGTTTATCATTTGCAGCCTTTAACCTCTGTTTTGCAGCCTCTATCTGGCTTTCATATACTGCCATTGAGGCTACGTTTCCTGCAGTTGCTTTCTTATAGGCTTCGTCACTCATTTCGCCGTTCAGAGCGCCTGCAGTATATGTAAGAATAAGTTTCTCAAGATCCTCCTCGGCTTTCCGAAGTTCTTCGCTTTCGCTGTCTTCAAGATAGAATAGAATCTGATCCTTAGTAACCTCATCTCCAACCTCAACGGCTACACCTGATATTTTTCTCGTATCAGTTATGGTAATACTGTACGGATCTTCCGATTCCACAGTTCCGTTACCTCTGATTTTCTCTGAAACAGTTCCCGATTCCACATATCTTACTGCAACCTCCGGAAGGGATTTGTTCATTATACTGTTGGAAAAAAAGGTAAGGACAAGCATCACTGCCAAAAATATGATAGCAATGTTCTTGATAACGTCCTTTCGTAATTTCAATGTATTTCCTTCATCTAACGGCTTATTCATATTATGTAAACCTCATGTCAATATTATGTTGACTCCCTATTTATACTAATATCGTTATATCTTCCCATCATCCCTTAATTCCGCCCTGGTAGGCTATACCGTCAACCAGATACTCTTCTCCATATATAAATACCAGAATCGACGGAATCATATATATGGTTGCCACCGCAAAAGCAACTCCTATCTCCCCTTCATTTATCCTTGAAAGGAATACCGAAAGCGGATACATATCAGTATCCTCCAAAAGAATCAGCGGTTGCTCAACCATATTCCAGTAATCGATAAATACCAGAATGCACACACTGGCTATTGCACTTTTACACATCGGAAGACAAAGCTCCCAAAAAATCTTGAATTCTCCCGCGCCATCCACCTTTGCGGCCTCAATCATTCCGCTTGGAATTCTTCTCATAAACTTGGTCAGTATGAACACTGAAAATGGTGAAAATACACCGGGCAGGATAATCGCCCAACGGGTATTCAATATATTCAGCGCATCACTTACCAGATAATTGGGCACCAGTGTAACCTGATAAGGGGTTAACATCAGGATAATGTAAGCAAAGAAGATAACCTCCCTCAACTTCCCCCTGTATCTGGTAAACCCATATGCCGCAAACAATGCAACCACCATTTGGAAAATGACAATCGGCACAACCATAATCACTGAATTCCAAAACTTTAACAGGTAATCCGGACTGTTAAACAGCACCAGAAAATATTGCTTAAAGGATACAAAATCCGGAATGAATTTCAGATGAACCACATCCGAAACATAACCGCCTTTTCCTGCGACGCTTCCGAACACCTTTCCGTAGTTAGCATTTATCTCCGTCTCATTCATAAATGAATTACATACGGTAAAAACTATCGGAATCATATATGTCGCGGCCACAAGCCACAAAAACGTGCTGCGTATTGCCCTTTTTATTTTCTTTTTTCTTCCGGGCCATTTCTCAGAAAATGTCATAGTCTACTCCTCCAAATCTCTTCCTACATAGTTCTCTGCAACAAAGAGAAGCCCTACAAGAACAATCATGGTCAGCGACATAAGTATTGCCGCCGCCGAAAGTTTCTGGTAGTCCAGAGAAGCAAACATATTATTCATATAATGCTGTAGCATATACAGCGAATCAAACGGGTAATCCCCGCTAAGAAGATAAATCTCCCTAAAAACCTTAAATGAACTGATTATCGACAAAATGGTAACAAACAGAATTGACGATGCCAGATAACGAAGCCTTATGGTCCAGAAAATCCTAAAATCGCTCTTGCAGTCAAGCTTTGCCACTTCAACAAGTCCCGAGGGCAGATTGGCAAGCGCCGCCATAAACAGTACCATGTTATAGCCCAGATTCTTCCATACAAACAGAAGGATAATCACTATCTGAGCCTTATCGGATTTGAGCCAGTCTGTAGGTGCCATTCCGTATTTTGCCGCAATTTCATTGATAACACCGTTGTAATGAAAAAGAACCTGCCATATCAAAATAACCGATGCGATAGGTACCATCATCGGGCTCAAAAGGCAGGAACGTATCTGTGTCTTTCCAATTATGCTCTTCTCAAGCGCCAGTGCAACAAGTAGTGAAAGCACAACCACAAGCGGTACACTTATTGCCGAAAACTTAATTGTATTGACTACAGCAAGTCTGAAGGCATAGTTGGAACATATTGATTTATAGTTATCAAAAAAAACAAATTCTTTTCTGACAGGGTTATCAACAAAGGAATAAAACAGTACTACAAGCATCGGAGCAAGGAAAAATGTAAGTACGCCAAGAAAACTTGGTGCAATGAATGCAGCTGATTTTCTCTTTATTCTCCTTGTAAACGGTGTCATGTGCTTTTTCAAAATTCTGCCTTGTCTTTCCTACCTGTACCTGTGGTCAATCTTTCTATTATTCCTCTTCGTCTCCGCCACAGATACCATCCAGTATTTCATATATTTCATCTCTTCCCTGCTTAGTCTGAGCAGAGAAGGGTATTATTATCGTTTCTTTTCCGCAACCGAGTTTGTCTCTTATAATCTTCACCTGTTTCTGAAGCTGACTGCGGTTAATTTTGTCTGCCTTTGTGGCAATAATAATGGGTTCAAATCCGCTTCTCACAATCCAGTCATACATATCACAGTCATTTGCACCGGGCTCATGCCTGATATCTATCAAAAGGAATACATTCTGCAGTGCCTTGGAAGTCTTTAAATACTTCTCAATCATCTTGCCCCACTGTGCCTTAACCTTAACATTGGCATTGGCATATCCGTAACCAGGAAGATCCACAAAATATATCTCGTCATTGATATTATAAAAATTGATTGTCTGAGTCTTTCCCGGCTGTGCACTTGTTCTTGCATAGGATTTACGATTCATCAGTGCATTAATAAGCGAGGATTTGCCCACATTACTTTTCCCCGCAAATGCAACCTCCGGCATACTGTTCTCCGGAAGAGTGCTTGTAACTCCACATACAATATCTAAGTTCACACTTTTAATCTTCATCTTACTCCTCTAAATCTTCGTGCATATTTTTATGAATCCACACGTCAATTCTTCAACAAATATAGTAACATTTTCTTTCAAATAAATCTTTATTATTTTATAAAAGTTTTGTGAAAAAATGAAAAAATTTTCTATGAAAAAATAAAATTTTTTTCTGTAAAAAAAGGATGGCAAAATGTGCCATCCTTCTATCCATATTTAGTCTCAAGTTTCAACCATTACTTATCCGCGCTTTGCAGCACCGCTCTTCTTTGAAGCAGCTTTCGCTGCAGGTTTTGCCCCGTTTTTTGCCTCTGCCTTAACAGCTGCACGTTTCAGTTTCGGTTGAACATTATCTGTAATAACCTCTTTCGTAACAATACATTCCTTAATTGTTTCATCGGAAGGAATAGTATACATTACATCCATCATGGCCTTTTCCATAATGGTTCGAAGTCCTCTCGCACCGGTCTTCTGGGTAAATGCTTCATCAGCGATTGCTTCAACAGCATCATCCTCAAACTTAAGATCGACTCCGTCATATCTGAAAAGCTTCTTATACTGTTTGATAAGTGCATTCTTTGGCTGTGAAAGAATTCTTACAAGTGAATCCCTGTCAAGTCCGTCAAGTGCAACTCTTATGGGCATACGTCCCACGAACTCCGGAATAAGTCCGAACTTTACAAGATCCACAGTAGATGCCTTGGAGAACAGTTCTCCAATTTCACCACCCGACTTCTCTGCAACCTCGGAATTGAAACCGATTGACTTTCTGTTAAGTCTTTCCTCAACAATTTTCTCAAGTCCGTCAAATGCACCGCCGCATATAAACAAAATATTGGTTGTATCAATCTGCAGAAGCTCCTGATATGGATGCTTTCTTCCTCCCTGAGGGGGAACACTTGCAACAGTGCCCTCTATAATCTTAAGAAGTGCCTGCTGAACACCTTCACCGGATACATCTCTGGTGATTGATACATTTTCACTTTTCTTGGTTATCTTATCAATTTCATCAATATAGATAATACCCAACTGGGCACGCTCTATATCCTCATCTGCCGCCTGGATAAGCTTGAGAAGAATATTTTCAACATCCTCTCCCACATATCCTGCTTCGGTAAGCGTTGTTGCATCAGCTATTGCAAAGGGAACATTGATGATTTTTGCCAACGTCTGTGCAAGATAAGTCTTTCCCGAACCTGTAGGTCCCATCATAATGATGTTGGATTTCTGAAGTTCTACTCCGTCATCATCATCGTCGTCCTTTGCAGTTACTCTCTTGTAATGATTGTAAACCGCTACCGAAAGAACCTTTTTTGCTTCCTCCTGTCCGATAACATAATCATCCAGGAAATGCTTTATCTCTTCCGGCTTAAGAAGATTGATTTCGCCCACATCTGTGCCGTAATCCTCTTCCTCTTCAAGTTCATCCTGCATCATCTCGGCACATACCTCGATACATTCATCACAAATGTATGCTCCGGATGCTCCGGCAATCATCTTTTTAGCTTCATACTGTGGCTTACCGCAGAAGGAACAACATATTTTATTCCCACTTTCTTTGTTTGCCATATTTACTGTCCTTAATCTTCGTTACGCTTCTCGATTACTGCATCAATAAGTCCGTACTCTTTTGCTTCCTCAGCAGTTTTCCAGTTATCTCTTTCAGTATCCTGCGCAATTGTGTCATAGTCCTTACCTGTGTTTTCGGCAAGAATTGAATTGAGTTTCTTCTTTGTTCTTAAGATATGCTCTGCAGCAATCTGAATTTCTGTAGCCTGTCCCTGAGCTCCGCCGAGAGGCTGGTGAATCATAATCTCGGCATTGGGAAGAGCATATCTCTTACCCTTTGCGCCGCCTGCAAGTAAAAATGCTCCCATACTTGCAGCCATACCGATACAGATTGTGGATACATCACATTTGATGTACTGCATGGTATCATATATAGCCATACCGGCGGTAACACTTCCACCGGGGCTGTTGATATACAGACTTATATCCTTCTGAGGATCCTCTGCTTCAAGGAAAAGCATCTGTGCAACGATTGTAGCAGCACTTGCCTCATTTACCTCTTCACCAAGGAAAATAATTCTGTCTTTAAGTAATCTTGAATAAATATCATAAGAGCGCTCACCTCTCGAGGTCTGCTCAATGACATAAGGTACTAAACTCATCTTTTTACCTCCTTAAAATCCGGTCAAAAGAGTTCTTATTTCTCTTTAGCACTGTCAACAACAAGCTTTACGGCAAGCTTAACAGCGATATCCTTCATCATCTGCTCTTTGCTGTCTTCACCAACAAGTTCTTTAACCTTGTCAAGTTCCATGTTGTACTGTTCAGCAAGTTCCTTAAGATCTGCTTCGAAGTCATCATCTGTAGGAACAATATTCTCTGCAGCAACAACTGCTTCAAGAACGAGTCTTGACTTAATTCTCTTCTCAGCCTGAGGCTTAACCTGCTCAAGGAACTTCTCGGGTGTCATACCTGTAAACTGCATATACTGCTCAAACTTGATGCCCTGCTGCTCAATGTTTGCTGCAAAATCCTCAACCATCTGTCTCTGCTGTGTCTCAAGCATGGCATCCGGAATCTCCATTGTTGCATCTGCAACGATAGCTTCGATTACTGCATCTTCCTTTGCATCCTTAGCATCCTTTTCCTTCTTCTCTGTTAAGTTCTTCTTAATATCTTCCTTGTATTCTGCAAGTGTATCAAATTCAGATACCTCTGCTGCGAACTCGTCATCAAGTTCAGGAAGTTCCTTTGCCTTGATTTCGTGAACTGTTACCTTAAATACAGCTGCCTTGCCTGCAAGTTCTTCTGCGCTGTAGTCTTCAGGGAATGTAACATTAACATCAAATTCCTCGTCAATATTCTTGCCGATAATCTGATCTTCAAATCCCGGGATAAATGAGCCTGAACCGATTGTAAGAGGATAGTTCTCACCCTTACCGCCTTCAAATGCAACACCATCAACAAAACCTTCAAAGTCGATAACTGTCTCGTCACCGTTCTCTACAGCTCTGTCTGTAATGCTGATGCTTCTTGCATTGTTCTCGCGCTCTCTTTCGATAGCAGCGTCAACATCTTCATCTGAAACTGTTGTGTCAATCTTGTCGATTGTAACACCCTTATACTTACCAAGCTTTACTTCAGGCTTAAGAGCAACCTCTGCTGTAAAGATGAAAGGCTTTCCGGGCTCAAGCTGAACTGCCTCAATCTTTGGTGCAGAAGTAATCTCCTCGCCGCACTCATCATATGCCTTCTCATAAGCCTCGGGAATAATCTCATTTGCTGCTTCTTCAAGGAAAACTCCCTTGCCGTAAAGCTTCTCGATCATGTTAAGAGGAGCTTTGCCCTTACGGAAACCGGGAATACTGATTCTATTCTTTTCTTTCTGGTATACCTTCTGTACTGCCTTATCGAGTTCCTCTGCAGGTACTTCGATAGTAAGCTTTGCCATACCTTTTTCCAACTTTTCAACCTTAACGCTCATTTTTATTCTTTCCTTCCTTATATTGAATATTACCTATTATCACTGTTAAACACCGATTATTTTCCAAACCGCATAGTATCAACAGATTACAGTCGACGTATATTATAGCACAACGTTTTGTCAAAATCCACAAAGAACTACTTCATCCCATATAATATCTGTAAAATACTCAGCTCCATCTTTATTGAGATGGTCTGTATTCATGAAAAGATCATATTTCCCGTCAAAACGCTCGTCAAAACTATAGTCGTAATACTCCACACCTGTATCATTTTTTATGGAATCAATTACGCCATAAAAATCCTCCAGAAACTGCGGGTCATGGCTCATCACTTCATCCGTATACTCATCAAGGAACGGTGTTGTCAAAAGCACAGGTCTGGCTCCGATTTCTTTGCACAGATTAATCATGTCATAAGCTGCCTTTATCTCTTCCTCGTTGTATATACGTTTACCGGCTTCATCCAGTTTTTCCGCCACATGCTTCTCATATCTGCCCGGAGCCTGTTCCTTTGCGCTTTCCGCATCGGTAACCTCAGACCACATGTCCTGTTCGCTGTTTCTTCCAAGCAAAGTCATAAGCCACTGTGCATCCTCCGACACAACCAGTCCCGGCAAGTAATGAACAAAGATTTTTGTCTTGGAATCATATTCCTTAATATGTTCCTTATCCAGGAAATGATAATACCTCTTGTTCATCGATTCGAATTCACTGCCACTGCACTCATCCGGTCCGAAAAATGACAAATAACTTACGCAGATAATAACTGTCGAATTGGGAGCGATATTTTTCCGAAAACTGTCCAGGATTCTGTAGTCATAGCTCAGGCTTTGGGACGGAAGTGCAAAATTAAAACATTTTTCGCTTCTTTTCCCGTAATCAAAGCCGTAGTATCCATGGCTGTTGCCGAAATTACATACCTTTATTTCGGTAGGAACATTTTCTATATAAGCGCTGTCATTTTTCGTTTCTCCCATAGTGCCGAGGTTATCCATATGGGAAACATATACGAAATTAACCACACCGGTAATAAGCGCAACCATTGCTAACAGCAAAATAACTTTTCCGATAAATTTTTTCATACAGGCCACGCATCAGAACTGGAAATATACAAATTCCGATGCCACTCCTTTCTGTGAGAAAAATACCAAAAGCAGCATAACTCCCACATATATTGTCCAGCGAACCGCAGGCTTTTTGGTGCTGAGTTTTGTTATCATATCGGCATTAATCGACAGATAATCATATACAGCCACAAGCAGGACGAAGAACAATTCCTTTAAAAGCACTATGGCTTCCATTCCAATTTGAACAAATCCGTCCTTCAGATAAGACACCGGAGAAAGTATGTCACAGAAAACGTGACTTATCACATAAAATGCGTCGCCAATGGAATTTGCCGCAAAGAATATCCATGCAAATGACACAAATACAAACACAAAGAGGATTCGTAGCCATCTGATAATGCCCTTGCTCTCCCTCTTCTCTTTTGGAATAATCAGGTCTTCAATTGCCTGCATTGCACCATGGATTCCGCCCCATACAACAAAGGTCCAGTTTGCTCCGTGCCACAGACCGCTTGCCAAAAACGTAATCATCAGATTAAGAATACGTCTGGCTTTTCCGACACGATTGCCCCCCAGGGGAATATACACATAATCTCTGAACCAGGTGGACAGTGAAATGTGCCATCTCTTCCAGAATTCCTTTACGCTCTGAGAAAAATACGGGCTTTTGAAGTTGGTCATCAAATCGATTCCCATAAGTTTTCCCGTTCCTATGGCTATATCCGAATAACCCGAAAAATCACAATATATCACAATCGTGAAAAAGAATGCTGCAAGTACAAGAGAAAATCCGCTGTACTGCTGCGGTGCCCCAAATACTTTGTCTGAATATATTGCCAATGAATCCGCAACCACAAGCTTCTTGAAGAAGCCCACAGCCATCTGCTTTAATCCATAGGTTGCTTTATCATAATCAAATTTTCTTTTTTCTTTTAACTGTGGAAGTAAATCTGCGGCTCTCGCTATCGGTCCCGCTGCAATCTGTGGGAAAAAGGAAACAAATACCGCATAATATCCAAGATGGTGCTCTGCTTTTATCTTTCCTCTGTAAACATCAATAACGTATCCCAATGTCTGAAAAGTATAAAATGATATTCCCACCGGCAACAAAATCTTAAGCGTAACCGGATTCATTCTGATTGAAAACAGCCCAAACAGGTCATTTAGGGATTCACTGACGAAATTAAAATATTTGAAGAAAAACAAAATTCCGAGACAGGCAATGCAGGAAAGAGCCAAAACCGCCTTCTTCTTTCCGGCAGTATTTTCCTTTTCAAGAAAAATGCCCGCACCATAGGAAATGAGAGTTGTAACGGCAATAAGTACTATATACTTTGCGTCCCAGCTCATGTAGAAATAATAGCTTGCAACAAGCATCAATATCCATTTGTATTTGTGCGGAATAAGCCAATATAAGATAAAAACTATCGGCAGAAAAACCGCAAATGCGAATGAATTAAACAGCATCACATATACTCCCTGCAAATATATGCGCCATTAGGCGCATGACAGCAAAAAAGAGCCTTTTATGGCTCTTTTTGCAGTTTTATCATAAAAAAACAATTCTCTCAGCCATTGTATCCGACACATCTTTGCCCTCAAGGATGGAAAGAATAGCCAGTGCAAAAGGTATTGCAGTTCCCAGACCGCGGCTTGTAACAAAGTTGCCGTCAATGCTTACTTCATCGAAGCTTACATTCGCACCTTCAAGTTCAGCCTCCAGTCCCGGATAAATTCCTGCTTTTCTTCCCTGCAAGAGGCCCTTGTGTCCGAGAATCTTCGGTGCTGCGCATATGGCACAAATCAATTTGCCCTGTGCGTTAAGCATATCTATTGCTTTTTGAACATATTCATTTGCCTCAAGATTGTTGGTTCCGGGTGCTCCACCGGGAATAATCAGAACATCATCTTCCGTGAAATCATGCTCTTCAATAATCTCGTCAGCAATAATCGTAATATCGTGCGAACCGGTAACAGTCCTGTCTCCGCTTACAGAGACAATACTAAGTTCTTCTCCGGCTCTTCTTAAAATATCCACAACATTCAGAGCTTCACATTCTTCAGTTCCCGTTGTGAACAGTAATGCTATTTTTGCCATTGATATATCTTCCTTTGTAAGATTATGCATTTGCCATTGCTGTAAGTTCAGCAAGCATCTTCGGAAGTTCAGCCTCCATATTCTCATCGGAGAACTGGCAGGTACCAACCTTCTTGTGACCACCGCCGTTATACTTAAGCATAAGATTACCTACATCAAGGGTAGCTGTTCTGTTAAGAATGCTGTAGCCTACTGCAGCAGAGCATCCGTGACCGCCTCTTCCGGAAACGATCCATGCTGAAATGTTCTGTTCCGGATACATAGAGTAAATCATAAATCTGTTGCCTGTATATATAGGATCAACGCCACGAAGATCGGAAATAATAAGATTACCCTCAACTCTTGTATGAGCCGCAACCATCTCCTTAAACTTCTCTGTCTGCTCCATATATACTTCTATTCTCTCTTTAACATCTTCCATCTCAAGAATCTCAGCTGTGGTCTTGTTGCGACATGCAACCATTAGTTCTTCCATCAGCTTATAATTCGGAATACGGAACTGTCTCCAGCGTCCGAGACCTGTTCTTGGATCCATCAAAAATCCAATAAGAATCCATCCCTGTGGATTCATAACCTCTTCAATGGTAAGATTACCGGAATCAACCTTATCAACAGCTTCCATAATCTCTTCCATGCCGGGGAATCTCTCTGCTCCGCCGTAATACTCATATATTATACGTGCACAGCTTGGTGTAAGACGGCTTTCTCCCTTATACTTACCCTCGAGCTGCAATCTTTCATATTCACTTGAATGATGATCGAACCACAAACCACAGCCTTCAACAAATGGAACATTGGCCAAAACATCATTCTCATTTATCTCTTCAAGTCCGTCCTGCAGATCCTTCGGATGTGCAAACTTCCAACAGTCTACCACCCCTGCTTCCAAAAGAAGCGCTCCACAAACCAAACCGTCAAAATCCGATCTTGTAACTAACCTCATGCCTAAAACCTCCGTATTACATTTTATTTCCCATGTATGTATATTCTACCACTATATGACTGACGCAAACAAGGGTATTTTGACGACAATTTGATTTGCCAAATAACCTTATTTTGATTTGTCCATGTATTTGCAGGCCCACTTCCCCTGTGGTAGAATTCAGTTGTGTAATTCAGTTGAAAAATTCACTGTAGAATCAAGTTGCATATTCGTCCATTTTGGTTTACATAATTTCAAAAAAATTTTTAAAGAGGTTTCAAGAATGGAGATTGAAAGAAAATTTTTAACAAATGAACTTCCGGATTTAAGCAGATACGAAAGGAAGCACATTACACAGGGATATCTCAATGTTAACCCTGTTGTCAGGGTTCGTGAGGATGGCGACAAATACTATCTCACCTACAAAGGAAAAGGCCTCCTTGAAAGAGAAGAAGCTAATCTTCCCCTCACCAAAGAAGCCTTTGATCATCTGATTGTCAAATCCGACGGAAAAATCATTAAAAAAACACGATATCTGATTCCGTATGATTCATATACAATTGAACTTGATATATTCGAAGGTGACCACGCTCCGCTCATTATGGCAGAAGTGGAATTTCCTTCCCGCGAAGAAGCCGACGCCTTCACCGCACCGCATTGGTTTGGCAAAGAGGTTACCTACGATAAAGCATACCAAAACAGTAATATGATTTAATTATTTCCAGAAACCACCATCTGCAAATATATCCGAATCCTTGTTATTTGCGTCGGCACTTTCGGTACTTTCTGTGCCGATCGTTCCGTATGCCGGTGCTTCGGTGCCCGTTGTTTCGTATGCCGGTGCTTCGGCGTCGTAGTTGTAATTCGTTCCTTCATAGCTTGACGAAGAACTGTTATCCGTTGCATTCGGTTCTTCCAAGTTCTTGTCATTCATTGATGCCACTCTTCCCAGTCTTTCTTCTCTTCTACGGTTTATCTCAGCCACCATACGATATCTGTCTTTAGTATACATACGTTTAAGTTCATCGCTGTAACCCAGGATTATATCGGGACATACCTTTTGTAAGCTGTTCATATACAATCCAATGTTAGACTGGATACATGGAATAGAAGCCTGGGAACCGTCTGCCAGCCTAATCAATACCGAATAATCTTTACCTACGGTAATAAGTCCGCTCTTTCTCTTTACAATATGCTCATAAGCCCACAGCATATCCTTGGGATCGTAAACCATTAGATTCTTATTTTCATAATACATAAACATCTCGTCGTCGCCACGCATACCATTGACGGGGGACTGATTGTTTAAAAGATACTCAGCCTTGGCCATTGCTCTGTCAACACTTCCGTGTGCATTTCCATACTTAACAACCGGCTTAAGCGGATCTCCGAACAAAACCTGAATAAGGTAGTAGAAACCGGCTCCAAGAAATACGAATCCGAAAATAGCAAATACAAACGAATAATTGGTATCAGCCGCTCCTGTTATTCTGTTGGGTTCAAATATGTAGTATTTGTAATACTGCCTTTCTTCATCTTCGGATACTCCGTAAAGTTCTGAATATGACTTAATATATTCGTTAAGGTAATACTCATTATCACTGTCCATCTCTCTGACATGACCTGAAAGCGAAATATATTCAAGGGTGTCTGCAAGACTTTCATCTATTGTCTCTGCCTGATAAATCGTTTCCATGTTTCTATATATCTTTTTATTGTTTTTGCCCCAAAGATGGAGTCCTATATAAGCCCATGTTCCGTCATCATCTCCGCCCACGGGCATAAGGAAGCAGCGCTCAACCTCCTGTTCGCTGTTACCTTCTGTGTAGTACATGTAATAGTCCTCCACATAGAACGCCGTAACTGTAGCTTTTCCTTCTCTAAGTTCATTGATGTCCTCGAGTGTGTCAAGATTCTGTACATCACCTCCCGGCAGCCAGTCCTTAAACATAATAAGTGTAATGGCAATACCTATGAGCATTGTAACAATCATCAACTTGATATTTCTCTTCTTAATACTGTTCTTTAACGCTTCCATTTTAAATTCAAACCCTTCTTCTTTTTATATTCTTCTATTTGAATTTATGTAAACCACGCATATCTGCATTTTTACTGTTTAACTCGCCCATATAGTTTACATAATTTTCGTATTTCCTCTGCCTGTTCTTCTGATGTCATGGAACAGTCCATTCTCCATTTCCAGTTATATCCAAGTGTTGAAGGAAAATTCATTCTTGCTTCTCCTCCCAGCTCCAGATAATCCTGCATAGGAATAATGCATGTATCCGCAACGCTTGAAAGTGCTGCACGTATCAGTCTGTTAACGGCATCCTTAGGGGATTTGATATCAAGATATCTTTTTGCAAATGACTTATCTGCTTTTGCCAGTGTATCAAACCAGTGGCGAGACGTGTCATTATCATGGGTTCCCGTATATACAACACAGTTTCTGTCATAATTATGAGGCAGATAATCACTCTCTTCCCTTGAATCAAATGCAAACTGCAAAACCTTCATTCCCGGGAATCCTGATTTCTTTACCATTTTACGAACAGAATTCGTAAGGAATCCCAAATCTTCGGCTATTACCGGTCTGTCTCCCAACTTTTCCTTCATGGTCTTAAACAGATCAAGTCCCGGTCCCTTTTTCCAGCTTCCGATCACCGCATCTTCCCTTCCAAAAGGAATTGCATAATATTCGTCAAAGCCCCTGAAATGATCGATTCTTATGATGTCCACCATTTCAAAGCTGTGTGCCATTCTCTGCATCCACCATTCATATCCGGTTTCCTTTAGGTAATCCCAACGATACAGCGGATTACCCCATAACTGTCCCTTTGCGGTAAATGCATCCGGCGGGCAGCCTGCCACATTTATCGGTCTGCAGTCCTTATCCAGTTCAAAAAGTTCCGGATTGGCCCAGGTATCCGCACTGTCCATGGCAACATATATTGGAATATCTCCCACTATCTGTATTCCGTTATTGTTTGCATACATCTTAAGTTTCTTCCATTGTCTGTAGAAAAAGAACTGCTGGAAATTATAAAAGCGTATGCTTTCTTCCAGTTTTTTGCTATATTCTTTCACAGCCTTTGGTCTGCGAAGCTTAATGTCTTCCGGCCATTCTGTCCAACTAATTCCCTTAAGGCTGTCCTTAACTGACATATAGAGTGCATAGTCCTCCAGCCAGCTGCTGTTTGCCATCACAAAATCCTCAAACTCCTCACGCAGCATATCGGCAAAGCTTCTCTCTTCTTCAGTCGTGCTATTTATTGCACTTCTTTCAACCCCGGGCTTTTCTGTTTCGACCTTTTCAACCCCGGTCTTTTCTGCCGTTGATTTCGCCAAAGTCACAAAAGTCGCGCCTGCTTTTTCACCAAAATCACTCTTCTTGAAGGCTTTTTTAAGCAAAGCAAACTTAGCGTCAAATATCACATTGTATTCAACAAAATGCTCATTGCCGTAATTGTATTTATCACAGTCCTTTTCGCTTATCCATCCGTAATCGATGAACTCTTCCAAATCGATATAGTAGGGATTTCCGGCAAATGTTGAAAATGACTGATATGGCGAATCCCCATAGCCTGTCGGTCCCAAAGGCAAAATCTGCCAAAGAGACTGGCCTGACTTCTTGAGGAAGTCCACGAAGTCATAGGCTTCACTGCTGAAGGTACCTATACCGTATTTACTTGGAAGGCTGGATATTGCCAGCAAAATTCCGCATTGACGCAAAGATTTTTTCATTTTTCCCCCAATTATTCCAAATGCCAGATGTCCTTGTTGTACTGCTCGATAGTTCTGTCTGATGAGAAGAAACCTGCCTTGGCAATATTAACAAGCATCATCTTATTCCATTTTTCCTTCTTGCTGTAATCACGAAGGATTCTGTCTTTAACCTTGATGTACTCTTCAAGATCGAGCAATGTCATGAACCAGTCCTTATTCAGAAGCTCATTGTAAAGACGCTCCAGATGCTCCCTGCTCCCGAGCTTCATAAGTTCATCACCGACTATAAAGTCAACCGCTTCCTTAATGACCGGACTCTTTTCATAATATTTTCTTGATATATAATCAGCCTTCCGGTAATGCTTAATGACAACATCTGCCTTCTTTCCGAAAATGTATATATTGTCATCGCCCACAAGCTGATGAATTTCCACATTTGCCCCGTCTTCCGTTCCAAGTGTAACGGCACCGTTAAGCATAAATTTCATATTTCCCGTTCCGCTGGCCTCTTTACTTGCAAGAGAAATCTGCTCGCTGATATCACATGCGGGAATCAGTTTTTCAGCATATGAAACATTATAGTTTTCAACCATAACAACCTTCATGTAAGGACTTACATCAGGGTCATTGTTGATAAGCTCCTGAAGGCAAAGGATAAGATGAATAATATCCTGTGCGATTACATAAGCCGGAGCTGCCTTGGCACCAAATATAAAGGTCACAGGTGTCTTGGGAAGTTTTCCTCCCTTAATCTCCAGATATTTATGAATAATGTACAGAGCATTCATCTGCTGACGCTTGTACTCATGCATTCTCTTGGCCTGAATATCAAATATTGACTTGGGATCGATTTCAACACCCTCATGCTCTTTAATATACTCTGCCAGTTCGTTCTTCTTGCCATCCTTGATTGCACGCAGTTTCTTCAAAAATGCCTTGTCGTCAACATAGTCCATAAGACGTTCAAGCTGCATTGCATCCTTCTTATAGCCCTTTCCGATTGTGTCGCAAATAAGGCTGTCAAGTTCCTTATTGCAGCTCATGAGCCAGCGTCTAAAGGTAATGCCGTTTGTCTTATTATTAAATTTCTCAGGGTAAATCTGATAAAAGCTGTTAAGCTCAGTATCTTTAAGTATATCTGTATGAATAGCTGCAACACCGTTAATTGAGAAGCCGTAATGGATATCCATATGAGCCATATGAACTCTCTTATCCTTGTCGATAATAGCAACAGCCGGATCCTTATACTTAGCCTTTGCCTTCTTATCAAGAGCCTTGATGTAAGGAACGAGCTGAGGTACAACCTTCTCAAGATATTTAAGTGGCCAGGTCTCCAGTGCTTCTGCAAGAATTGTATGATTTGTGTAAGCACAGGTCTTGCTTACTACATCGATTGCTTCGTCAATTGCAAATGCTTTTTCTTCAACCAGAATTCTGATTAACTCAGGAATAATCATTGAAGGATGTGTGTCATTTATCTGAATAGCGGCATGCTTGTCCAGCTTACGAAGATCCACGTGGTTTTCACGCATTTCCCAAAGAATAAACTGTGCCGCATTACTTACCAGGAAATATTCCTGATAGATTCGAAGCAGATTACCGGCTTCATCCGAATCATCCGGATAAAGGAACAATGTCAGATTTTTCTCTATATCCTTCTTGTTGAAGCTGATACCCTTCTTAACAATGGATTCATCCACAGATTCCAAATCAAAAAGATGAAGTTTGTTAACGCTGCTGTCATAACCTATAACATCAATATCGTAAAGACGTGAAACGACTTTGCCCTTACCGAATTTAACAACAAACTTGATATCTCTGCTATTAAGCCATGTTGGATGCTCAATCCACTCATCAGGCTGTGCGCACTGAAGTCTCTTTTTGAACTCCTGCTTGAACAAACCGTAATGATAATTGAGGCCGATACCGTCTCCGGAAAGACCCAGCGTTGCCAGTGAATCCAGGAAACATGCTGCAAGTCTTCCAAGTCCGCCATTTCCCAATGAGGGTTCAGGCTCCTGCTCCTCAATTACGCTTATATCCTTGCCGTATTTCTCCAGAACCTCCTTAACCTTGTCATACATTCCAAGATTAATCAAGTTGTTTGACAAAAGCTTACCCATCAGAAATTCCATGGAAATGTAATATACCTTCTTTTTTCCCGATACTCCTGTTGTGGATTCACTCAATGCCTTCACCAGATAAAGAGTACAGTAATATGCCTCCTTATCGGTCAAGTCCTTGAACTCTTTTCCAAATACCTTATCCGCAATGGAAATAAGTTCGTCTTCTATGTGATCTTCAATTATGTTTCTCATTAATGTGGCCTGTACTGACATTATTTTCCCTCCGTGAATATGCCAAATCATATGTACCAATTATATTTTCCAAATCAACATTGACGCAGAAAACCAAAATATATAATACCACAACTCTTTACTATGATAAAGAGAAAAAGAAAGGTGGCATCACCCTGCGGTGACACCACCTTTAATTTTTTATTCTAATCTCTGTTCCGATTAGTTCTTCTCGAGAGCAAGTGTTCTTGTTGTAATATCGCAAACTTCAGAAGGTCCGTAGTACTGGATAGCACCGGGATATGTGAAGCATGTCTCAACTGCCCATGTCTCTCTGTTAGCCTCAAAGAATTTGAACGGCTTACCGTCAAGCTCAACAAGTGCTTTTCTGATAACCGGCTTATCCTTACCGTTTCTTCTTTCCATGTTCATCATCTTTGTTATAGGCATACCACCTGCAACCCACTCTTCAGCCGGCTTAGAAATGTTAGAAACCTTTGAAAGGTATCCTGTATAACCGTACTGGATAAGCATGAATGCGTTGTAACCAAGTGAATAGCAGTAATCTGCGTCAAAGTTTGAAGGGAATGCACATCTTCCTTCATAACCGAAGAAATGATGCTGAGCACCGAATTTGCCCTTGTATGTTCCTGCTGCTTTTCTCTTTGCAAGTTCAGCCTTAACCATTTCAGAGAAGAGCTTCTCTGACTCGATAAGTGAAACCTGAACGTTACCATGAGGATCTCTCTCAAGGAACAGCTGCTGCTGAACGAACTGAGGAAGAATATCAAATACTGCAAATGCATCTGCTGAAAGACCGCTCTTGATGAAGTCATACTTTGCATTCCAATCAGGAAGTGCATTGAATTCTTCTGTCTTGCTGCCTGCAAGAAGTTCGTTGATTTCAGCGATAAGTGCTGAGAACTCAGGAACGAATTCTACGATACCTTCAGGAATAATTGCAACACCAAAGTTGTTGCCGTTGTTTCCTCTCTTCTCAACTGCATCTGCGATGTAGGTTGTAATCTGAGCAAGTGACATATTCATAGCTGCTACTTCTTCACCGATAAGGCAGATGTTAGGCTGTGTTTCAAGAGCACATTCAAGAGCTACGTGTGATGCACTACGTCCCATAACCTTGATGAAATGCCAGTATTTCTTTGCTGAATTGGCATCTCTTTCAATATTTCCGATAAGTTCGGAATATGTCTTTGTTGCTGTATCAAATCCGAAAGAAGCTTCAATATCTT
>JAZUDO010000049.1:0-52112 GCA_045639685.1 Lachnospiraceae bacterium
GTAGACTTTGGGAAGATTGTTTTTAATACGCTGTATTCAAGTACTGAATCTGGATCCGAAAATACACCTTTCATCTCGTTGTAAACTACGCCATTTACTGTAAGTTTCCCCTCATTTTCATAATGCCATCCTTCTTGCATAAAAATCTTTTCATCCTTAACCGCATTTGGATAAAATACTGCATCCATATATACATCCATAAGATTATGGAAATCTTTAAGATTTGCTGATGCTACAGGATAACAAGTTTTGTCTGGAAATGTCATTGCATTCAAAAATGTATTAAGGGAACCCTTTGCAAGTTCTATAAACGGGTCCTTAACAGGGAACTCCTCGGAACCACACAAAACACTGTGCTCAAGAATATGCATTACTCCGGTACTGTCCTTTGGAGTTGTCCTAAAGCCAATATAAAAAACCTTATTGTCGTCATTATTGTTGATAAGTAAAACTCGGGCACCTGTTCTCTTATGTTTAAGCAGTGTTCCAATGCTTGCTATGTCTGAAAGTTCCTCTTCAAGAACCACCTCGTATGTATTTAATTTGCTAAAATCCTGTTTTTTCATTTCTGTTTCCTTCTTCTCTTTTTGCTGCAGTTGCTGACAATTCCTGCCCATACTTATAATTCTGATTTTAATGATCCCATCTAGCTCATACTCAAAAGATTAAGCTTGTAGATATGCATTTCTTCAACGAAAATGGTATCCATGTGTTCATGAAGATATTCATCTTTAACTATCTCATCAATCCTATACTCTTTTCTTACATAGGCTTTTTTCTTCTCGTCAAAAACATACATTCCAAACTTAGCCTTAATTCTTTTATAAACCATATATGATTCATCCTCGGGCTTCATAAAGAAAATGTGATTTTCAATTGTTGTCTCCCTGTCAACCTCTTTGAGGATATAATGAGAAAGCAGTGTCTTAAACTTAAAGGGAACCTCATCTATATCCATCAGTTCTCCGTAAGTAAGCCTTGCTCCGATATACGCATTTGTGGGGTCCTGAACTATATGTTTATAATCTCTGTCTGCCATCAATCTCTCCGTCTAATATTCAATATCTTCTATTTTCTGTGCGCTTAACCTTATTGCATCATTAACTGCCTTTGCAGACAATTTTCCTTCGGCAACTATCTCCTCAACTGTAACCTTTCTGCCAAGTTCCGTTGCCAGTTCATGAGCCTGTTTTGCTACCGCATTTACCTTCTCAACCATTTTATCATCCACTTTGCGGCACTCTTCTTCTATTCCAAGTGCCTCTTCCATGGCATTCATTATATGACCTGCAAGGGTTGAAGGAACTTCATCGGGACTCTCCAATGCGCCAAGCATCTCAACGCCGATGGAAAGTGCAACATTTCCCTCGCCGATAAGATCCTCTATGTACATTCCCTGACCTGTATAAAGCTTTGCCATATCAGCCACATCCGGAAGCATCATCTCAATCAGCTTTGTCTTTGCCTGATTGTCTCCTGCCATGGCCGCCATGTATATTGCTCTCTTCTCACCGTCCGTATAAGCAGGAAGTTCCTTTAAGCTGTCAAGATAAAGGGTAAGGTAATCTGCTTCATCCTCAGTAAGGTAATCATCCGGATTAACTTTCTCATCAATTCCGATTTTTTTACTTTTCAGATATTCAAATACAGGCAAAAGCTGCTCTCCTGTTATTCCTATCTCTGCAAAAGCTTCCTCTACCTGCTTTGACTCAAGCACATCATCCTGATCCTTGGCAAGTTTTCGTATCTCTTCAAGTTTTTTTGCAAATTTCATTTCCTGAGATGTATTATTATCTCCCATGTGGTTTTAATCCTTCCGTAATCATTTTATTTTTTCGTACTTAATTCATCTGAACAAATGGAAATTCAATATTTCCGTCTTCATTCAGCGAAATATCTCCCGACAAATCAAGTTCTTTTAAGGGTTGTGTCGGTTGTGGTGCATTGTCTCCGGTACCTGTTCCGGCATTGTCTCCGGAACCTGTTCCGGCATTGTCTCCGGAGCCTGTTCCGGCATTATCATCGGTGTCTGTTCCGGCGCCAACTCCGCCATTGTTCCCATTGCCGGCCGAGGACTTATTACCTGCACCTGTTGAACTGCCCTTTGTGCCATTGGCTGCAGTACCCTTGTTTTTTCCCTTGGAGGCGATCGCATTGTTTCCTGTATCTTTCGATAAACCTTCTTCTGTAAAACCTTCATCGTCGGATATCTGTTTATTCTCACTATCAGCTTTCGTTCCCTCAGGAATTACGCTTGAAAGGCTCTCTTGCGTAGCCGTATCTCCTTCATCCCCTTTGCCGGACCGAAGGCTAAAAAAGAGCACCAAACCGCAAACAACAGCAAATGACGCACATATTAATAATACAATCGTCTTTTTACTAATTCTTTCCATATCTTCCCAAATAATAAATATACCTTGCCACATCCATAACAGTCGCAGCCATTCCTGATTTTTCCTTCAGTATCTGTCCTGTCCAATCGGTAGCTCTGACAGAAATGTCCATAATATCATTGCCACCTGCATCACTTATCTTAATAAGATTAGATTTTGAGAACTCCGTAGGATGAATTCCTTCAACAATAAAATACAAGCCCTTCTCATCCTGCTTAAGTGAAGTTTCTCTACCGTTAATTGAGTATTTATATTCATCAAGTGTCGCATTTTCATCGGACTTAACATAGACCTTAAGCGCCACTGCATTATTGATTTCAAGATCAAGGTTGTCTATTTCCAAAGGCTGTTTCCCGGTGCCGTAGAAGTTCACCTTAACAGGCATTTTGTTAATAAATCCCAGCATATTATTATCACTTATTCGTGATACGCCTTTAGGTTGATTAACCAGCACATCAGCTGCAGGCTGTCCGGCATATCCCGTGTATTTCTGAATCGAATCACTAAGCTCAAATAAGGCTCTTAAGCATTTCTTCTGCTTTTCAGAAAAATCACCTAACCAAAAGCACTTGGCGTAATCTCCCACCGACACACTGTACCTCACAGAGGTTCCTCGGTTGGCACCTGCATTCCACACACACAGATTATCGTCAGTGTAAAATGACACATCAATCTTTTCTGCTGCCTTATTCAATCCAACATTATACGAGAATACATACATCTTTTTGCCGTTCATATTCACTGTGTCGGCATTTGCAAATGCATATCTTTTCTCCTGCTCTCCGGGAAGTTGCATTACAATATAGCTGTTATCCTTTGAAGCAAAGGATCCTGCATCGGAAATATACAGATTAAGGACATAATTGCTTCCAACCTCAAGGGAACAGCCTTCCAGTTTGACTTTTATTCCATTTTGATATGTATCGCACAGACTACAATAACCATCAACATAATCATGCACATGAGAATCAAAATCGTTCTCGGATAAATTCAGTGCCGGTATCTGAAGTTCCTGTGAGCCTACATAGTAGTCCTCCATTTTTTGGAATGCAAAATATATAATATTCGAACCAAGCCTTTCAAACCTGTAACCTGTAGTTGAACACTGGTAATTGGCTGCATTTGCATCCTCTTTTGTAGTTGAATACCCCTTAAGGAACAGGCATCCGTTCCAGTCTGATCCGGAATCCGAATTTGTAATATCAACAAGATACAATCCTCCGTCACCCATACGGATTATATTCCACATATGACCGGAATAGCTGTAGCCTGTTGAAATGTATCCTCCCATAAGCAGACATTCAATATTTGTATTAAATGAACTGAGATCACAAAGATACTTAAATGCCTTCGAATAGCCCTCACATACAACATTGGTGTTGGGATCATCATCAAACACATATATCAACTGCCATGGATCTCCGTAAGCACTCATTGTTGAAACGTCTGTATTATAGGAAACATTTGCACATATATAATCTCTGTATGCGCACAGTTTGTCATAGTCACTCTCCCCTGCATGACTTGCAACAATCTCTGCTGCCTTATTTGCCGCATTCTTTGCCTTTGATGCCAGCTGTGGATTTGTATTATACAATTTATCGCCTGTATACTCGCCATTGCTGTAATCGGATGAAACACAAAACTTTAGCGTAATACTCTTAACATGAATCTGATTTTTACCTGTAACATTCATTACAGTTGATGCCATTGAACATCCCTTAACCTTGTCATGCCAGTACAGAAGGTAGGGATTATCATAAAGAACCGCATCATAAATCTTTTTAAAATTCAGGTTGTTATCCAAATAATACCGCCTTGCTTCGGCGGGTGTCTCAGCATTTCCCATTTCCTCAAATGTGAAATAGTTCGTCGGAAGATCAGCATATCTTTCTCCCTGTTCGTAATCGGTTTTCTCGTCAAATACTATCGTAACAACGGTTTCAGATATATCTCCGTCAGCAACCTCATGAATAAATTCAGTTATGGCGTTATATACCGGTTTCTGATATTCGCTTAATCTGTCACCCAATTTATACCCGGGTGTCGGTGGTGCGGCCATCATTGGCGCAGAATACTGTTCCTGTATTTCGAGAACCATTTCCCCCTGTTCAATAAGACTGCTGTCCGGAATATTCTCAAACAGAACCGCATTCTGATACTCTTCAAACAGTTCATCAGAATCCTGCTGAACTTGCGAAGAAACAAAATCCTGTTCTTCCACCAATATGTCTGTTTCACTCTCAGGTGTCTCACTGCCCGGGAGTTCGCTCTCATATTCTGTATCTGCGAAACACTCATAGTTAAAAACAGATAAAAGAAGGCACAACAAAAGGGCTACAGCAAGTGCAGTCTTTTTAACAAATAAGATTGTTTCCGTCCTTCCGTTCATATAAGAATCCTTTTCTGACTTTAGTTTATATGCTGGTGGGTAAAAATGTGATTCTCACAATACTCATAATTACCGTTACATTTCGAACAGAACCTGAACTCCAAATCCGGATCCGAAACCTCGGTCTTACCGCAAATGGCGCACTTATGCCTTGTAACACTTTTCGCCGCTGCCTTCATCTTGGCTCTGAACTCATTTCTCTCCCTCTGCTGTTCCCTGCTTATTCCTATTCTCTTCCTTCCTGTAAAGAAGAAAATAATAAAATTCATTAACGAAGCCACAATGGGAATAGCCACAAGTAATCCACCCTGTAAGCATTCAACAAGCATCATAACAGCATATATTATTCCCAGCACTTTAACCTTGATCGGTATAACAAACATAAGACTGATTCGCATTTCCGGGAAGGTTGCGGCAAATGCAAGAAAAATTGACATACAAATATAGTAGGTCGTGAAATAATCCCCCAACCTGATTGCCAGCGGCTGAAGCCCAACAAGCCTAAAAATGCCATACATCACGAAGGCACCTATGACAGTAAATATCAGTCCCGAAAACATATATACATTATATCGGTAAGACCCCCACACGGTCTCAAGTGTATTACCGATACTGTAATAAAAATACAATGATATGGCTATCCAGAAGATGTTTTCATTGGGTGAACCGCAAAGGACCCATGTAAAGATACGCCAGATCTGTCCTCTTAAAATCAATGCCGGTTCCAATGTCAGATATTGCATTACGGCATATCCCCCGGGAATCATTCCCAAAAGATATCCAACCGCTTCTGTAATAACAAAGTAAAGTGACAGATTCCTTATTGCATATCTTCCGAATTTTCGTTCCATTTTGTCTATACGATTACTGCTCATATTTCCTCTCCAAAAAACAAACTATATCAATTTATTATATAACATTTTAGTTGAAAAGAAAATTAAGAAAATATAAAACAAAGACCCTAAAAGCAAGAAAAAAAGAGGTCACAACATACGTTGTAACCCCTTGGTTTCATTAAACAAAATACAACTAAACCAATACATGCTATGCAACAAATTCATAGTCCGGAATCTCGCAAAAACGATTATATTCTTCATCAATTGCAACAAATTTATCCTTGTTTCCGGTCACCGTATTATCCGGATGAAACTTGGCAGCATATTTATGATACAGTTTTTTGCCTTCATCCTTGGATGTACACATGGCAAAATATCTTAAATTATGCTCTCTTGCAAAAGCATGCTGTCTGGCAACACGTTGCTCTTCTTCCGACATATTGTTCGTGCTTCTGCCGTAGTTTCCGGTTTCCGCACCTCCATTGGTTGATGAATTGCCATAGGAAGTACTCCCCGATGAAGAATTCTCATAATATGCCTTTCCTCTCGGACCGTAATCTCTGTTTCCTGCAGATGCACCTCCGGAACGCTTATTAAACTGATCTGTATACTTGCTTCGACTCTGACCGGATGTTGCATTACTTCGGCTCTGGCCCGTTGACGCGCCACTTCGGCTCTGACCGGATGTTGAACTGCTACGCTGACCGGATGTTCCATAGCTTCCGCTACCTCCGAATCCGGAATTCCAGCTGTCATCACTCCAACGATCCTTCCTCATAAATGCTTCCTGTGAATTGGCACCAAAAGAGAAATTGTAGTAACCCTTGCTCTTTCTTTCCATTCTAACCTTTCGACTTGCAAATATCCAGGCAAATCTTGGATCATGTGCAATCTTCCAGTTGTCAAAAGCATCAATAATTCCGTCGTCATTCAAATCATCCGCATAGTATGATGCATACAGGTTTCTGTATATATCAAACTTGTGGCCGCAGGCTTCATATTCTTTTCCACCCTTTACAGCCCAGAATATACTGAATCCGATATAAACAAGAATATATATTCCTATGGCTCTGTAATATCCGGAAAATAATGCAATCAGTGAAAATATAGCAAATCCCAGGGTAATATAATACATGCCCCTCGGCTTAAGTATCGATATTCCCAAAACCACAAGCGGAAAAATCGCAAGCAGTATTAGATATACAACGTCTCTGACACTTATAATTTCAGATAAAACCATTCAACCCCTACTCCCTGTTTTTATTTGAACATAAGACCCATAAGGTTTCTTCCGATTGAAGCACCTACATTACCGCCAAGCTTCTTTCCGAATTTACCGAAGTTTGCTCCCAATGAATTACCAAGCTCACGTCCAATTGTACCTGTCGCTGTACTTGCAACACTCTTTGCTGCCTTTTTGTAAGCCTTGGCTGTAGCGTCGCTCTTCTTTGCCTTTTCCTTGCCTTCCTTTTCAGCTTCCTTTTCGGCTGCCTTTCTTGCCTTTTTCTCCTCAGCTGTTTCGTCATTCGGAATCGGCTTCTTTACCTTACTGTCTTTCTCTGCCTCAGCTGCTGCAAGTTTAGCTTCAAGTTCTGCAATACGCTTCTTGTCTTCACTCATTTCTTCCGAAACAGCGCCTGCTACATCACCTGCAATCTGTACACCTGCTTCAACAGCTTCCATTGCTGCAGCTTCAATTGTAGCCTTGGCATCAGCATTTGCCATACCGTTCTGTGCCACACCAAGAAGCACCTCATATGCAGATTCTCTGTCAAATGACTCCTTGTACTGATTGTACATCGGATTGTTAACGATTACATTTTCTCTTGTTGCATCATCGATAATTCCCATATAACTCTGCGGAGGAAGAATACTTACTCTTTCAACCGGAGTAGGAATACCCTTCTCATCAAGAACTGAAACAAGTGCCTCACCTACGCCAAGCTCTGTAAGAACACTGAAGGTATCAAATTCAGGGTTCTCTCTGAAGGATTCAGCTGCTGTTTTTGCTGCCTTAAGTTCCTTTGGTGTATATGCACGGAGGGCATGCTGAATCTTGTTACTGAGCTGACCGAGAACTCCGTCCGGAATATCCTGAGGATTCTGTGTAATGAAATAAACACCGATTCCCTTTGAACGAATAAGCTTAACAACCTGCTCAATCTTTGTAAGAAGATCCTTGCTGGCATTATCAAAAAGCATGTGTGCTTCATCAAAGAAAAATACCATCTTAGGCTTATCAAGATCACCTGCTTCAGGCATGTTTTCATATAATTCCGAAAGCATCCAAAGCATAAATGTCGAATACATTGTAGGATTATTAATAAGTTTCTGGCAGTCAAGGATATTAATTCGTCCCTTTCCGTCATATTCTGATATTGCAAGTTCTGAGACCTTAATTGCCGGTTCCATAAAGAACTGCTCTCCGCCTTCACTTTCAAGGGCTACAATTGCTCTTATGATTACGTCAAGGCTTGCCTTTGTCATATTTCCGTATGCGCTTGCATACTCTGCAGCATTATCAGCCACAAAATTAATCATGGACTTCAAATCCTTTGTATCAAGAAGGAGAAGTCCCTCGTCATCTGCTATCTTAAAGATAATTGTAAGAATATCTGCCTGTGTCTCATTTAATCCAAGAATTCGTCCCAAAAGAAGTGGTCCCATCTCAGAAATTGTTGTACGCATATTGATACCCTTCTCGCCATATACATCCCAGAAAGTTGTAGGATAAGCGTGAAGAGAAAATCCCTTTTCAAACAGGTTCAATGCCTCTATTCTCTGTGCAACAGTTCCTGAATTCTCGCCCTGTTTGCACATACCTGACAAATCTCCCTTAACATCTGCAAGAAATACAGGTACTCCCGCATCTGAAAATGACTCAGCCATAACCTTAAGTGTAACCGTCTTTCCTGTTCCTGTTGCTCCGGCAATCATTCCGTGTCTGTTTGCCATCTTGGTATAGATATAGACATCCTTTTCACCTGATTTACCAACCCAAATTTTACCGTCCTGATACATTTGCTTCCTCCTTAATCAGAGTTCATTTTCATCCTTTGAAAATAATTCTCTTTGCGTTTAGTTTGTAATGACAACCTAACATTCTCATTATATCATAACCTACCAAAAAAACTGTAACAGAAATACATATTCACAAAATGTATTTTTGTTATATAATATCGAATAGAGAAAAGGGCGAGGGCAAAGCTGTGGAAAACAATATTATTCTTAAGCATTACGGTCGGTTGTATAATCCTTCAAACTGGTTTTACAACCCCAACTATCTAACCAACAGAATATATTATATTTGTGGTGGAACGGCTTATTACAAAAAAAACATTCGATTGAAACCGGGATTTATCTACATTTTCAAAGCAGATCCGACTTTTCAGGTTTCCCAGGATGTTGAGGATCCCATTGACCACATTTATTTCGATTTCATTTCCTCTATACAGCTTATAGACAGGGACTATATCGAAATAGATTCCAATGAATTTCCAAGGCTTAGGGGAATCCTTTCCTCATTGTCCATTGATTTCAGCATGCAGTCATTTCCACCTTCAATAGTGGAATCATATTTCAATATAATTGCTTATGAATTAAGAGATTTTCTCGTTAACAACAAGGCCTACAGCGACCTCACCACCAATGCTCTTCATTATATTCACGAGCATTCTCCTGCTGACCTTACGGTTGCGGGAATCTCAGAAGCATTGAATATTAACATTAACCATCTCATAAGAACATTTAAGAAAGAGACAGGCATCACTCCTCTTAAATACATCGGAATGATGAAATCGGAACTGGCAATATCTTATACACGAAAGGGTTATTCCTTCGATGATATAGCAAGCCTTTTGGGTTATTCTACAGTATCGGCTCTGTCAGTAGCCTTCAAAAATACAACCAATAAGAATCTGAGTGAATTCAGATAGAAACAGCAGGGTGTTAGTCCCTGCTATTTTTTACCCTAACATGAACTTCACAACATATCTATGACATGAATTCCACAACATGTTTCCTTGTCCAAATTGGGAACAGGTTTCTCTGACATCTGTAATTCTCGCGCTCTTTGATTGCAACAGAATCAAAAAACACCTGCCACAAATCTGTATAAGTATCATTGTACTTTTCCGTAAGAAGCATCTGCTTCAGTTCATCTTCTTCAAGCTTTCGGAAATAGTAAGGCCGGTCTGCCGGATGAATAACAGCTTCTCTGTGGGTATCATCAACTATCATCCAATTTTCGGATGGCATACGGTCCGCAAATGCATGACCCAGCGTTACAATAATCTTGCTCTTGGGTTCAACATGTGCCACATAAACCGACTTATTGACCTCATGAAATCTGACAAATTCCTTGAAGTGGCAGGATTCCGTTCCAAGCCTTTTCCTGATTTCTCTGTTCCGCATTACTTCCTTGTACTGCACCATCTCCAGGACATTTGGTCCCTTATTAAACCCCAAAAGCATTATCCTGTACATATTGTCAAGAACATCTTCCTCATAAGCCATGGAAACGTAGGCAAGTTCCCTGTACACATATGGGGATATCTTGTTGCATACCGCATCTATAACACTTTGAGTTTTCCCCTCGTCCGGATCAACATGAATATATTCATCAAATAATGTATATTGTTCTATAGGTTCAAGCATAAGCTTGATATTTCGAAATCCCTTTCCGCTGGCCCATGCAACATATATGCAGGTCAGCATGGCATCAAGCTCATGTTCACAGGAAAAAATAGTCATAAAAATCCCTCGTATATCTATATTATGTAAACCAGGTAACTAAATCAGGTATTACTCGCAAGCTTGAAATCCGAAAACAGATTCATCTGGGTATAGGTTTCATTGTTTCCCTCTATCCTTAAATTATTAGTCCTTTCCATGTCCGTAAGCTGCCTCATTATGAATCCCTCTTCAATAGGAATCCTGTTAAGCATCTGACCATTACAGGTAATAAAGTATTGTGCCCTCTTAAGAACAGCCCCCATCTTCTTGAGCATCTCAAATGTAATCCTTCCGTATCTCCTTGCACTCATTATCTTCTTAACGCTTGTTGGACCTATTCCCGGTATTCTAAGGAGTTGATCGTAACTTGCTCTGTTTATCTCCACCGGGAACATCTCCAGATGCTTCAAGGCCCACTGACACTTTGGGTCGATACGCATATCAAAGAAGGGATTATCCTTTGTAAGCAATTCTTCTGCATGAAAGCCATAGTATCTTAACAGCCAGTCTGCCTGATACAATCTGTGCTCCCTAAGCATTGGAACCGGTGTTCCCAATGCAGGCAGTGTTTCATCCTCATTGATTGGTATGTATCCCGAATAAAATACCCTCTTCAAATCAAAGCTTCTGTACAGATTCTGTGTAGTTCTGATAATCTGATAATCTGTTTCGGACGTGGCTCCAATTATCATCTGGGTGCTCTGCCCCGCAGGTGCGTATGGTCTCTTCAGATTCCTGTCAGAGGCTTCTGCAGGAAGATAAAGCCTGTTTCCTTCCAGCTCCTGTTTTGTAACAATGGCGCTCTGTGACGTCACATATCCCTTATTGGAATATGGGTTCTGATTTCCTGCTTCCAGTCCCGAATAATCCTGTCCAAATATTCTGTCCTGCTTATTATCATCCCCCCAAATACTGTTAATCAGGTGGTTGTTAATACCCGCACGCTCCATTCTGGCGTCCTTACCTATTGCAACACGATGGCTGGCAATGGCTGTGGTAATCTGATTCATCGGTCTGATAATTGTATTCATATTCTTATTGGGCGCAAGTCTCGTCAGGCTGTCCTGTGTCGGCAGTTCCATATTGATACTGATTCTGTCTGCCAGAAGCCCTGCAGAATAGAGCAATTCATCTGAGGCTCCCGGAATTGCTTTGATATGAATATATCCGTTAAATTTGTACTTTGTGCGAAGAAGCCTTAAGGTCTCGCACATCTTCTCCATGGTGTAATCCGGATTACGCATTACACCGGAACTCAAAAACAAGCCTTCGATATAGTTCCTCTTATAAAATTCTATTGTCAGTGTGCAGATTTCTTCCGGCGTGAAAGTCGCTCTGGGAATATCATTGCTCTTTCTGTTCTTGCAGTACTTGCAATCATATTCACAATGATTGGTCATAAGAATCTTAAGAAGTGATATGCATCTTCCGTCCGCAGCAAAAGAATGGCATACACCGGCAGCAACAGAGTTGCCCAGGTATCCCTTCTTCCCGCTTCGGTCCACTCCGCTGGATGTACATGCGACATCATACTTGGCGGCATCCGATAATATCTCAAGTTTTTCATTAAGTGGTAATTCTTCAACAAGTTCGTACATATGTTTGCCTCCTGCACATATTATACGAACATTTGTTTTGTAAATCAAGTGTTTTTAGAACTTTTGTTCGGTTGAACGTTCCTTTTCAATCACTGCAATACCTGTAACCTACTTATCCTTTTTAAACTCCTCAACCATACTCCTGATTTCGTCCAAACTGTCTTTAAACCTGCCTGTAGCAAGAATATTGTTTCGAATCATGTTACGGTAAAGCACGCCCCGTCTCTTGGCACTTTCCCTCAATTTGCTTCTCATAAGCGCATTGGCAACACGCATTTCCGTAATACTGTTTTGAAGTTCTTCACGTTTTTCCTTCAATTCTTCGTGTTTTCCCTCAATATCTGCAATTACCTCCATAGAAGCGAGCTTTTCTTTAGCTGTTTCCATACGTTCCTCAATAACATCCATTCTCTCCTCGAGTCGCTGCTTCGCTTGCTCTCTGTTCTCTTCAATTCTCTGCTTTGCATACTCTCTGTTCTCTTCAAGCCTCTTCCTGTTTTCTTCAAGTCGTGCTGCCAATTCTTCCAGTGCCTGCTCTCTGCTGTCCTGAGCAAATGCAATGGCCACATCCAGGCGTTTTTCCATTCTGTCAAGTTCATCTCTGAATTTTTCAAGTGCAATAATAACATCTCGCAAATCCAGAGCAGTCTTAAATGCCAAACTGAAATCAGCTACAAAATATACCTGAATTATTACTACTATTATCTGCAGAGTCTCCGAAGGTATCATAAATACCAGTCTCTCAACAGGCATATGAAGAAAGTAATTCAAAACCAACGTAAATGTTCCCCAGGCCATGCTTGCCTTGAAGCAGATATGTCCCTTCAAATTCAAGAAGCACTCCGAGTAATCCCAGTACTTGACTCTGAATATTTTTTCCATAGCCGCACCGGTTACATATTCCAGTGATGAAGCGGCCAGCAAACCGGCAAAAAACATATATACGGGATGCTCTTTAAGGGGGAGCCCCACAAACAGCATTACAATTGCTCCGCTTCCGTATATTGGCAGAAAGGGGCCGCGCATAAAGCCTCTGTTGGTAAGCTTACGCTTCTTAATACTGACATAGGTGCTTTCAAATACCCATCCCACCATACAATATATGAAAAAGAATAATAACCATTGATTAAGGGAATAGTTCATACCGCTCATCACTTTCTAAAAAAAGCCCGAAAACCATACGTTTCCGGGCCATGCTTTACTTTTATGAATTAAAATCTATTACAGGTTTTTCGGGTTCACCGGTCATTACAACGTCCTTTGCGTACAGAACCGGTCCTTCTGCTTTATAATCAGAGAAATATTCATACTTAATCTGAGCAGTTACCTTAACCCAACTCTTCTCTTTAAAGTTTTCACATCCCTTAAAGTGTGTAGCAAATCCTATAAATGCCATATCCTCCGCACAGCATGCCATAGCCATTCTTCCCGGAACAAAAAATTCCTTGGGGAATTTCTTCGGCTGAAGTACCTGACCCACAAAGGAAATGGTCTTTCCGACATATCTCTCCGGATTGTCCATTATATCAATGTACCATATACCGTATCCCAGATTGTCAAGCTCTATAACATCGGCATTAATATCAAAGGGAAGGTCCTCATCCAATGTCATATTTATCTCGCCCTGACTGCCTTCAAATATAATCTCAGCCTGAGGATTAACAGCCTTTACTCCACGCTTAAAAGAAGCAAGGTCGCTGACTCCGTCGCATCTGTTAAAGATAATCATTTCACTGTTTCTTACCATATCCGCTACCATTGAACGCATATTGGTAAAATACATGGGAAATGTGCTTGCATCGATAAGGGTAATCTGCTGCTCAAGATTCCAGTCCGGAGGAAGCACAATGTTCTTATGCTGCCACATTCCGTTGTACTCAATGATTACACGGGATGCCTTGTTCTTCTTAACAAGATAAGAAAGTGCATCAACCGTAAAGTCCTCTTCATCCTCTATTAGTTCAACAAAAGTGTTGGTCTTCTTAAGTAATCTGGGCTCATATTCCTGTTCGCCCTCTTCACAAAGAACAAGCAGTGTTCTTTCTCCTGTTCTGAAATAGTCCTGACTGATTGTAAATGAGATAAAATCAGTCTTTCCGCTTTCAAGAAAACCGTTAATCATATATACGGGTATCATATTTTTCTCCTTTGACACACTGCCTACAGAAATAACTTCTCAAGATTCTCCTCATTAAGTTTTGAACCTATAACACAAAGCTTTCCTGTAACATCAGCCTTTCCTGAACGAACATTTTTCTCACCGGGAACATAATCAAAATAAATCCATGTTCCGTCGACAGCGGGAACCATTCCCTTTGCACGAAGAATCATGCCGTAAGCCTTATCATCTTCAAGGGCGTCAAGTGCCGAATCAATTTCTGTAGCAGTGAACTTCTTGGCTGTTTCTCTGCCCCAGCTTGTAAATACCTCATCTGCATGATGATGTCCTTCATGATCGTGACAACCACAGGTACAACCCTCACCATGGTCATGATGATGCTCGTGTTCTTCATGGTCGTGATGATGCTCGTGTTCCTCATGGTCGTGATCATGGTGATGGTGCTCATGGCAACATTCCTCATCGTCATCATCGTGATGGTGGTGATGGTGTTCGTGGCAACATTCCTCATCGTCATCATCGTGATGGTGATGATGGTGTTCGTGGCAACATTCCTCATCGTCATCATGGTGATGTTCATGATGATGCTCATGCTCCTTTGCCACCTGCTCCATAAGCTCCTTCTCAAGATCTGAAGCGCCTTCAAATGTTGCAAGGATATCCTTTCCTTCAAGCTGCTCCCAGGGAGTTGTGATTATTGTTGCCTTGGGATTATGCTCTCTTATGAGTTCAAGAGCTTTCTCAAGCTTTTCTTCCGAAATATCGCCTGTACGGCTTAAAACAATGGTACCGGCATGCTCAATCTGATTGTTGAAGAACTCGCCGAAGTTTTTGATGTACATCTTGGCTTTGCTTGCATCAACAACGGCAACTGCACTGTTCAATTCCACATCTGAACCAAGTCCCGCATCGGAAATTGCTTTCATAACATCAGAAAGCTTGCCTACTCCGGAGGGCTCAATAATAATTCTGTCGGGATGATACTTTTCTATAACCTCATGAAGAGATGTACCGAAATCTCCTACCAGAGAACAGCAGATACATCCTGAATTCATCTCCTTTATCTCGATTCCGGCTTCCTTCAAAAATCCGCCGTCAACACCGATTTCACCAAATTCATTTTCAATAAGTACCGTATTGCTGCCCTTAAGTGCTTCACTCAAAAGTTTCTTAATAAGTGTAGTCTTACCTGCACCCAAAAATCCGGATACCACATCAATTTTTGTCACAATAAAACGCCTTCTTTCCAAAAAATCAAAACAAACTAATATATATAAAACAAGCAGAACTATAAGCCGGGTTATGTCTTAGATGATCATCTATCTAGGACGACTGTTGCCAGCCGCCTCAAGCGACCTACCTGAAAGCTCGCCGGGCCGGGTCAACGCTTTCTGCTTGGTCTTGCTTCAGATGGAGTTTACATGTGCCCTGTCTGTTACCAGCCAGGCGGTAGTCTCTTACACTGCCATTTCACCCTCACCGAATGTATCCACCGCACAAGGCAATGATTCCATCCGGCAGTATATTTCTGTTGCACTGGTCTGGGAGTCGCCTCCACCGGACGTTATCCGGCATCCTGCCCTATGAAGCCCGGACTTTCCTCACGCTCAAAATGAGCCCGCGATCATCCGTCCTGCTTGTTTTAAACAAATTATTAAACCTTGAATATACTACCACCAACAAATTCTCTTGCCAATGAATTTATTGTAATTTTATCGGAAGGAATGGATACGAAATAGCTTAAGAACTTAAGAAGTCTCTGTGCTTCATAGTATTCAGGCTCATCCTTTCCGATTCCGTAAAGAAGCGGCTCCGCATATAATTTCAATGCAGAAAGCTCATATATAAGAGCCGAATTGAACATCACATCTGCGCTTTCCTGGAATGGGAAAATGTTCTCCTCTTCACCTCTTCTTACACTTGGCCACATCTTAATGGTCTTGCCTGCAACAGTACCTCTTGTTCTGGCATCTCTTACCATTCTTCTTAAAAGTCTTCCGTCAGTTGTAGGTATTCTGTTATGTCCGTCAATATTCAGGCATGTAAGTGCACTGATATATATCTTAAACTTACTTTCTGTAGGAAGCATGTAGCTCATTTTATCATTAAGTCCGTGAATACCCTCGATTACAAGGATGTCATCGGGGCCAAGCTGCATGAAATGTCCTGTGTATTCTCTCTGACCTGTCTTAAAATTAAAGGTCGGAAGTTCAACTCTTTCTCCCCGAAGGAGTGCTGACATATCCTTGTTGAACTGTTCAACATCAATTGCCTCGAGACACTCAAAGTTATAATCACCCTTTTCGTCTCTCGGAGTATCCTCTCTGTTAACGAAATAGTCATCGCATGCAATGGGGTGAGGATTCAGGCCGTGAGTACGAAGCTGGATGGAAAGTCTGTGTGAAAAACTTGTCTTTCCTGAAGAGCTCGGGCCTGCTATCATAACAAACTTAACTCCGTCACGCTTAGCAATCTCTCCTGCGATTTCGGCAATTCTTCTTTCCTGAAGTGCTTCCTGAACAAGGATAAGGTCTTCCAGTTCACCTGCACAAATCTTATCGTTAAGGTCTCCCACTGTCTCAATGCCCATTGCATTTCCCCAGTCTGTAGAAGTATCCATGCTGTCAAACAGCTTCTGTCTTGGTTCAAATACATCCAGTTCGAAAGGTGTCTTTGAACTTGGAAGCAGAAGCAGGAAGCCCTTTTCATACTTCAATACCTCAAAAGCCTTTATATATCCTGTGCTGGGAAGCATATATCCGTAAAAATAATCGTAGTAGTCTTCTATACTGTACACATTAACACTGGAGCTCATACGGTATTTGAACAACTTAACCTTATCCTCCATTCCCTGTGCTTCAAACAGTTCAACTGCCTCGGCAATGGGATATGACTTCTTGATAATAGGAATGTCCTTTTCAACCAGTTCTCTCATTCTGGCATTTACTTTGCCGATGAGTTCATCCGAAACCTCATAATCTCCCTTTGGCGTACAATAGATACCTTTACCGATTGTAAACTCAACCTTAACTTTACCAACCTTCTTAGAACCCACAACATCACTTAATGCCTTAACAAAAAGCATTGTTGCACTTCTCTCGTAGGTCTTGTGGCCGATTGTATCTCTTAAAGTAATAAATGATATTTCCGCATCCTTTGTTACAGTCTTGTGAAGTTCTCTGATCTTACCGTTTTCCGTAACCAGTGCAATTTCACCGTTGTACTCCGGCTGATACTCCTTTACGATACTCTCAAGTACTGTTCCTTCTGCGTATTCCTTCACTGTGTTGTTAATTGTAATCTTTGCCATAATCTCTACGCCCTTTCTGTAAAAATACTATCTCTGTAGCAACCCCTCTACTGTTTTCTTTTCTTTATTTACTTCTTCGATTCTTTCCTGCAAAGCCTCTCTCTTTTCTTCGAAAGCATTCTCAAAGCTTTCCTCAAGCATCGCCGCAAGTTCTTCAAGCTTAAGCTTTCTCATTTGCAGATATTCTTTAAGCACAGGATGCTTCTTTTTAAGGAGAACAGGTCCGTAGGCATATTCCGTGGATGTCAGTTCATTTACCACACCTGAATAGGTACATTTCATAATACTGTAATACTTGTCCTCATCGAAGACCATGTCCTCATCCAGTATTTCAAAGCCTGCCCCGCACAGGTATTCTCTGACAACAGGCACATCCGAATGGGGTGAAAGCACCAGTTCCTTCATGGCCTTAAATTTGTCCAAAGACTCTTCTATTATCCTGATGGTAAGTCGTCCTCCCATCCCTGCAATAATTGCAGCCTGAACTTCATCTTTGTTAAGCTTTACCGCCCCGTCGGAAAGTCTGGTTTCGATAATCTTCTCCAGCCCATACTGCCGTATATGTTCCTCGGCCCTAAGCAGAGGTCCTTTATTAACATCCATTGCAATTGCATGACCTGTCTTCTTCTCCGTAACAAGATAGATATCCACAAAGCCATGGTCACAACCGATATCTGCCACACTCAGGCCTTCCGAAACCATATCGGCAATTGCTTTCATTCTTTTGCTTACAGGAACCATAACAAATCCTTAATCAAGATAATCCTTGAGCTTGCGTGATCTTGAAGGATGACGAAGCTTTCTCAGTGCCTTAGCCTCAATCTGACGAATACGTTCACGGGTAACATTGAATTCCTTACCTACTTCCTCAAGTGTACGTGCTCTTCCGTCATCAAGACCAAATCTCAGTCTCAGTACCTTCTGCTCTCTGTCTGTAAGAGTTCCGAGTACCTCAAAAAGCTGCTCCTTAAGCAATGTAAATGCAGCAGCATCGGCAGGTACCGGAATGTTGTCATCGGGAATGAAATCTCCGAGATGGCTGTCCTCCTCTTCACCGATAGGTGTCTCAAGAGAAACAGGCTCCTGGCTTATCTTAAGAATCTCACGTACTCTTTCTACAGGCATATTCATTTCCTCTGCAATTTCTTCAGGGGTAGGTTCACGCCCGAGTTCCTGCAGCAACTGTCTTGAAACTCTGATAAGCTTGTTAATTGTTTCAACCATATGAACGGGAATACGAATTGTTCTTGCCTGATCGGCAATAGCTCTGGTTATGGCCTGACGAATCCACCAGGTTGCATATGTAGAGAATTTGTATCCCTTATTGTAATCGAATTTTTCTACAGCCTTGATAAGTCCAAGGTTACCCTCCTGAATAAGATCCAGGAACAGCATTCCACGTCCCACGTATCTCTTTGCGATGGAAACAACAAGACGAAGGTTTGCTTCAGCCAGTTTCTTCTTGGCTTCCTCATCTCCTTCTTCCATTCTTCTTGCCAGTTCAATTTCTTCCTCAGCGGAAAGAAGCGGAACCTTTCCGATTTCCTTAAGATACATTCTGACAGGGTCTTCGATGCTTACACCGTCCGGAACAGATAAATCGATGTTCTCAACATCAACCTCATCCTCCTCCGAAAGGACAATATCTTCGTCATCGATAATGTCATCCTCGGGAATGTCCTCCTCAAGAAGTGCAATACGAAGGACATCTATGCCACTGGCATCAAGTGTCTCAAGGACCTTTTCAAACTGGTCCTCATCCAGATTAAACTCGGCAAATGTATCCTGAACCTCAGAATACTCTACGACACTTTCCTTCTTCTTTGCCCCTTCAATCAAGCCTTTCAGCTTCTCTTCAAATTTGGGTTGTAATGATTCGTCCATATTTACCTCACTTTATTATGAAATCATTTTATATATGAATAACTGTTCTTTTCAGTTCTTCAAGCTTTCTTTTGGCTTCCAGCATCTTTGTTATGGCTGTTACATCGCTGGAAAGCTGCGCCGAATAATTGTCTATTGATGCGGTCTTCACCTTTCGCAAAATGTCGTTAAAGGCCTTTTCTCTCTCCGCACCATCCTCAAAATCCATAGTTGTTCCATCCATTCCCACAAGTTTCGTATTGAACAAAAGTGCTACTTCCTTCTGCTCTTCCTCATCCTCAAACATGGAAATCATGGATGCGGGTTGGAAATTTTCATCATTTCTTATACCCTCAAACAACTTTGCAGCCACACGCCGGTACAAATCCTCGGTAAAATCCTCCGGTTCTATATAAGATGATATTTTACCTAACAGTCCCGGTTCCTCACTTACCCATGTGATAAGCAGCCTCTGAGCCTTCTTTCTTCCTTCATCCACAGTCGGTTTCTTTACCCCCGACTTGATAATCGGTGTCGGTCTGCTCATTCCGAGTCCCGCATAGTTTACAACCATCTTCTTCATTGACTCAACCGAAATGTTGTATGTTTTGCATACGGCGTCAATATAATTATCTCTTTCAAGCTCATCCTTCAGGTTGCAAATCTTCTTTGCAATTTCTCGATGAAATGCTGTCTTTTCTTCCGGATCACTAAGCTTATAATTCTTCTCGAGCACATCAATCTCAAAGAAAAAACTGTTTTGAGCTTCATCAATTCTATTTTGAAACTCTTCAACGCCCAGATTCTTGATAAATTCATCCGGGTCCTTATAGGGCTTAAGATTTAGAACCTTTGCCGTAAGTCCGACCTCCCTGAGAATCTCTATGGCTCTAAGTGCTGCCTTGGTTCCCGGCCCGTCACTGTCATAGCTTAAGATTACACTGCTGCAGAATCTGCGGACAATATTGGCCTGTCCCGATGTAAATGCGGTTCCCAGGGAAGCAACCGCTTCAGTAAAACCTGCCTGATGCATTGCAATTACATCCATATATCCTTCACACAAAATCAGATAATCCTTTTTAGAAGACCTTGCAAAATTAAGACCGTACAGATTTCTGCTCTTATCAAATATAGGTGTTTCAGGACTGTTAAGGTATTTGGGCTCACCCTGCCCCATAACACGTCCTCCGAAACCGATTACACGATGATTGGCATCCTGAATTGGGAACATTACCCTGTTCCAGAACTTGTCATGGGTCCCCCGCTTCTCATCGTGGGAAGCAAGACCGGCTTTAACAATCAACTCATCGCTGTAGCCCTTTTCCTTCAGGTATTTAACCAAATCGTCCGCATAAGGAAGGGAATATCCCAAACCGAAATGCTGCATTGTTTCCCTTGAAAGCTTACGACCTTCAAAGTACTGCATTCCGTTTGCTCCGTTTCGACCTCTTAACTGCTTAAAGAAATATGTAGCCGCTTCCTTGTTGACCTCCAGCAGCTTTGCCTTTTCGCTCATCTGCTGTTTCTGTTCTTCTGTCATCTCATACTCCGGAAGCTTGACTCCGGCTCTGTCTGCCAGCTTCTCAATGGCTTCCTTAAAGGTTGCATTTTCATATTTCATAAGAAATGTGTATACATTCCCACCTGCTCCGCATCCGAAGCAGTAAAACATCTGCTTTGATGGCGACACGGAAAATGAACCGGTTTTCTCATTATGGAAAGGACACAATCCGAAATATGTAGAACCCTTTTTGGTGAGTCTCACGTATCCCGAAATGATGTCCACTATATCATTTTTACTTCTGACTTCTTCTACTATATCCTCAGGATAGTACATACATCCTCCGAAAAATCAAACCGCTTATAAATGCCAGCTCTTTGGAATGAATAATTCCTCATATTTGGCAATTGCATATCTGTCGCTCATGGCTCCGACAAAATCACACACTATTCGCTCCTTTGCCTCGCCTTTGTTAAGCAATCCCAACAAATCAGCCGGAAGTAAATCTATATGATTAAGGTAATAGGTATACAGTGTTTCCATCAGCATCTCCGCTTTTCCCTCTTCGGATTTTGCACTGGGATTTGTGTATACGCTTTCGAACATAAACTGTCTCAGTTCCTGCATAGCCTTTGCAACAGGTTCTGACATCTGTATATCATTCTTGCCAAAGCTGGTTGTTACAATGTCATGAATAAAATGATCCAGTCTCTCACCTGTGGTGTTACCAATTACTTCCCTTATGGAGTTGGGAACATCTGCCTCTGTAAGGATTCCTCCTCTTATGGCATCATCCATGTCATGATGTATATATGCAATCTTATCGGAAAATCTTACTATTTTCCCTTCAAGTGTCATTGGATTACCGCTTGTCTGGTGATTAAGAATACCGTCCCTGACCTCAATTGTAAGATTCAGTCCCTGACCATCCTTCTCAAGCACGTCAACTGTTCTCAAACTCTGAACGCTGTGTTCGAAGCCCAGAGGACAGATTTCGTTGAGGGCTCTTTCGCCCGCATGTCCAAAAGGTGTATGACCAAGATCGTGTCCCAAAGCGATTGCTTCAACCAAATCCTCGTTGAGCCTCAGTGCCTTTGCAATCGTTCTGGCATTCTGACTTACCTCAAGAGTATGTGTCAGTCTTGTTCTGTAATGGTCCCCTTCCGGTGTAAGGAACACCTGTGTCTTATCCTTAAGACGTCTGAAGGACTTACAGTGAAGTATTCTGTCTCTGTCTCTTTGAAAAACAGGTCTGATATCGCACTGTTCCTCTTCTTTAAGTCTTCCCTTAGACTCAGAACTGAGTGTTGCATATTCACTTAGAACTATACGTTCACGATTTTCCAATTCTTCTCTGATTGTCATGGCATCCACCTCTAACTGTATTATTCAATGTTAATTATCAAAATCCTTTTTTTGAAGACACATTTTCCTAAAAGTTTTATTAAATTTCTATAAACTCCTTACAATTCACCCGAAAGCCCTGTATTTTCAACGCCTTGCGGGGTTTTATGACGGGTTTCCGGTGGGTTGAAACTTCTTATTTTAACTTGTATAATATATGGGTTATGATTTGCTGTGTATTTTTCTTGCAGCAAATCGAAAAAATCATTTTCAATAAAATTAAAAAAGTTTTAAAAAGGGAATTAAAAATGCAGTACACTTTGGGAATCGATATCGGTTCAACAACCGTAAAAATTGCCATATTAGATGAATCACACAAGCTTCTTTTCGCAGATTACAAGCGACACTATGCCAACATTCAGGAAACTCTTGCCGCTCTGCTTAAGGAGGCCTGCGAGCAGTTGGGAGAAATTACCGTAAATCCAATGATAACCGGTTCCGGCGGACTGACTCTTGCCAACCATCTTGAAGTACCCTTTACTCAGGAAGTTATTGCGGTATCAACATCACTTCAGGAATTCGCTCCAAAAACAGACGTTGCCATTGAACTCGGTGGAGAAGATGCCAAGATTATTTATTTTGACAACGGTAATATCGAGCAGCGAATGAACGGTATCTGCGCAGGCGGAACAGGTTCATTTATCGATCAGATGGCTGCCCTTCTTCAGACTGACGCACCGGGGCTCAATGAATATGCCAAAAATTATAATTCACTATACACAATTGCTGCCCGTTGCGGTGTATTTGCCAAAACAGATATTCAGCCACTTATCAATGACGGTGCCACAAGAGAAGATCTTGCCGCATCCATTTTCCAGGCTGTTGTCAATCAGACAATTTCAGGACTTGCCTGCGGTAAACCAATCAGAGGCCACGTTGCCTTTCTTGGCGGTCCCCTGCATTTCCTTTCAGAATTAAAGGCTGCTTTCATCCGTACTCTCAAGTTGGATGAGGAGCATACCATAGATGTTGATAATTCACACCTTTTTGCTGCCATCGGTTCTGCTCTTAATGCCAAGGAAGAAGCAAGCGTTTCTCTTCAGGCAATGATTGACCGTTTAAGCGGCGGCATCAAAATGGAGTTTGAAGTTGAACGTATGGAGCCACTCTTTGCCAATGAAGATGCTTACAAGGCATTCCTCGGCAGACATGCCAAGGCTCAGGTACGAAAGGGTGATCTGGCTTCCTACAGCGGAAACTGTTATATGGGTATCGATGCCGGATCAACCACCACCAAAATTGCTCTGGTAAGTGAACAGGGCGACCTGCTCTATTCCTTCTACAGCAACAACAACGGCAGCCCGCTTCAGACTGCAATCGACGCAATCAAGGATATATACAAAATCATGCCGGAGGGCGCTCACATTGTAAGAGCATGTTCAACCGGTTATGGTGAAGCACTGATGAAGGCCGCATTTTTACTGGACGACGGCGAGGTTGAAACCGTTGCCCACTACTATGCCGCAGCTTTCTTTAAGCCCGATGTTGACTGTATTCTCGATATCGGCGGTCAGGACATGAAATGTATCAAGATAAAGAATCAGACCGTTGACAGCGTTCAGCTCAATGAGGCCTGCTCATCTGGCTGCGGTTCATTTATAGAGAACTTCGCAGAATCCCTCAACTATTCGGTTCAGGATTTTGCCATGGAAGCTTTGTTTGCGAAGCATCCCATCGATCTTGGTACACGTTGTACCGTATTTATGAATTCAAAGGTTAAGCAGGCACAGAAAGAAGGGGCCAGTGTTGCTGACATTTCTGCAGGTCTTGCTTATTCCGTTATTAAAAATGCTCTGTTTAAGGTTATTAAGGTCAGTGACGCTTCCGAGCTTGGCCAAAACATTGTTGTACAGGGAGGAACCTTCTACAACAACGCCGTTCTCCGTTCCTTTGAAAAAATTGCCGGCTGCGAAGCAATAAGACCGGATATCGCCGGTATTATGGGTGCCTTCGGTGCAGCACTTATTGCCCGTGAAAGATACGAAGAAGGCTACAAGACCACACTTCTTGACAAGAAGGCTCTTGACGCATTTACCTTTGAAACAAGCATGGCAAAATGTAAAGGCTGTACCAACAACTGCCGTCTTACCATCAACCGTTTCTCAGGCGGAAGGCAGTATATTTCCGGAAACCGCTGCGAACGTGGTATCGGCAAAGAAAAGAATAAGAATAATATTCCCAACCTCTTTGATTACAAGCTTAAGAGATTCTTTGATTATGAGCCTCTTGCTCTCGAAAAGGCTTCCCGTGGAACAGTAGGTATTCCAAGGGTTCTTAACATGTACGAGAACTACCCCTTCTGGTATACCTTCTTCACAGAGCTCAAATACAGAGTTATTCTTTCTCCTGTTTCAAACAGAAAGATATACGAGCTGGGAATTGAATCCATTCCTTCAGAGTCGGAATGCTATCCTGCAAAGCTGGCTCACGGACATATTATGTGGCTGATTAACCAAAGGCCGGATTTCATCTTCTATCCCGCTCTTTTCTACGAAAGAAATGAGTTTAAGGATGCCAACAACCATTACAATTGTCCCATTGTTACATCATATTCGGAGAATATCAAAAACAATGTTGAAGAAATCGGACGAGGCGAGGTTAAGTTCGTCAATCCTTTCCTCTCCTTCAAGAGTCCTGACGTTATCGCCAAGGAACTTATAAAATGCTTCTCGGAGATTCCTCCGCTGGATGTTACGAATGCCGTATATTCTGCATGGAAGGAGCTCGATAATGCCCACAAGGATATTCAGAAAAAGGGCGAAGAGGTTATTAAACAGTTAAATGAAACCGGTGAACGGGGCATTGTCCTTGCAGGACGTCCTTATCATCTTGATCCCGAGATCAATCATGGTATCCCGGAGTTAATTACCTCCTACAATATTGCGGTTCTTACAGAAGACAGCGTATCTCATCTTGCTGTTCCCGAACGTCCGCTTATCGTTTCAGACCAATGGATGTACCATTCAAGACTTTATGCTGCAGCAAGCTTCGTCAGAACATGTGAAAATATCGATCTGATTCAGCTCAATTCCTTCGGCTGCGGTCTTGATGCCGTAACCACAGACCAGGTAAATGATATTCTGTCCAATGCAGACAAGATTTATACCTGCTTAAAGATTGATGAGGTTAATAATCTCGGGGCCGCAAGAATCAGAGTCCGCTCTCTTATCAGTGCTCTGGATGTAAGAAAGAGAAAACAAAAACAGCGTAACATTCGTGAATGCAACATCAACAAGGTTGAATTTACCGAAAATATGCGTAAGAACTACACCATCATCTGTCCTCAGATGTCTCCCATTCATTTCGACATCATAGGACCTGCAATGGCAAGCTGCGGATATGATCTTGTTATTCTGGAAACCAATTCCCGTGCATCAATAGACATGGGACTCAAATATGTTAATAACGACGCCTGCTATCCTTCTTTGCTGGTTGTCGGGCAATTAATGGAGGCATTGTTCTCCGGCAAATACGATTTGCACAAAACTGCCCTTATGATTACTCAGACAGGCGGTGGTTGTCGTGCAACAAACTATATAGGCTTCATCAGAAGAGCTCTTAAAAAAGCCGGTCTTGAGTACATACCCGTCATTTCCCTGAACCTTGGTGGAATTGAGGTTAACTCCGGCTTCCATATGAACGCAGATTTCTTTATTCACGCAGCCGTAGGTGCTGTCTTCGGTGATGTATTCCAAAAGGTTGTATACAGAATGCGCCCTTACGAACTTGTTCCCGGAAGCGTGGATGCTCTCCATGAAAAATGGGTTAAGAAATGTGTTGAGTTTGTAACACAGAAACATCTGAATATTCCTAAGATGTATCGAATGATACGTCAGATTATAAAAGAATTTGATGCCATTCCCATTGATGAAAACCTCAAGAAACCCCGTGTCGGAATCGTAGGTGAGATTCTTGTTAAGTACTCTCCCGCCGGCAACAACCGTCTCGTTGAGCTTCTCGAGAGTGAAGGCGCAGAAGCTGTAGTTCCGGAACTTATGGGCTTCATGCTCTACTGCTTCTATGATCAGATATACAAGGATGAGCATTTTTCAACAGGCGCAAAGGCTGCCGCCATTTCAAAATTCGCAATATGGGGAATAGAAGCCTTTACTGCTCCGGTTAACAAAGCATACAAGAAGAGTAAGCACTTCGAGCCTACGCCCAAAATAGCCAAACTTGTTGATTACGCCAAGGAATATGTTTCCATCGGAAATCAGACAGGTGAAGGATGGTTTTTGGTAGGTGAAATGATTGAACTGATTAATTCAGGCGTTCCGAATATTGTATGTACACAGCCATTCGGCTGCCTTCCCAATCATATAGTCGGAAAGGGTGTAATCAAGGAGATTCGTCGTACCAACCCGGATGCCAACATCGTAGCAATCGATTACGATCCCGGTGCCAGTGAAGTTAACCAGCTCAACCGTATTAAGCTTATGCTTTCAACGGCAATAAAGAGAATGAAAAAATAATAATAACCACAAAAAAAGAACGTCTTTTGACGTTCTTTTTTATCATAGCCCTATACCCAGGCCATCTCCCTGGCTGTCTTCCACAATTCTGCCTGAACATCAATCTGTTCATTAAGCCAGTCCACGCAAAGGTCCTTTCCCTCAGCGTCAAGTTCAAAGGAGTTATACTGTTTCAATTCTTCTTTTGTTTTAAGATAATTATAGGGCTCCGGCCAAATGCAGGCCTCTATCTTACCTTCACCGTTATTACTGAGTCTGTAACGCATTCCGCTATAACTTCCCGTAACAGGCTCCTTCTTTATGAAATTAAGAGAAATCGATGATTTCAAAATATATTCCATGCTTACTCAATTTACTCCTTACATATTATTTCTCTTCAGCAAACTTGTGTTTATCAAGAACGCCCAAATACCATTTGCAGGCTTCTCTCATATCCTCATCCTCGAAATTGTTAACCTTATTGCAGGTAGGAATAAATGATGCACAAGTCTCATCTCTGTTGGAAATATTCCACATAATAAAACTTGTATCATACTTGTCTGCAAGAGCAATCCACTTATCTGCCTCTTCAAAATTATTGACACCCGCACCGCTGGCATCACAGCAACCGAATTCTGAAATGAAAAGCGGTAATCCTGCCTCAGCAGCCTCTTCAAAGGCTTTTCTCAAATCTTCCCTATGGGTATCCGCATAGAAATGAAGAACATACATAAGATTCTTATCTATGGTAATTGGATCCTCCACAGGCTTATTTACCTTCTGTGACCAGCTTGGTGTTCCCACAAGGATAACTGCGTACTTATCGTATTTACGAATGATTGGAATAATCTCATCCGCATACTTCTTAATATCTTCCCATGTGCAGTCTACATTGGGCTCATTGCATATTTCATAGATAACATTCCCGTATGAACTGTATCTGTTGGCAACCACATCAAAGAAATGCTTTGCCTCTTCAAGATGCGTCAGTGGATTGGAATCTGACAGTATATGCCAGTCAATCAATACATACAAGCCAACCTCTGTAGCTGCCTTTACACCTCGGTCGATAACCTCCAGTAATTTTTCCTTATTTGCTTCGTCTCCGACACAATATCCGTCTTCTTCCGCCGTATACATTGCAAGTCTTACAACATCAATGTGCCATTTGTCCTTCATAAATTCAAAAAAATCTCTTGTTACATACTCCGGATACCATGAAAGTCCGTGTGTGGAAAAACCATGAAGAGCCACTGTTTCTCCAAGGTGATCAACCAGTTTGCCTTTGTTATTAACATGTAACGCACCATGCTTATCGTATTTTGTCATTTAATCCTCCGGTAAAAATCCAATTATTTATCAAACACTTTACTATTTATTCTTACTTATCTCTGCCGACAAAAGGTACAGGAACGGACTGTTCCAGTATATTGCAACCTCATTTGTCGAATAACTCTCATTGTTGTCTATATAACACTTTGCTGCGGGCTTTCCGGCAAGTTTGCTGATTGCAACCTCATCATGAAGACCACAGTCAGGTCCTCCCACCACCATACCCGGAATTGGCATATTTCCTGCTATACTGGGTCTGTGATGAGGATGAACAGGACTAAGTGAACCATACCCTGTTACAAAACTGTAGCTTATGCTGTTCTGTCCCAGCATATACGAAACCTGATCGTATGCCGCCTGTTCAAACTCTTCCGCCTTGTCGGAATTCTTTGCTGCCAGAAGCATCTCTCGTGCAAAATTGCTTACAGAAAGGTTGGAACCCCAGACATAATCATTGCCCAAAGCAACCATATATCCGTCACTTTTACTGTTATTCAGGAACTGCTGTGCATAAGTTTCAATACCCTTTACCATCTTTGAAAGAAGTTCCTGATTCTGCTTTTCAGCAGGCAATGACATATACTCTATATTTCCATAAGTACCCATGTCTGCCCATCCAAGTCCGTAATAAATGCGCTTGTTCAGAGTCTCCTCAATATAATCCTTATATTTCTGTTCATCCGTAACCTTATACAGTTCAACAGCTGCCCAGTACATCTCATCAGCAAACTGCCTGTCACCGTATTCTCCGGTTACTATTCCGTCCGGATTTCTGAAGCCCTTTGCATCCATATGTGATTCAAGATATGCATATGCCCTCTTTGAAGCCTCAAGTGCCTTTACGCAGAAATCAGAATCAATGTCAGCATATACAAGAGACGCCTTTGCCATAATGGCCGCGAAAGCGCCTGTTGCAGTATTGGAAATGGGACTGATTACAAGTTCGTCCCTTTCAAACTGTGGATGAATAAATCCCGGGAAGGTTCTGCATGTAACCTTATGATATACTCCGCCCGAGGAAGAATCCTGCATCTTAAGCATCCAATCCAGTTCATATTTGGCTTCATCAAGGATATCCGGTACACCGTTTCCGCTTTCGGGAATTCCCAGATCATCCCTATTCCAAAGTTTTGGAAAATCCTCATATGCAAGGAACAAATCCATAACCGTCATGGCTCCGGGAGAAACATATCTGCCATAGTCTCCGGCGTCATGCCATCCTCCGTTAACTTCCTTATAAGAATCTGTGCCATAAACCAGCGCATCGGTATTATGACATGCAGGATGAGCCGCTGTCTTAAGCAAATCCTCACCTACATCGGTTCCGCATCTTTGCCTTGTAAGCATAAGAAGAATATCCTTCAAAAGATTGTCATAAACATCGTCACCAATGGCAAATGGATATGATTCATCACCATTTGAAACTATAATCTGATATACTCCGGGAGTATTAAAATCGCTAAAATCTCCTCTGTATACCTTTTCACGCGAAGAAGCGGAATCCAAAGGTCCCACAAGCGTTCCCGTATATACAACATTTTCTGCTTCATCTATAAGAACAAAAGTACCGTCTATATCCTCACTTCTTACAATGCAGGTTTTTCTTGCATTTGTCAGAAATCCCACCTGATTAACATTTACTTCTCTTGTAACACCCACCGGTTTTTTTTTAACCACCTGAACTTCTCCCGTCAATATTTCTCATGAAATTTCTATTTCTTTGCCCGCACCCGACAGCGCGGAAACCTAATCATACTCATTTATATTATAGCCTACAATCAGCATATTCTCAACCGAACAAATCACCTCAAGTCACATTTCTCCAATGAAAAAATATCATCCAAAGCAATCTTTTTATTCACGATTTTTATATATCCGCTGTCAGTCACTATTTTTGACACAAGTCCGGTGATTTTAATATACTCCTCATTCTCATAGAAAATTGCTGTCACCATATCCCCGGGCCGTAGTTCATGTAATATCTCATCAAGTTCTTCCTTACGTTCTTCGGAAAGTTCCTTCTTATCAACCACTATTCTTTCCATGGCCCTGAGCGCCTCTTCATACCCCTTCAGAGCAGAAAAAGGAATGAACTGCTTCGCACGTCTTTCGTTACTCATTTTTGTTTTCATTAATTCATCCACCACCTACAGAACATAAACCTATTTCTTATGTCCGCCGATTTGTTCATTTCGTTCTCTTGCAGTACTTGATGCATCAAGATTCATTCCCTTGAGAATTGCGTTTTTTCCGTACTTCTTCTTAATAGAAAGCATGGCTTTGGCAACATTTCTTTCCCTTTCCAGAGTTATGGGGTCAGAAAAAATATTATATTGCATGTATGCCTCATCCACCACTTCATTAAAGGAAATGCTGATTCTTCTTACAAGTTCGTCTCTGTTTACTATTTTTGCATAAAGTTTTTGTGCACAGGGTATCAGCACATTGGGAGAACAGGTTAGGAAATCTGTTCCTGCGGTTCCGTTAGCGCCAAACCTTTCAGAGGCTGCTTCATATCCTATGTACAATGACATTGAAGACGTTACCAGTCCTTTATCCACCAGGTCAAGGCACATATTATCCACCATCTCTTTGACAATAAGTTCCGCCTCTTCAAACCGATATCCTCTTGGCAATATCTGTCCACTGCTCATGGAATTACTGTCCGGTTTATAATTCTTAATATCCTCCATGGTTGTAGTTTCACGGCCCCAGGCATGATCAAGTAACAGTTCCGCATCTATGCCAAAAATACGATACAGAAGATTTTCATCACAATGGGCCACATCTCCCATGGTATACATTCCGTATTTTGCAAGGGATGCCGCAATTCCCGGACCCACTCTCCAAAAATCCGTAATCGGCCTGTGATTCCAAAGGGTATTCCTGTAAGCTTCCTCATCAAGAACACCTATATGATCCGGCACATGCTTTGCCGTAATATCAAGCGCAATCTTGGCAAGATACAGATTTGTTCCGATTCCGCATGTTGCTGTGATGCCGGTATTATCATATATATCCCGCATGATTCTCATGCTCAGTTCCTTTGCGTCTGTTCCATACATTAAAAGATAATCCGAAATATCCAGAAATGCTTCATCAATGGAATATACATGAATATCATCTTTTGATACATATTTAAGATATATCCCATATATCTTTGCGGAATAATCAATATAAAGTTGCATACGCGGTGTGGCCATAATATAATCTATTCCCTTGGGAATCTGAAAAACTCTGCATCTGTTTTTTATTCCCAACGCCTTCATGGCAGGTGTAATTGCAAGACATATTGTTTTCTCGCTTCTTTCCGGATCCGCAACCACAAGCTTGGTCTTAAGAGGATCAAGCCCTCTCTCCACACATTCTACCGACGCATAAAATGATTTTAAATCAATAACAATATATGTTTTCATCACTTGCTATTTTATATCTCTTTATGTACAAAAAAAATCCCTCAAACAGTTTATGTTTTCTAAAACAAAAAAGGGTGGGCATCGCCCACCTTTTTTTACCGATTCTATCTTCTCTTCTTTGACTTATTATTTGATGAAGGCTTCTTTACCTCCGGCTTCTTTTCAACTGCTTCTTCAGTTTTTTCTTCTACTGCTTCTACAGTTTCTTCAGCCTTTTCTTCTACTGCTTCTGCAGCTTCTTCAGCCTTTTCTTCTACTGCTTCTACAGCTTCTTCAGCCTTTTCTTCTACTGCTTCTGCAGCTTCTTCAGCCTTTTCTTCTACTGCCTCTGCAACCTCTGCAGCTTCTTCAGCCTTTTCTTCTACTGTCTCTGCAGTTTCTTCAACTGCTTCTTCAACCTTATCTTCAACTGCTTCTGCTACTTCTTCAACCTGTTCTTCAACTGCCTCAGAAACTTCTTCAGCCTGTTCTTCAGTTGTCTCTGCAACTTCTTCAGCCTTCTCTTCTACTACTTCCTTAATTTCCTCTGTTTTCTCAACAGCAATTTCTTTAGCCTTTGAAACAGAAGTATCATCTGAAACCTTCTTTGAAGCCTTATGATAAATCCACTCTCTCTTCTCAACCATGGCAGCTGACTCAAGTGTTTCATCAAGAGATATATCCTTATGCCAATGGCTCTTGTATATCTTTGAAATAATAACTGCAATCGCAATGATAATTGCTATTACAATAATTGCCGAAATAACTACCTCTACCCAGAAAAGCGTAGTTCCGAACGGAGCAACCTGCGTACCACTGCTGATAGTCTCATCGGATGAACTTAAGAATGAGAACAGATTACATATTCCCGCAACACCCTGCAGAAGTCCCATCCAAATAGTTGCAAATATGTTAGAAGAGGTCTTTGACTGAATAACAAGCATTATTGCAATGATAAATGCAATGATAGGGCCAATAAACTTATTTGAGTTACCATACATATAAGTAACCGGTGCATTTTCATCAATCTGGCTGTTATCAGCAAGCTTGATGGCATTCTTCATATAAGCACGAACAAGTGTAAGTCCGAAGAACACGATACATACAACACAGATAAGTGTTCCGTATATACCACATACAGCGCTCATTTTTGCATCCGTAGTTGCAAGGTTCTTCTGCTTCCAGTCAACATATGCATATACCGGAAGAAATACCAGACATGCAAAAACATGAATCTCACCATATGACTGATTCTTTTTCTTGTAAAAATCAGCAAACAAATCTATTGCGGAAAGAAGTATCGCAAATGCCAGAATAAGAATTCCTTGGAAAGTATCCTCTGCCTTGGAAACAAATGCGAACCAGACAACCGCAACGATAATTATGTGACCGATTGCCGAAACAATCAACTGTTGAATAAATAATCGCATTGCAACGCACCCTGCAAGAATAATAGCTGATGCAATCGCATAAGCCCATGGGAAATTAGGTCTCTTCATAAATGCTGCGGCTCCGATAGCAATAGCAAGTCCCAGCAGATAAATCATAATGCAGTTTGCTAAATCATAAATAAACTTGTATTTTCTACTAATCATTTTCCACTACCCACTTTACTATTTTCTCTTTATCGTCTTCATAAGGAGCTATATCAACATTCTTGAATTCCGGAATGATAAGCTTTGTAGAATGACCTTTCTCCATAAACTCACCAAGTACCTTAACGAAATCAGATTTTCTGTTATTTGATATAATAACAAAATCTGTATTGCCTTCATCCATTCGCTCGGCAGCGGCAAGAATATGTTTAAATGCACGAGGCTGTTTTGATGTATCGATTCTTGCGATAGTCTTCTCAAGAGACAACTCATCATCCATATCTGAAACTGCATCCAGTTTACATTCCTCGCCTGTAATCATATCAACACCGTTTGTAAAAAACTTAACGGGTATTTGCTCTTTAAAGCAACGTGAAACGAAATAATCCGCTATACGAATTCCGTCCTCAACCAACTCGTCTGCCTTTGACATTGAATTCAGTTCCGTATTAAGAAGAACGATACACTTTCTTTCTTCTCCCTCTTCCTTTATCGATGCAACAACCTTCTCGATACTCTCCGGAACGCTCATATCCTTAATTGACTTCGGGAGAACATACAAAAGCCTCGGTGTCTTCAAGGTCATCCTTCTTGCTTTTGAAATAAAGAAGTCCATACCGAATACATCAATTGTAGCAAGCTGATAGCATCCACGCATTGCACACTTGAATGGATATGATCTTGTAACCTTCTGATAAGGCATTACAGAAAAATAATCACTTCGATACATCTGATCTGTAACAGCCGAGTTCTTCTTAACCTCTGAAAATCTGAAGGTCTTTGATACGGCAAATCTGATCTGAAGAATCGGGAGAGGCAGCACTTTATCATTACTGATCTTCTCTATAAGATTATTATCATCTCCGACTCTTACTGTGTCCTGATCGAACTCCACAGAAATGTTCAATCCCTTATGCCAGAATCTCTTATAGATAAAGCTGACAATAAAGTATAGGACTATTCCAACAATAAGCACTATTACTAATTTCATTCCGTTAATCCCTCGCTTTGCACAATAATAGTATTGCTCAAAATACACATAGTCATTATATCACCTTTTTTTTGCTAATTAAACAAAAAAATGCAAAAAATCGCATAAATTTTCCAACTATTTTACCAAGTAAACCCCTGTCCCATAGCCATTTATCAATACAGAACCTGTCCAATTAACAGTCTCACCCGAAATTAGTTCCATGGCTTTGTCATTTCCAATATCGAACCATGCCGTAAAGGGATTACAATCCATATTAATCGCAACGAAAATCCTTTCTCCGTCACAGCTTCGTTCAAATACGCACTGCTTGTTGTTAAGAACCACAGATCGCAAGCCCCCATAATTCAAGGCCTTTGACTCTCTTTTGATTTTTGCAAGTTTTCCGATATATTCTGAAAGTTCTGTCCATTCCGGTTTTTCAAAGCCGGGTCTTAATGCCGGATCTCCCTGTGCTTTATCCGCCTCGGTTCCCCATTCACTCCCGTAGTAAACGCAGGGTATTCCAGGCATGCAAAACAGCAGCGTATAAACAAGCGGCAGGCAATTCTTATCATTAATAATACTTGCTATTCTTGACACATCATGATTGTCACAGAAGGATAAAAGATGACTTCCTCTTGCAACCGTCCAGTCCTCAGGTCCGAATAATCGCAGCAGGGAATGCATTATTTCAAACATATTGCTGCTGTTAAAGGACGAATATATTCCCTTATAGCATTGATAATTTGTAACTGAATGAAGTCTTTTGCTTTCAAGAATTCTTCCGTATTCCCCGTGAAGCACTTCGCCCACCAGGAAGAAATCCTCCTTTTTTGAATCGCAAAAATCACGAAGTCTTCTGCAAAAATCATCTGTCAGGCAATAAGCCACATCCAGTCTGATTCCGTCTATTCCGAATTCGTCAATCCAAAAGCCCACACATTCAAGAAGGTAATTAACCACCTCCTCGTTGTACAGGTTAAGTTTAACAAGGTCATAATTTCCTTCCCAGCCCTCGTACCAAAGTCCGTCATTATAGCCGGAATTTCCTCCGAAATCTATCCTGGAAAACCAATTAACGAAAGCCGACTGCTCTCTCTTCTCAAGGACATCAACAAAGGCGTGAAAGCCCCGTCCGACATGATTGAAAACTCCGTCCACAACAACCTTTATTCCGGCCTCATGAAGTGCATTACAGACATCCTTAAAATCCTCGTTTGTTCCCAAACGGCAGTCAAGGACCTTATAATCTCTGGTGTTATATCCATGGGTATCTGATTCAAAAATCGGGCACAGATATACGGCACTTATATTCATTTTCTGTAAATGAGGTATCCATTCCTTTATTTTTAATATTCTGTGTTCCAATACACCGTCGTTTTCAAAGGGTGCACCACAGAATCCGAGTGGATATATCTGATAAAACACTGCTTCGTATGCCCACATTGTTTCTTCCTCCCGAATACAAATTTTATATTTCATAAATGCGTTACTGCCGCTCTTCACGTACTATTTTCTTAACCGCAGCCTTTATATGTCCTGCTGTATCTCCCGCCACAAGAGACACATCCGTTTCCTGCTCCTGTGCCAGTTCACCTGCAAGTCCCGCAGTAAACGCTGCCGCTGCCGTTGCCAGCGTCACATCCTCTGCCCTTGAGACCATCGCGACAACAACTCCCGAAAGCACATCCCCACTTCCCGCCGTTGCCATTCCGGGACACCCTCGGTTCGAAAGGAAAACCCTGTCTCCGTCACTGATTACAGTAGTATTTCCCTTCAAAAGAACAACAACTCTTTTTTCTTTTGCAAACTCCTTTGCATATCTGCAGGGATCCGACAGTATCGTATCAGTATCAATTCCCGTCAGACGACTGAACTCCTTAGGATGCGGTGTCAGAATAATATCCGAGCAGACTTTTCTTTCCAGCAAATGCATATTTTCAGCCAATGCATTCAGTCCGTCAGCGTCTATCAAAAGCCTTCCTTTAAAATGAGTCAGCATATATTCCAATACCTTTACCGTCTCATCGCTTTTTCCTATACCCATTCCCACTGCTGCAGCGGACACTCCTGAAAGAAGTTCAAACAATTCCTGCTCTTTATATACAATTTCGTCTCCGTTATCGGATAACGGAAACAGCGTACTTTCCAAAATATACGGAAGAATAGCATCACATATGCACCTTGGTGCAGCAAGCCTCACAACGCCTGCGCCGCATCTCATTGCAGACTGTGCCATATTGGCCAGTCTGATTGCACCGCTGTACTTTAAAGATCCTCCAATAAGCGCAACATAACCGTAGGTCCCCTTGTGCGAATTGTTTTTCCTCCCGGCAAAAAATCCGGCAACATCCTTCCTCTCCAGGAGATAGTACGGTTTCTCCAACGGCTCAATGCCTATATCACAATTTATCCTTTTACCAATAACGTCCGCTCCGTCTGCCAGAAAATGTCCCGGCTTGTAATCGCCAATTGAAACGGTAACATCAGACTTAACGCACACGCTTTCTTCATCGATTCTGCCACTGTTGCCATTGAGTCCCGAATTAATATCTGCAGACAATACAAAAGCTTTGCTTCTGTTTATCTGCTCAATAACGGACAAAAAAGGCTCTCCGACAGTACCATGAAAACCTGTCCCGAATATACAGTCAACTATCACCGAAAATGACTCAATATTTTCACACTTCTTTCTAACATTTATGCCCAATTCAATGCATTTGTCATAATAGTATTTTCCGTCTTCGGAAAAGGTTTCCGTCAGCAAAAGAATCTCACATGCATATCCCCTGTTTACGAGCAATTGTGCTACGGCAAATCCGTCTCCGGCGTTGTTCCCGCTTCCGCATACTATGAGGCACGCAGACGATTTATCCGGCATTAATTTCCTGTAACTGCTTTCCAATTCCTCCAATATTCCTTCGGCGGCCCGTTTCATAAGTTCACGCCCCGGGGTACCATTTTCAATTGTCCGTTTGTCAGACAAACGCATATTTTCAACAGACAACACTCTGATCATTAATTATTTCCCCAAAAATACAGCCAGTGTGGAAAGAAGTTTTTCCACATCAATCGGCTTCGCAATATGCTCATCCATTCCCGCATCAAGCGCATCCTGTCGGTCTTCGGCAAATGCATTGGCGGTCATTGCTATTATCGGGATATGGATTCCCTTTGGCTGTACAATCTGTCTGATTTTTTCGGCAGCCTCATAACCACTCATTCGAGGCATCTGAACATCCATCAGTATCGCATCATAAAGGCGATCCGAATCTGTGCTCAAAAGCTTCTCAATCAATTCAACAGCAACAAATCCGTCCTCCGCTTCTTCCACAACCATACCGTATTCTTCAAGCAAATCCTTTGCGATTTCACGATTCATCTCATTATCTTCAACCACAAGAACCGTGCATCCCTCAAAGCTAATCCGACCTGCTTCACCGGTATCATTTATCTGCTTATGTTCCTTATCTATCTCCAGTTCAAGCGTGATAACAAATGTTGTTCCTTTTCCGACTTTGGAGCTAACCTCAATACTTCCACCCATTGCATCCACAAGATTCTTTACAATCGTCATTCCCAAACCGGTTCCCTGAATTCTGCTTACAGTAGAATTCTTCTCTCTTGCGAACGGAACAAAAAGTTCCTTTTGGAATTCCTCACTCATTCCTATTCCTGTATCGGTACATGTAAATACGTACCTTCCAAAGCCTTCTCTTTCACATTCGATTTCCTTAAATGAAAAATCAATTGTCCCTCCTTCAGGCGTATATTTCATGGCATTTCCCGTAACATTAAGGGTAATAGAATCAAGCCTTGCTTCATCCGCAAAGACATATTCGTGTTCTATATTCTCCAGCGAGAAGTTAAATATCTGACCGTTACTCTTTGCCTGTTCAGAAATGACCGTAACCATGGAAGTGAATATTTCCTTTATACTTACAGGTCGATTCTCAATTTCAATAAGTCCGGATTCGATTCTTGCCATTTCAAGAACCTGATTAATAAGCGCTAACAGTTGTTTGCCTGAGATATCAATTTTTTCCAGATACTGTGTCACTCTCTCCTTATCATCCACATACTTTTTGGCCATTGTCGTAAAGCCGTTAATGGCATTCATCGGTGTTCTGATATCATGTGACATATTGAACAGGAAATTGGTTTTTGACTTATTGGCTGCCTCAGCGGCATTATATGCCTCCTCCAACTCCTTCTGCTGTTCCATTTCCCTGCGTATCATCTCATCTCTTAGGGCAAATCCTATGATAATACTGTTAGGCATATCATTCTCATCCTCATACTTAACCATATCCATCTCAAGCCAGCGATAGTCTTCGTTGTACTTGCGCCTGAATCTGATTGTATGCCTCTTTTTATGGGCAAGATTTTCCAAAAGATATTCTATATCTATATTTTCAAACTGCTTTCTGTCATCGGGATGAACAAGTTCAGATGTACCAAAACGCTGAATCAAAACAGCCGGATTCTCTCCCACCTTAAACAGATTCTTTAGCTCCGGATATTTCTGTCCATCCAATGTATATATCTTAAACAAATTCTCGGAAATATTGTAAAAATACAATGTATGATACTCGCTTGCAAGACCGCCTATCATCTGCATATCCTCATTGAGCTTGCTCTGCAGTTCCATACTTGCCGTAGCCAATGTATCAACAATACTGAAGCCCAGCGTAAACATAGCCGGTGTTCCGTCTTCATGTCTTAAGATAACGTAGCTTGTAACTTCAATCCATTTATCACCGGATATAATCTGAGACTTATATGTATATGTTCGCTTATCATCATACATGAATTCATTCTTGACAAATTCGATGTCGGAAATCCTTTCAAAGAACCCCTTGGCCTCTCCGCCAAGCCCCCTGGCAAATGCCAGCATTTCCTTTGAATACGATGTTGCCTCACCGGCCTTACCCGTTGCATATTCAGACAGATTTTTTACTGTTTTAATAAGTCCGGTATCAATATCAACAGCAAAGAGAGCAAAGTACTCATCGTACCTCTTTTCCTCCAAATGACGTTTGGTTATTTCCAAATCTTTCTGTACAAAACCGATTGCAACTACATCCTTATCGATGTAAGTAATATTCATCTCATGCCATACTGTCTTACCGTGAATTAATGCACGATATTCCACATCATACGATCTTTCCCGAACAATGCGTTCACGAATTCCATCATAATCCACTTCCCGAATCATTCGTTCTCTGTCGGAAGGTATGACAATCTGATTAATAAAGTAATCCAATGCCTGTGAAAAGCACTCGAACTCCTCGTCCTTCCCAACAATATCATCATCCACGCAAAGTCTTTCAAATGTATCATTTTCCAGATTGACACTATATGCCAGGTTATATTCCGAAATTATTCCGTCTATGAGTTTTCTCGCAGCTTCTCTTTCATTTTGCGCATGCATTTCCAAAGATACATCAATAAATCCAAATGCGGCATGATTCTCATCAGCACCTCTGATAACCTGCAACTTGTATATCTTTTCCGTTCCGTTTGAAATGTCACGGAACAGGTGGTAAAAATCGGGAGTTTCAATAAGCTTTGCTTTCATCCTGTCCGGTCGAACCATTTCAAGGAGTTTCTCTCTGTCATCCGGATGAACATCAGTGTTTATGTACTTTCCCAAAGAATCAAAATAACTTGTTAATATCGGGTATTTCTCCTGTATGTCTTTGGAACGTTTATAAATCGTATAGTTCAACGTATTCAGATCTACATAATATGCAGACAGGTATGTTCCCAGGAAATAATTGGTAAATGTCAACGCTTCCACAAGCTTTGTCTGCTTCAGATCATTTTGCAGTATTCTTGCAACAATTACTACCGTAATTGCACCTACAACAACAGAAAAATCAATATTCTCGAGCAAAAGTACAAGAATGGCAAATCCAATCGGCAGGCAGCATGAAGCAAAAAGGCTTACCGCCCTGATTCCCAAATCCTTTTTCTTAAAAACTGCTATAACGGGGATTGATACCAGTGCCAGAACGTAACTGATAAGTACAAAGGCCGGCGGCGTACCTATAATGGTAAAGGTACCGCCATCATTAACCACAAGCTTGCCGCGACAATACCAGACAATATCGATTATTGCATTTACAATCATCACCAGCATAGGTACTCTAAAGAATAATTTACTGATATTGGTTTTGTCACAGATATAGGCCTCTGCGTAATAAATAAATCCCATTGCAACAATATTGGTCAAGACATACGTAAGGGCCTGAACAAAATGAACAAGACCGTAGCTTGCCCAATAATTGGTCTCCGGTCTGTTGAAAATATATGTAAATGCATCCGAAAACAGCCAGATACACGAAAGAATAGAAAGAATCTTTATACGCCTCAAGCTCTCCGATTTCTCCTTTTCGGTAACCAAACTGAATATCGAAACAAAAACACAAAACAAACATATTATTTCCAATGTTATTAATATTGTCATTCACGCTGTCCTTTCATGCCTTATTAATGGATACAACTAACCCACATTATCATTTTATCATGCCACGCTTTTCTATCCAACAAAAAAAATGCGCAAATTTGCACGCAATTTACGCATTTTTTCTTCACATACCTATAATCGTAAACTCATCATAATCACGGAAGTTTTCCTCTGCCCAGGCTGATAATTCCGAGATGGCAGCGTTCCATTCACCACCGTTTTCCAAGGCAAGCTCATACACGCTTTCCCATTGACTGCGGCTAACCTCATTGACTCCGTACTTATCATAATCATCAAGAATCTTTGAAAATAATCTGTTTAAATGTATTTCTTCAAATGCATCACACGAAATATAAGCCGAATCCTCACGCCATACACAGGCTTTCGTGTTACTATGATCATATTTTCCTTTTAAAAACTCATAAAAACATGTTCCGCCGACCTTATCCAGATATGCCTTGTCTACGACATATCTGTTATTCTTTTCATCCATATTTACTTCATCATCAATATCGTCTTCAAACAGTCCGTTCATTCGCATTTGATTCCAGGATGCATTCGTCGTCACCTCATCGCAAAAAGGTTCCGGATAACCGCGGCGAAGCATTTCATTATACAGTTTTAAACTTAATTCTGATTTAGGTTTCATCCAAAAATCCTTTCATACAAAAGAGCCGTAAATTGTAATTGAAGTCTGTTCATTATATATTTATTATATGATATAGAAAGAAAACATGAAAGGGGTTGGTAACAGCCAATCTGTTACCGTGATAACTTATGTATAGGGAGAACCTTGATAGAGAATGGACATTTCGAAGGGGGATGCTTGACTCAATAGGAATACTTGATTCAGATCCCGGTGTTTCGGTTAATCTTCCGCATGACGGTATGATAGGAACACAAACATTTCCTGATGCTCCCGCAAAATCCGATATGGGATATTTTACGGGCGGGCTGTCAAATTATACGAAATATGTGCGGATTCCCGCAGAATGGGAAAATGACTGTGTGGGACTGTCAATTGACGGTGCGATGATGAATGCCGCAGTCGATGTGAACGGATATAAGGTAAAAATGCAGCATTACGGCTATGCTCCTTTTTACGTTGATCTGACCGACTACGTTACGTTCGGTGAAGATAATCGTATAACGGTAAATCTGAACACAACTATGCAACCCAATTCCAGATGGTATACCGGTTCGGGCCTTTTCAGAGGAATTGAACTCTGCCATGGTCCCAAGGTGCATACTGCCATAAACGGAATCTATGTATATACCAGAGAGATTGCTGACGGTTATGCTTTCCTCGAGGCACTTGTTGAAGTGGAAAATGCCTCAGCAGAGAAACGCAACGCAGAGATTTGCCTGCAGATAACCAAAGAAGGCACGACAAAGGTATTGAAAGAAATAAGGCGTGTGATTCAGGTAAACGCAAAAACAAGTGAAACTGCAAGAATGGCGTTCTCACTAAAAAATCCCGAAATCTGGGATGTCTATACACCAAATCTTTACAGTGTAACGGCTCTTGTAAAGAATCTTGGCGAATACAGAACACGTCTGATACCGGAGGAAAACGCAGAAATCGATGAGGCTTCGACTCTGTTCGGAATACGCACTATTACTGCAGATTCGATACGTGGCTTAAGAATCGCCGGCAAGACAGTTAAGCTTAAGGGCGGCTGCCTGCATCACGACAATGGTCTTCTTGGATCTGTATCGTTATACGAAAGTGAAGCACGAAAAATAAAGAAGCTTAAGAAGGTCGGTTTTAATGCCATCAGGACCGCGCATAATCCGCCCTCTGCAGCACTTATTGAAGCCTGCGACAGGCTTGGAATGTATGTCTTCGACGAAGCCTTCGATGCCTGGAGGATTGCCAAGAGAAGCGGCGACTACAGTCAGTTCTTTGATGCCTGCTGGGAGCAGGATCTGACTGCATTTGTAAAACGCGACCGCTCACATCCCTCTGTAATAATGTGGTCAATCGGCAACGAGATTCCCGAGCGCGGCGGCATGAACAACGGCTATGCCCTGGCGACAAAACTTGCCGAAACAATTCGTAGTCTGGATCCTACACGACCTGTAAGCAACGGTATTTGTTCTCTGTGGAGCGGTTTGGACGATGAACTTGCCAAGACACAAAGTCAGGAGCAGAACTCAAACATCTGCATTGACCCTGACCGTTATGAAAAGGTTACCGAACCGTTTACCAACGGTTTGGATGTGGTTGGCTACAACTATTACGAGGGTATATATGAAAAGGACCACGAAATGTTTCCCGACAGAGTTATCTTGGGTTCCGAAAACTTTCCAAAGGAGGTTGGTTTCAATTGGCCTTTGGTAGAAAGACTTCCGTATGTTATCGGAGAATTTACGTGGACCGCATGGGACTATCTCGGCGAAGCGGGAATTGGAAAAGCAGCCTATGTCAATGCTGATGACCCATTGGTAAAACAAGGGCCATGGGCACTCATGCCCCCCGATGCCTCACCGTATCCATGGAGAACAGCAAATGATGCTGACTTTGACATTACGGGTCAAAGACTTCCTCAGGGCGATTACAGAAGTGTCGTCTGGGGAAACAGGGAGACATTTATCTATACAAAACATCCCTCTGATTTTGGCAAAACTGAAATAATCAGCATGTGGGGTTTTCCTTCACTTCTTAGAAACTGGAGCTATGAAGAATATAAAGGGAAACCGGTTGAAGTAGTAGTCTTTTCAAATGCAGACGAAGTGGAATTACTGATAAACGGTGAATCAATAGGCAAGAAAGCTGTAAGTAAGGAACGCCCAATGCCGGAAACCGTATCCTTTGAAACAATATATGTCCCAGGCAAGGTAGAAGCCGTAAGTTACAAAGACGCCAAAGAAATCAGCCGTGCTACCCTGTCTTCAACAGGTAAACCGACAGACATCAGAATGTTTCCCGAAAAAAAGAGCATGCGGGCAGACGGGCATGATGTAATCTACGTAAACATTGAAGTTGTTGACAGTGACGGTAGAATTGTTCCCGACGCCAAACTTGAGCTAACAGCCAAGCTCACAGGCCCTGCAAGCCTTGCAGGCTTCGGAACCGGTAACCCGATTACCGCAGAGGATTACACCTCCACAGAAACAGTAACCTACCGTGGCAGAGCAACCGCCATTCTTCGTTCGGGCTATGAAGCCGGCAAGGCGGTTCTTACGGTAAAGTCAGATAAGTTATGTATTGAAGATACGTTTGAACTGATATAAGAAAGATATGGTGGAAACAATATAAAAGATAAGGTGGAGTATCTTCTACTCCACCTTATCTTTTTCTAAAATGCATAGGTATCATTATAACACCAAATCTCAACGTTAAAGAAACTTCCTTCCTTACTCTTTCGGAGTGTTACTCCTGCAGGAGCGTCATGAATACTCCACTCCACAAATTCACCTTTTGCATCGGTGGAATGCTGAAGAACTTCCTCATCAGCTAACAATTCAAATACATTGGCGATCAATTCATCCACAGCTTCCTCATTTGCCAATGGAATGTTGTATCCCATCTTACACAAACCTTTTGTGTCGCCAAATCTTCCGTCTACACCTTCAACCGACCGTCCAAACAATTCTCCACCTTCCGAAACACGGTAATTTTCACCCTGCTCCACATAAAAATCTTCCTCTTTTTCTCCCCAATGATGTCCCAGCAAAAGCGTATCTTCATACGACGCTTTTCCGCATCCGCAAATAGCTCCACATACAACCAGGCACATTAAAACAATAAATTTTCTCATAAGAAATCAGTCTCCTTTATATTGATAAATCCAGTCTCTTTTTACTGCTAACCCAATCTCTTTTTTATCTCAATTATTTGAAAACTCATCGAGTGTCTTTCCGGCGATACGATAAACGGTCCAATCATCCATCGGCTCAGCCCCCAAAGACCTGTAAAAATCGACGCTGGGCTTATTCCGGTCAAGACACCACCACTCCAGTCTTCCGCAGCCTCGTTCCTTTGCGATATTAACCAAAGTGCCAATCAAACCTTTTCCGTAATCGTGTCCCCGATACTCCGGGAGTACAAACAAATCTTCCAAATATATTCCCGCACGCCCCAAAAATGTTGAAAAATTGTGAAAAAATAATGCAAAGCCCACTTCTTTTCCATCTTCCAATGCAAAAATCACTTCAGCCTTCTCTTTATCAAAAATCCATTTTCCCAGCAATTCCTCTGTTGCAACCACCTCATGTAACATATTCTCATATGATGCAAGCTCCTTGATAAACTTCAGAATAAGTGCTGTAGATAGAAAGAATAATTTCAAACAAATTCATAATCCACTCCACCAAACTTATAGATTTATTTCATAATACAAAAAATCTCCGGTATAAGCACTCTCTGTTATATTCTCTTTTCTGTCATATAAAGAAAAGCCAACGGATTCATAATTCCTGGGTGCTACCAACTTCTCGTTAGTACAAACAATTATTCGCTCAAGTCCCGGATACTGTTTTATTCTATTGATTGCTTCTGCTAACTGCATATGACCATAACCGTTGCCTTTGTATTTCTCCAGAACAGCATTGTGCCCAATCTCAACATAATTCGGCTGATTTCTGGGGTCCCATGTCACAAAGCCAATTGGCTTTCCATCAATGCAAGTTACCAAGCCATATTTTTCGGCAATTTCGGGATTATCATAGAAAAAATCATCGGATTCCTTCCAGTTTTCATCCCATAACTCTTTATTCCTATAATCATACGAATATGCATCTTTAAGAATAGCGTACATAATTCCTCTCGGAAAGTCAGTAAAGCTTTTAAATTCTATCATTTTCCATCACCTGTCTCCGGTAATCATATCACATCATATCCATTCTGATTTCGGCAATAATGTTTCTGTCTCTTTCTCTTCCCATTTCAACATATGTAATACACATAACCACAACTGCCACAAAAATGATTCCAAAGAATATATTTCCCCACGGAATATGGAACAGAATGGGAAATGACTGTCGAATAGCCAGATTCACACCCCATGGAATCAAAAGGCCAAAGATGGTTCCCGGCAGAATTGCTTTTAGCAGGCAGAACAGACTCTCGCAATATACCATTTTCCGAAGCGATTTTCCGGTCATCCCGACACTTCGTAAAACGGCAAACTCCCTGCTCCTAATTCTTATGTTTATTATCATAGTACTGATGACACTTGCAAATCCGATAAACATAAGCAATATGACAAATCCGTACATTACAAACTCCGCCAGCACGAAAGCCATGTTAAGCGCCTTCACCATATTGTCTACTCGGCTGATTCGCACGGTATAGCCCTGCTCAACATAAGAATCTTCGGTAAGTATCGGATAGTATTCGTCCATTATGCTTCTTGCATACTTTTTAAAGCCTTCCTCATCATGTGTTGCGCTATACCAGTCAAAATATCTGGCCTGTGCATTTGGAACAACAATACGAATCGAGTCCGGAAGGGCCTCGCCAAATCCTGTTTCGGGTATATTTTCCTCTGTCAGAATTCCGCCGATATTAAGGTCTGTTTGTTTTCCCTTATCATCAATTATAACAACAGTATCGGTATTGTCATCATACGGTTTGAAGTTTCTCATTACACCGTGATTATTGTATCCGAAAGTATTGATAAGCAAATTGCTTCCTATCGGTGCATTTGCTCTGTCACATAATTTTTCATAAAAAACATCATCCGCAGAAATTATAGATATCTTTCTGAATCCGTCTGAATCAACCAATCCGTCAACTGAATAAAGTTCATCATTAATATATTTTTCATCTATGAAACCGCGATAAGAAACACTGTCGTTCCCGATTCCGTATACCTCATTATCATCAAACTCATTCAGTTTGTCGCAGATTTCGTTATATGTATCGGAATAAATCGGAACCCTGTAGGTTTCCTTTTCAGATCCGTCAGGCATTATTTCGTAATCAAGTATCGAACTGTAATCTACCACCATCTCCTTCGATGAAGGTGCCATCCATTCGGTAAAGCTTTGAGCCTGGGAAGACAGTCCTCCAAGCATAATGAAAAGTATGAGACCCAGAGTCAGGCTTCTGGTGGAAGCTTTATATCCCGCCTTGTTTCTCGTTAAGTTAATCAGCCCTATGGTTCCTTCATAGCCGAATATCTTTTCCGCCAAACTGCTGTATAACTCGGCAACCGGTTTACGATCCGCCTTTCTACCGTCGGCAATTTTACGGTTTGCATTTTGTCGGACATCTATACAGTAAACAGCAGACAATTTCCCCACCGCCTTTGCGGGTTTCCCCGCAGAACCGATAACAATTGCCAAAGAAACCCAAGAAGCAAAAAGATATGTCCAACCGGAAATGTGAAAGGACAATGAAGCTTCAAAGGGACGCATAATAATACTTTTGGACAGATCGTTAAAAACATCCACATAGTGAGAAGTAATGCCGACACCCATGAAGCCCACCAGAGTTCCCGTCAAAAGTCCGAGAGGAATTCCAAACACACTGAGCCACAGACCTTCGAAAACAACCATTTCCTTAATCTGCTTTTTAGTTCCGCCTACGCACTTAACAATTCCGAATTCCTGAATTCTCTTATTTGCACTGGCGGCAAAAATATTGGAAATACAGGTTACGGACATAAATGCTATCAAAAGGCTCAAAAGTCCGACCGGAATCACTATCATAAGCGTGTATGCCACACTGTAATCTCCGTAATCATCTCCCAAGAATCCGGTAAGCATATGGTTGGCGCTTGTTGCAAAACACATAAGTGCCGTCACTATCACTGTGGATAATGCTATCGCCAAAACGGTTCCTATCGATCTTTTTTTATTTATCTGTATTTGTCGAAGTGCTATTTCGGATGTGGCTTTCATTTCTTAATCACCTCATCCTTCACTATTTTTCCATCGCCTATTGTGATGATACGATCCGCCATAAGTGCAACCTTCTCATCATGCGTAACCAAAAGAATTGTCTGATTGTATTTCTGATTCGCCATCTTCAGAACATCCATGATTTCGCCGCTTGTTTTGCTGTCCAGATTACCTGTCGGCTCATCCGCCAGAATAAATGCAGGCTCATTAATCAATGCTCTTCCGATGGATACTCTCTGCTGCTGCCCTCCGGACAACTGTCCCGGAAGATGGTCCGCACGGCTTTCAAGGCCTAAAACTTTAACTATCTCATCGAGTCTGCCTTTATCTTCCCTACGGCCGTCAAGCTTCCACGGAAGTACAATATTCTCCTTCGCCGTCAATGTTGGAATCAAATTATAAAACTGATATATGATACCAAGATTTCTTCTTCTGAAAATGGCCAGTTCGTCTTCACTCATATCCGAGATGTCTTTTCCGTCAATTACCACCCTGCCGCTTGTAGGCTGATCGATTCCTCCGATTATATTCATAAGAGTTGATTTGCCCGACCCCGATGCTCCGATAATGGCAACAAACTCTCCCCTTTCAACCGAAAAAGAAATATTATCAAGAGCCACTACCTCAGTTTCATTTTGGCCATATTTTTTTGTTAAATCCGATATAATTAAAACAGCCATTTTGTTCCTCCTTGTGTTTTAATATACACATACTAGCAATCCAAAATGACTGTTCGGTGACAAAAATATAATTTATTATGACATTTTAGTCACTTATATACTTTATAGCAGTGGCATCACTTAAAAAACTTCATCGTAAACGTGGCTCCCGTTCCGTTTCCGCCGAAGTCCACGTCAATATCTCCACCCTGCCCCTTTACAATGGAAAGCGACAGTGGCATTCCTATTCCGTATCCGTTTTCATTTGTTGAATGCTCAAATCTTTTAAACATTGCTGCGTAGCTGCTTCTGTTTAGTCCGACTCCGGAATCTTTAACGGAAATCCACCGGTAAAGAGGATTATCCCCGCCGTCAATCCAAATCTTTCCACCGGACGGTGAATGCTCTATTCCGTTTTTGACCAAATTCGTCAGAGCCTCAGCCGTCCATCTTTTATCACATACCACAGAGCAGTCATTGACAAGTTCCAAAGACTGACTGTTTATATCAAGTAAAATATCCACCGATGGCCTTATTTTTTCAAGCAATTCGTGTAGCGTTACTGTCGTTTTATTAAACTCTACAGCCTTGGTATCGAGCTTGGCCATCTTCAAAATCGATCCCACAAGCCATTCCATCTTATTAAGCGAAACCTTGATATTATGTACAAACTCCGACCTTTTTTCGGGCTCTGCCCCTTCAATCAAGTCTGTCATAATCATCATTGAAGTTATGGGGGTTTTGAGCTGATGTGAAATGTCTGCCATATACTCTGCGAGTACATCCCTTTGTTCTGCAAGGTTTTCTATTTGCCCTTCTTTTTGATTAACTAAAGAATAGATATCATTTTTCAGAATGCTGAAGGCACCTTCTTTATTATCCCTGATATCCGTATCGGAAGATATTCCTCTTACATATTCGGATAATCTTTCCACTTCCTTTTTACTAACCCACACGGTATCCCATCCCCCTTACAGTCTCTATGCTTAAGGCATCTCCCAACTTCTCACGTAATCGCTTAATATAAACCGTAAGCGTGTTATCCTCAACAAAGTTTCCGTCAATATCCCAGATATTATCCAAAATCTGCTGCCTTGATAAAAGCATTCCCCGGTTATTGGCAAAAATCAAAAGCAGTCTGTACTCCAAAGCCGTAAGGGTAACGGCCGAATCGTTGATATATACCTTTGCCTCATCGGTATTGATACTGATTTGTCCCATACGGATTATATTGCTTTTCTCCGCCCGATTATCCCTGTCAGCTACAATTCTTCTTACTCTTGCCAGCAATTCCCTTATTCTGAAGGGCTTGACAATATAATCGGTAGCGCCGTTATCAAAAGCTTTGACTATTGTATTCTCATCATCAACCACAGTCAGAAAAATGAACGCCGTATCCGTGTTTTCAACTTTTTTACTTACATCAAATCCGCTTCCGTCCGGCAGCTGCATATCCAAAACGATTAGGTCAAAATCACTATGACTTATCTCATTTTGAGCCTCGCACACATTTTTCGAATGAATTACGTCGTATCCTTCGTTTGACAAAGCATATACTATCCCCGATGCAATCATAGTATCGTCTTCAACCAAAAGTATTTTTTTCTGCATATCTTTTCCTGTCTCCCATTTGGTGCAAGTCATTTATCCGAAAATAAACCGAACCATCGTTCTTTTCAAAAGAAACAAACCATAAAGATGTATTTCCTTCTTCATCCGATAAAAATTCTCTATGTAACGAAGCTAAAGTATTATCAATCTCTTCGTCTGTAATATCGTATTCAATTGCAGATAACCCGGAATATCTTAATCCGGTATCGTAGGCTGTTCGACAAAACTATTGTCGACAATCTCTTCCCACCGGCCGGAATCCCAATAATACTCCTGGTACGAAGTCTCAGTAATCTCCGAATTATCCGTGTTCATATATTGCAGGTAAGTTCTGTCTTCATAGCACCATATACTGCCGTATCCAAAACCCATACCTGATGCGTGTACCGGCAGACTGCTGTCTGTTTTTTGGGCTTCATCATACGTTGAACCGGCAGAAAGCACATATTTGCCATTTCTTTTTTTCAAAGAAGTTTCCCCATTCCTATATGAATTTAGATTGTCCATGTGTACGGTTACGCTGTATTTTTTATCCATGTCCAAAGATTTCAACGGAACATAGCCCGCATCACACTTCTTAACATCAAACACAGCTACCGCATAGTCTTCAAAGAGAACTATTTTCTCCAATCCGAACATGTTGTCAGAGGGATATGTATATACTTTCCACGCCTCGTCTTCGCCCTCAATCTTAATACCATCTCCACCACAACCGGTTGCAAAAACAAGCACTACAAGCAAAGCCAAAAATATCACGTTTTTTTTCATAATCATTTCCTCCAACCAGTAATCAAGTTAAGCCCGAATAATCAAAAATCAAAGTCAATAAATTGTTAATGCACTACATCGGTAAATGAATTACCAAGCTTATTGCTCCCATTACATCCGCATTATACGCCTGCTTTCCTTCGGTATACAAGCCTCGTTCTATTATAAAGCCTTGCAAATGGGCGAAGCGTCAAAACTTCTTGTCCCTTTTGCACCGCTCCCCAGTTCAATCAGTTCAATCAGTTCAGTTCCAAATCTTGACGAAGTGCCTCCATGAAGATATCAACAAGCTTTGTTTTTTCTTCCCAGAAACGGATTCCTGCCGGGGTAACCATCGGATTTTCCTGCTGCTGGCGCAATGTAAAGCGTGAGATATGGTCAAGGCAGTTAATAAAATCGGCATTTTCATTTCTACCCTTTGTAATCATGCAGTCCATGACTATGCCAAGTGCTCCCATATCATCCAAACTGTCTGACTCCATAAGAAGCAAAAGTCCGGCATCTATGCCTTCATCGTGCATCCGGTCTTTGTCCGAATGGTGCAAAACAAGACCACAGATATAATCGATACGCTCGTTATCCATTCCAAGCTCTGTCAGATACCGACGGGTAATCTGTTCGCCAAGGACTGCGTGCGGTTTTCTTTCGATACTTTCGGCAACGCGTCCCACATCATGAAATACGGCGGCAATGTACAAATCTTCTTTTCTTAAAAGGCTCTTATCCTCTGCTGCCTCATAAAGTCTTTTCGTCCAGGCAAGAACTCGCTTTGTATGCATGAAACGGCTATAATTCAATTCTTTTTTAGCACTGATGTCCTCGGAATTTCCGGCTGTAAGCGTCTGCTCAACAAATGCCAGCATGTTCTCAATACCATCAACTCCCATTTCGAAAAGTACCTTCTTTTCATTAGCCTTTCTTTGGCGTACACGAATCTCAAGGTCTATAAGATCCAGAACTTTTTCGTCACGCTTAACCAAACCCAGATAATATGCTTTTTCCGCTTCTTCTTCGGAACGGAACGAATGGCGCAAATGCCAATTGTTCGTATGAGCATCAAAAGGTTTCACAAAACACGGTGTAAATACCTCTTCGGCCTCATAATCATCCAAATCAGTCTCAACCGGATTATCCTCAACTTCACAGAAATAGTAGAAATTCTCCTGTTCAAAAATCTCATCCGGACCATTCTGTCCACATTCCCTTTTCACAACGCGTCCGTATTCTTCTATAGTATCGGGTTTAACCAAATACCCGCTTTCTTCCTTCACTTCACGGATAATCGTCTCGGCATGACTCTCACCGGGTTCGATCCCGCCACCAGGAAACTTAAAATATCCGTATTTTTTTGAATACATCAGCAAAACCGTATCTCCTCGCACAATAATTGCGCGCGCCGAAGGTCTGGTGTAAACCTTTCCGTCAGGATTGTAGTTTTTTCTATCCATTTCAAACAAATCTTTCACTTTATTGCTGCCTTTCTGTCATCATTTTCCGATCCGAAAACTGTTCTTGTTTTATTATACATTTCTCAAATTCCTCTACACTATATAATCATTTTCGTTTTTCTAGAAACGCCGCAACCGATACCATACAAAACCGTTAACGCCATTATGTATTTAGTACAATCCATTTGCCATTCCTTTTTGGTAATATTATATTCACGAATTTTACCCGCATGGGTAAATACACCCTCGAAAAGTTTACGATGAACGTCCCCGGTGTCACACCCGGTGGCACACCAATCAGAAGCAGTCGTCGGGGAGGATTCGGTCCGCGAAGTTGAAGGTATCGGTGGCTTCTTCGACCATTTTGATAAACTCTTCTTTCGGAATACGCTCGTCCACCTTCGAC
>JAZUDO010000050.1:0-3291 GCA_045639685.1 Lachnospiraceae bacterium
CGTGAGTTAGTATGTTCCTCACATCCAGCTTCCTTCAGATTCGAGGTCGCCCTCGACACCCTTGCCTTCGGCTATATCCTTCCCACTACCGGGCGGATTCGGGACTTTAACCCGTTAGAAACGTGCGCCGCTAGGCGCACCACAAAAAGCGGAGCCGGTCACAGACCAAACTCCGCCTCTGCATGATCTATAAGAAATCCTTTACTCTTCTTCCCAATGATACTTCTAAAGACGCCCGGCGTCAAAATAATCTCAGCCACGTATTCCTTCCACTCTCCCAGGAAGGAAAAATGCCGGAGCTCCGTAATCTTATAACCGAACTATATCATCATTTACCGCCCTTATATTAATCAACTTCTTTTTTGACATGAATATAATGCCCCTCCTGCATGGCTGCGATTGTTGCTATAGAACAGATTAATGCTGACAGTATTGTGAACCACTGACCTGAAAATACTCCATTGCAGAACGGTAGTGCAAACAGACATACTCCACATATTTTATTCAGCACTGTATGCTCTGAAACAAAATGTCCGCTGACGATAACCCCACTGACTATATTGATAATCTTCATGACTGAAATACAAATTATCCAAATGATTACCCACGTTGGAAAGAACACCGCATTTATAATTTTTGCCAATACTGCAATCACAAAAACAATATCAGCAATGGTATCAAGCCTTGCGCCGAACTTTGATTCCTCTTTCAGCTTTCTTGCAACAATACCGTCAAAAACATCGCTGAGGCCTCCGACGATATATAGCAGGTAAAAACCTTGCGAAAAAGGATTAAAGAAAACAATCGCAATCCCACATATAATTCTCAGACAAGTTATTATGTTTGCCATTTTCACCCATAACCTTCTTAACCAAATAAAAAACTGCCAATGTCCCAACTAACTTACTTGACTGTTTGCAGCTCAATCGGTTGCACCTAACTCAGAAAGCAGGCTCTTTTTATAGCGGTAAGATAATATTATTCCGGCAAATCGGGCTAATCACACAGCCCAGTAATCACCGGTAAATCCTTCTATAATACTTGCTCCCGCCCAAGGCATTAGAGCAAACCAGGTTCCTGCGGGAACGCCATCCGAATACTTTTCCACTACAAGACCTTCACAAAAGCAGAAACGTTCCGACATCCAGCCAACATATCCATAACCATATTCTTTATCGTATGTGTTGAATGTCTGCATTCCCCACGCTGCTGTGTCATTCAGTCTGCTTCTCATATATTCATCATCTGTCAGTTTCACATAGTAATTCATCTCATCAATAACGGTGCTTGACATCGGATGAATGTGCGGGTTCGCAACAGATGTTATGCTTCCGCCACAGCTCGACCAGCCAATCTCCTTTAGCGGCTTCACCTGAACCGGTGTATTATAGCCCAGTTTAAAAGATGCTTCATAATACAGCCCTTGTTTTAGATGCTCTATGTACATTTGATTTCCTGTCAGTTCATGTAAGCTTTTCACGGCTCTTACATATGCAAGTATGCCTTCATTATCCACCGCTTTATCCGTATCGAGGGGACCACCGTAGCAAACTACCTTCCTGACAAACTTATCATAGTAATGCAGTTCACTTTCAATAATTCCCTTCAGATAAGTTTCATCTCCGGTAATCTGTATATAGAGAGCAGTTGCTGCAAGGCACCATGCTCCGCCAAGAGAATCATATTCAAGCCCTGCTCCTGTTTCTTCTGACATAGAAAATGGATATTCCCGGTCGGTATTCTTTGTCTTCTCAAAGGTATCAATTACAGGCTTAACAAACTCAATCCAGTCATCATGAACAATTCTTTTTATGTTTTTCTCGGATACATAGGCTTTTAATATGTAATACACAGCCTGTCCATTCAGATACGAACTGTGCCCACCACTATGCATACCGGAATACCACCAGCCTTTTACCGACCACACTCCATCCTGCACTGCTTCGTAGAGCAGGTGCGATTTCTCGTTATAGCTATTCTTAATTACATTCTCAATAAATGTCAGTGACTGCCGGCGCATCTCGGGATCACCCATTCGATTTGCAGCACAAATCATTGGTACTGCGACTGCCAATCCATTTGTCCAGCTTAATGAACCTATTTTGTTATACTCAATTCTTTCACGGTCATATACAAATCCGGAATACATACCATCCTGCTCTAACCATGCATAATCTTTAATCGCACATGCAAGATAATTTGTGGCCTTTTTGATATCCATTCCCGGAATACTACGAGGAGACTGATGATACAGACTATACACATCCTTAATAGCTTCATGAATACCCGTAGCATCTTCTGCACAGTAATCATATATACGTACAACAAAAGAGACCACTTCGCCCTTCATAACAGAAAAGCAATTTGCAGCAGCCAAAGGTTTTCTTTCGACTACATTAGCTGTCTGAATAAACAAAAGCGGAGCATTTTCATACCCCAGTGTATATCCAACACCGGCTGTTCCGTCGTTCCCAATACTACATGAAAATCCACTAAACCTATAAAAAGGTGTATTATTTTCTTTGCCTATTTGCCACGGACTTTTCTCACTATCACTTCCGATCCAATAAGGAGAAGCCGCAATTCCCACTACTCTACCAGTGTCATATATAAGGCTAACCGGCTCAGCCAACCTATCACTTCTTGTCATCCAGAAATCTGATTCTGCTCTTACAGAAGAATTGATTGCCAGGCGTGGAAATTCTTTTCTTCCGTGGTTTGGCATATCTGCCGTATTATTTCCATACATATATCCCGGCATAAAAAATGCCGGTTTTTCTGCGGCAACCGAAAGTTCAAAATGAATCACCCCGCAAAAATCATTCTCTGAACAGTTTTCAAGCTTTATCTCCACCAGTTCACCTAACCCGAAGGAATCCATTACTTTATACTCGCATAGCAATCCTGAATTCTCAGCCGGTATATATTCACCGCTTTTTTCTTCTTTTGATCGAACTTTACAATTTAGTTTATAATTTCTCTTTTCCATTAATTTTCCTCACTAACTGAACCCCAGGGACGGGGTTATACTCATAAGCCTTCCACAAATTCACGTATTGATTTCTCGCAAGCTTCAGGTTCATAATCATAAACCGAATGTCCGCACGCCCAAAATTTATCACATATTCTTAGAACGAAAAGTCATTACATCGGTAAATCTTTTATCCATCTTACCTTCAAGTCTCTTTTCGTCAAAAACTCTGCATTCTTATCCATACAAGAACGTGGATGTTGGTATATATCTATATCTATCTTAACAGGTTCATCAATAACATAAAGATACCCATATTC